>NZ_JBXWMF010000021.1:0-84499 GCF_059609725.1 Ruegeria sp. YTSC199
CAATCTTGTCGCCAAAACTGAAGGATTCGCCAAACTCAAACCTCACTGATTGCGATATCTGATTGCAGAAAACGACACCGCTAACGAAACGAAGAACGCCGCCCCTGACGGGGCGGCGCCTGATTTTGCCTTTGGTCGATTCTTACTCGGCGGCCTGTGTCGCGACCCCGTGCTTGTCGCGCTGGCTGTCGCGGAACAGCGCCTTGCCCAACGCGATACACATCAGGCCCATCACCATGGTAAAGGGCAGCGCACCGATGATCATTGCATTGCGCAGCGCGTCCATCGGGTTGTTTTCACCCGCTGCCAGGATCAGCGCACCGATCACAGCCGTCAGGATCACACCCCAGATGATGCGGTGCTTGATACCAGTTTCCTGGCTCCCGCCGGACATGATGGTGTTCATCACCAGAATGCCCGAGTCAGCAGACGTTACAAGGAAGGTCATGATCAGGATCACGCACATCACGTTCAGCATAGACAGCAGCCCGCCATCGATCATGTAGGACAGTGTCACGAACAGCTTGTTGGTGTTCGAAGCCCCAATGATCGCGCCTTCGGCTGCACCCGCCAGCTCCAGATCGATCGCGGTGCCACCCAGAACCGTCATCCACGCAAAGCACACCAGCGCCGGTGCGAAGACACAGCCCAAGATGAACTCACGCACAGTGCGACCCTTCGAGATGCGCGCCAGGAACAGGCCCACAAACGGCGAGAACGCAATCCACCACGCCCAGTAGAAAGTGGTCCAGCCTGCCTGCCAGCCGAACTGACGGCCCTGCTCACCCGCTGCATAGGCCGCAGCCAGCGTGGCCTCGTCCAGTTCTGCCGCAGCACCTTCAAGACCGCTCTTGAAGCCGTCAAAGCTGCCCCATGCGTTGGTCGCGCCACCCATCAGGGCATCCGCATGCGCCTGAGCTTCCGCAGGCAGAGCCGCCGCAAAGGCCTCGGCTGACAGCGGGCCATAAGCGCCAAAGCTCAGCGAGATGAAGTGAATGATGTAATCCACCATCGCCGTGCCATAGGTGGTCATGGCAAAGACAAACGAACCGAAGATCACGAAGGTGCCCAGCAGGATGATCGACAGCACCAGGTTCAGGTTCGACAGATATTTCACGCCCCGTCCAACGCCCGACACAGCCGAGATGATCGACAGCGCCATGATCACAACCAGACCGGAGATCAGGCCCACTTTGCTGGGGGTGGGAACCTCGCCGCCCAGATCCATGATCCACCCCATCCCGGTGATGGCATAAAGACCGTCGATGAACTGGCTGACGCCATAACCGATGGTCACGGAGACGCCGAGGATGGTTGCAACAACGCCCAGAACATCAACCACATGGCCGAAAAAGCCGTTGACGAAACGACCGAACAAAGGCGTCAGCGCCGAACGGATGGTCAGCGGCATGTTGCGGGTATAGGCATAGTAGGCCAGCGACAGGCCGGTGACGACATAGATCGCCCAGGCGTGGAAGCCGTAGTGCAGGTATGTGAAGCGATAGGCCGATTGCAGAGCTTCAGGCGAGTTGCCCTCGATGGCGCCGGAAACCACAACGGGATTCGACCCCCACAGACCAAGCGGTTCAGCCGTCGCAAACACCATCAGGCCGACACCCAGACCGGCACCAAACATCATCGAAAACCAGGAAAAGTTCGAGAATTCGGGCTTTTCACCCGGCGTTCCCATGATCCGGCGACCGGTGGCCGGAATGATGGCGACAACGGCCAGAAAAAAGAAAAACAGACCCACGATGACGACGTAGAAGCTGTTGAAAACCTCAAGCAGCTTGCCGTTCAGGCTGCCCAGCGTGCTATTGGCATTGGCAGGAAACACAAGGGCCCACAGAACCAGCCCAACCATGATGGCCTTGCTGATCAGTGCGATGGGGACGCTGTAATTCTCGTAGAAACCGGCATCTGCCGTTTCTATCTCAACATCCGTAAATGGTTCGGGTACCGACATAATTTCCTCCGTGTTGACGGTATAGTTGGATTGAACCCACCTAAAGATGGGCCTCCAATCTTGGTCTCTTCCTCGACCCGATTCCCTGTGGGTTTTCTCCACTCCTCCATCGGGCAGGTCATTGAAAGTTCTATTTGGGCAGAATGCCCAAGCCGCTGTCCAAACGCGGCAATTGTTGGTTTTCTTGCCTATATTGCCGCTTTCCAGACGATTGGGCTGGAACCGACATATTCTGTAGTTTTGCGACATATACTCTTAGACGTGATCAAAAAATACACCTTTGACGCACTGAGCTCAGGCCTTTACCCAACAAAAAACTAACGCAGAATTTAGCTCAGCTCATGTTATGTTTGATGACTGCACCAAGATCATGGTTGCCGGGCGCATCAAAATCCTGCCGAGACTGATGATCCGTCCACTATAGACACCGCGCCACACCTTGGGCTCTGGACCGCCGTCAGGATGTAGCCACTTGGAGCCGATAGACAAATCCCTGAACGACAATCCCCCCTGACCTTATGAGAGGCTGTGCACGATCACTTTCCAGCTTATAGTCTGTACCAACCATCTCGGTCGCTTTGGGAGGTGCGGACGCATGGAACACAGCACGGACTTGCTGATCATTGGGGCCGGGTTCTCGGGGCTGATCATGGCGCTTGAGGCCCGCAAACGCGGGATCACCGACATTGCGATGATTGAGAAAGCGGATGATATCGGCGGAACATGGCGTGAAAACACGTATCCGGGCGTGGCCTGCGATATCCCTTCGCATCTCTATTCGATGGCGACTCATCTGAACCCGGACTGGAGCCGCGCCTATGCAGATGGGGCCGAAATTCAGGCTTATCTGCAGAAAGTCTGCCGTGACGAGGACCTGTATCACCTATGCCATTTTCACCAGCAGCTCAAATCTGCCCGCTGGGACGGCACACGCTGGCAAGTGGAAACCGAGGACGGGCAGCACTGGTCGGCTCGGTTTCTGGTTTCGGCCGTTGGCGCGCTACACTTGCCCAGCATTCCAGACATTCCGGGGGCCGATAGTTTTCCCGGCCCCAAGTTCCACTCAGCCCAATGGGATCACGGCACAGACCTTACCGGCAAGCGCATCGCGGTAGTCGGCACCGGCGCCTCGGCGGTTCAGTTCGTACCGGAGATCGCGAAGTCGGCAGATCATATCACCATCTTCCAGCGCACTGCGCCCTACGTCCTGCCCCGCCCGGATGGGCCAATAGCACCGTGGGTTCGTAACCTCTATCGACGCGTACCAGCCCTACCCCGGCTCAGACGCAAACTGATCTACATGATCTTCGAGTACCGCCATCGCGTCTTTCGCGGCGAAGAACGGATGGTTAACTTTGCCATGAAGATGTGGCGCCAAGCGCTTGAGAAGGCGATCACCGACCCCGAAGAGCGCCAACGCCTGACCCCGGACTACCGGATCGGGTGCAAACGTATCCTCAGTTCGAATGACTGGTACCCAACGTTAGCGCAAAAGAACGTAACGGTGATTTCACACGGGGTGACCAAGATCGACGGCAACCAGATCACCGCCTCTGATGGCAGCCGGACCCAGGCAGATGTTCTGATCTGGGGCACCGGCTTTCATGTGACCGACATGGGTGAACGCCTGGACATCACTGGCGCGGAGGGGATGACCTTGCGCGCGGCATGGGCCGAAGGAATGCAGGCCAATCTGGGCACAGCCATCGCGGGGTTTCCGAACTTCTTTATCCTGCTGGGACCGCACACGGGGCTGGGTCATAACTCGGTTGTACTGATGATCGAGGCTCAGGTCGCTCATATCGGCCGCGTACTGGATCAGATGAACCGAAAAGGGCTGCGCACCATCTCTCCCGACCCAGCGAAGCAGGCGGCCTTTACGCAGGAGATGCGGGACCGTCACCTCAACAGCGTCTGGCAGGCCGGCGGTTGTACATCTTGGTATCAGGACGGACAGGGCCGCAACACAACGCTTTGGCCGGGCACCGTTGCCGAGTATGAAAAGCGTATGGCCCGGTCCGGGCTGGAACAATACCACCCTGCCCCACCCCAAAGCGGAGACCGCTGAGATGAACACGTTCCTGATTATCCTTCTGTTGATCGTTGTGTTTGTCACTGGCATGAACCTGTGGACCCGGAAGCTGACTGCCGATGGGCAGAAGCGGGTCCCGCAACTGGGTGATATCATTCCTGTAAACGGCGGCAGCATTCATTACGTCGAACGGGGCGATCCGTCGAAGCAAACAATTGTCATGATCCATGGCCTGACCGGACAGTTGCAACATTTCACCTATGCGCTAGTCGATATGCTGGCCGACGACTATCACGTCATCGCGGTTGACCGGCCGGGTTGCGGGTATTCGACCCGGGATACCGCCGATCTGGGGCGCCTGCCCGAACAGGGGCGAATGATACAGGAGCTTTTGGACGCCAAGGGCATCACCGGTGCAATCCTGGTTGGCCATTCTCTGGGCGGGGCGGTATCCTTGGCGATGGCGCTCGACAACCCTCAAAAAACCGGAGCTTTGGCCCTGCTGGCCCCTCTGACGCAAAAACTGCCGTCCACGCCGCAGGTCTTTAAACCGCTGAAAATTCGCGCCGAGTGGCTTCGGAGTCTGATCGGCAATACTCTGGCCGTACCGCTGGCCGCCAAAACCGCGCCGCACACATTAGACGTCGTATTCGCCCCTGAACCTGCGCCTGCCGACTTCCTCGACCGTGCGGGCGGTGCGCTGGGTCTGCGACCCTCGGCCTTCATCACCGGTTCGCAGGATATTGCGGGCATTAATGCCAGCCTTGAGGCGCAGATGGCTCGGTACAGTGAGCTGAGCGTGCCCGGCGGGATTTTGTACGGCACACAGGACGCGATCCTGCCGGCTCAGACACAGGGCGATCCGATGGCGCAGTTTGGCCTGAGCAACGAACGGATCGACGGGGCGGGTCACATGATCCTGATCACCAAACCAGAGACCTGCGCCAAGTTCATCCGACGGATCGCCGAAGCTGCACGCAGCGAGTCCGAGGCGGTTTGATCGGCGTGGAAAAGAATCCGGCTTTGACCATCATTTCCCTCTTGACCCTATGCAGCCCCTCCCTTAAATCGCCTCTCACTCATGGCGGAGTAGCTCAGTTGGTTAGAGCAGCGGAATCATAATCCGCGTGTCGGGGGTTCAAGTCCCTCCTCCGCTACCAAGATCCCTTCACAATATCAGATGATTGCGCGCCAATCGCGCCACCCAGATTTGACGCAGTTCGGAATACTGCGCGGTTTTTTGTGCGTTTTCGGAAAAAGTGCGCGATTCAGGCCAAGAATGCGGCGCTTTGACCCTACACGTTCTCATTATGAGGATGAACTTCTACCCCATACCGGCACCCAACAAAAACCATCAAAAAAGCCCGGTTCTTTCCGTCATTGCTGAAAGGAAGTGATAGTTTTTCGGTTGTTACGGCAGCCGGTCAACTGAGACAATAATATGCTAGGGCGTCGTGCCGGGCACCTTCTGGACGTAAGGTGGATTGATATAGGGTAAATCCGGTGACCAGCATTTCCGGTAACGGTTTTTTTGCGCGAGGGCACTGGGAGTGCTGAACTTCCTCGCGTTGTTTCGGCTTCAAACGGGCGATTGTTACATGTGGGCGAAAACGCCGACGTGGCAGCATGATTCCGGTTCGCCGCGCGGCTGATTTGATTTTTCGTTGCAAAGCTGTGAGCGCCGGACAATCAACTACTCCGACAGCCAGCACTTGCCCATAGCATTCGATCCCTGAAAAGTTCAGGGCAAAGGGTGAGGATGAAAGCTTCAGAACCTCTTCATGAAATTCCTCCAATTTCTCTTCAGGTTGATCGTCAAGAAAAACTAGCGTCAGATGCATGTTTTCCGGCGTGACTGGCCGACCTACTGGCAACTCGCGCTGCAACGATACAAAAGCAGCTTTAGTTTCGTCGCTGAGAGATATGGCAACGAAAGACCGCATAGTGTCCTCCTTTTTTCCCTATAGCATCAAATGCAACACGCCTGCCACGAGGAACCCGAATTCGCTTGCTATGTGTAGTATTTGAAGGGCAGTCGGCATTGATATTGCTGCATTGGGCAAAAGAACCGACCGATTACGAAGACACCGGGGCCACCGAATTCGAATAAGGCCTCAAAGCCGCCAATTCGCCTGGCTTCGGCCTAAATCGCGAAAAAGCCACTGCCACCACATGGATTGTACGTGAGGACAAACGGAACCCGATCGTAGGAGCGCGAAGAAACCGCCCTTTCCAAGGGGCAACCTCAGTGGGGCGGTATGGTGGGCTGTTTCAGACGTTCACGTACCCCGGCAGTCTTTCCGTGCCCTCCCGGATCAGCCTATTGAACTCATCGTCAATCGCGCCGTCTTGGCGGATCTATAGGGTTATTTTTAGCCACCACCAAAGGTGGCTCCTTTGGAAATGATCGAATATCAAACCGTATGAAACAAGTTCCGTCCACGTTGCGCATGTCGCCCATGTATGCCGCTTGTGTAATCCACGTCACTGAACTCCTTAACCGAACCGTGTAATCTGAGAGAAGTTAAAGAGTTGGCGCTCATGGTGTTTAGAGAGCGCAGTTTTTTCATTTTCCTCCCTGGGACTGGGGCGTGCTTGTGGTGAGCGCGCCCTTATTCCGTAAAGCACCACACCCTTATCGTGCTACGTGCCCCTGATGGCGTCTCTGGCTTCCTGTGTGACACCCTCAGCGCGGGAAACGACCCGATTAACCTGTTGGCGTGCTACGCCTGTCGATTTTGCTGTATTCGTGGCAAATCCTACAGGCCTACCTCTGTCAGGTTTTGGAACAATTTGTTCCGAAACCCTCCGTGTCTTCCCATAGCTCTTTCCGCTTCGCTAGATGCCTGGCTATCTGCGTCGGAGTTAGTTCCGCTATTTCGGTAGCTCAAACTAGCCGCATGACCAGTTCAACCTCCCCATCAACAATTCTTCCCGTTGGCTGAAAACCAAACTCTTTGTAGAGCGGTAGCGCGCCTCCCGGCTCATCCACAACGCTGATTACCAAGTTTGAACGCCCTCTTTCGCGCGCCAGTGATTTTGCGAACTCCAATGCCGCTCTACCATGTCCGCAACCTTGGTGTTCCTGGTCGACCATTAATCGCCAGATATAAATCCCGTTCGGGTCATCACCATCGTCAAGATCCGCTTCCGGGTGATACATGTCGACCACCGCCAACAACCCGACCGGAGTGGCTTCTTCCCATATACCGTAAATTTCCGACCCAGGTTCAAAGATAGATTGTGCCATCGTCATTAGGTTTGATGCAACAAACGTGGTCTGCTCATCGCGCACTTTTAACCCAGCCAAGGGCCGGAGTGTATCACTTGAAAAAGGGCGGAACTCAGGCATGGGCAATCTCTAACAGGGTTTCTCGAGACCGAGAAGCCATGGATCGCCGCCAGCTTCGAACCATCTATCAGAATCGCGCATTTTCAGGTATGCACTCAGAATTGATTTCTTATTTGAGGCTTTGCCATGACCATTGTCCGCACTCCGACCGAGTACCGCGCCGCACTTCGCGAAATTGAATACCTGTGGGGATCTGAACCGGATACCGAGGAAGGCAAGCGACTCGAAGAATACCTGTCGGCGGTCGATCAATACGAACAGCTTTCTAATCCGACACCTGTGAAGCTTAGGATGGCTTGAAGCCATAGGTGTCAGCCGCTGTTCGATCCGTTCACCACTTTGGGAGAATAGATATGAACAGAAACTACGTGATAATCGCGGTTGCGATCCTGGCGCTTGTGCTGGTCTTTTCCATGATGAGGTCAGGCGGCGAGGATGGGGCTACCGAAGAAACTGCACCGGCTGCTGATACGGAAACCGCGCCCGCCACGGAATAAGCGCCAAAGAGAGCTGTGAATGCGTGAGACAACGCCGAGAAATTCTGAACCCTGTTTTGTGCCTGACGGCCGACTTTGAGGCCTCAGCGGCTAAACACTGGGATTACTGTAGCAGGTGATCGCGGTGAAATGCGGGATAATTCCTTATTTGTTACGCTGCTGACGAGGCACGTCCGCTAATGGCGGATGGAAGGTTGACCCGCGTTTTACACCCCTTATTTTGCGGAATCGCGCGTTTTCTGGTACTGTCGCCACAATTCCAGTCAAAGTTTTTCTAGTTTGGTTTCTGGTGGGGGACGTTATGAGGAAGATTTTTGCAATAGCTGCTGCGATAGTTTTTGCAACTGAGGCGAATTCTTTAACCATTCACGAGAATGATTGGACTACGGCCACAAATTTTAGAGGTTGGTCAAGTGGAGGTTACATTATTGGAAATGGCGGTTGGCAAGTCTACGACGACTTTAATGTTTCGAACGATAGTCTAATCGAATCTATAACCGTCTTGGCACGTTCCAATAGCTCGGGTGGCTCTCTACATCAGAACATTACCATTGCAATATTTGACTCAACCCGAACTACAGAACTCTACCGACTGACTGGCTCACTGACATCCAGCGTTATATATGGTTCTAGTCCGATATCGGGAAGCGCTTACGCTTGGGAAGCAACATTTGATCTGGTTGATCAAGCAATTCAGACTGGAAACTATTGGTTGGCAACGGATATACCAACTTGGTCAGGCCGAAACCCGGGTAGTGGGTCAATCCAGGAGCGAACCTTCCCGACCTTCACTACATACAATCGGAGTGAGGACCTATTGTTCCGTTTGGAAGGTAGTCAAATTGCTCCAGTTCCGCTTCCGTCTTCGCTCTCGGTTTTCCTGATTGGTATGACAGGTCTTGGTCTGGTGGCGCGTAGACGCCGAAACAGCTAGTGTAATAGCGCCCTCTATTTCGCTAAGCTTTAGACGCCGTTTCCGCGCAACCATCTTGCAACAGCCTTCCTTGCAATACTTGACGTCAACTCGTTTCCACTCGGGCATGAGGATCCCGCAATAGGCGCAGTGCCAGCCCTTCGAGTAGTTTTTTGCCAACTTGTTGCTCTCTGTGCGATCCGGTGGGCGTTCTGCAAAGCCATCGTTCTTTGCCAGAGTAACAATAACCTCAGAAACGAATGGCCTGAATACCGCACAAAAGCGTTTTACTACGGCGCTGGTCACGCCAAATTCAGCGACTTTTTGTGAAGAGGGCGGAGTCCGGAATTTCTCCGCATTCGTAAGGCAGTCATGCTGACAAGTTGGAATCGGATATTCAGGTAGCGGGAATTCTAAGCTCCGATTTGCGCTGCCGCAGGGAACGCAAAATGTGAGTTTGTCGCGAAAACCTCTATGTCAGTTTTTGGCTTTATTATCCGTTTCACGAGGGCCATTTCAAACCACTAAGACGCGGTTTCCGGAACTCCCAATGCTCGCAAATCGGCTAACCAGCGGTTGTGGAACTCTTTGTCGGTAAACGGGGCAGCTTTCGCTTCCTCAATATCGTATTCGGGATTGTCTATTAGGAACTCGCCCATCATGGTGCGCGCTTCGTCATCCCGTCCTAATCGGAGCAGAATCGGTGCAAGGGTACGTCTGAGGCGATCCGGGACCTCGTTCATCTTTTCGATTGAAGCGAGCGCTCCTTCGTAGTCCTCGGCAAAGTACTGGGCCCAACCCAGATTCCACAGATACCAATCAGGATGATGTGGATTGAGGCGTATTGCAGCCTTCATCCGGTCTACGGCTTCATCTGCCCGGCCACTATAGACCAGAGGGTCAATGGAATCGGCGAGTACCTGAGCGGAGTTCGGGTTTAAAGATATCGCTTTTTCGAAAATAGATGCGGCTTTCTCAAGATCGCCACTTTGAACTGTAATACTTGCTAAAACCTGATGAGCTTTGAAATTGAATGGCTCTAGTTCTATCGCTTTTCTGGCCATTTCAAACGCGAGAGCCAAAGAGTCTTCTCGTGGCGTGACTTCAGTCCACCCCCAGCGGTAACCGAAGTTATGGGCCCAAGCGAGTTCGATGTATGCGCTGGCAAAATTTGGGTCGAGCTCGATTGCCTTCCTGCTCAACTCCATCGCAAGAATGTTGCCTTCTTTCGTGAAGGTGAACGACTGTTCCTGCGCACGCTTAAAAAGTTCGTATGCATTCAAATTATCAGTGGGTTGATGCTCTAGCCGGTCATACTCGGCCAGGTCGATGTTCTCGTTGAGAGTCAGGGCGATGGTGCGCGTAACTTCATCTTGAACAGCAAAAATATCCTCAAGACTGCGGTCATAGCTTTCCGCCCAAAGATGTTTGCCGTTTGTTGCGTCGATCAACTGCGCTGTGACACGCAACTTTTCTCCCGATATTTGGACACTGCCCTCGACGACGTAGCGAACACCCAATTCCTCGGCCACCTGTTGCGCCTTTACCGGTTGATCCTTGTAGGTAAATGTCGAATTGCGGGAGATTACGAAAAAGTCGACAAATCGAGAGAGCGCGGTGATGATGTTTTCGCTGAAGCTGTCGCTGAGATAGTCTTTTTCCGGATCGCTGTTCAAATTGTCGAACGCCAGTACGGCAATGGATGGTTTGCCGGTTAGAGAGACAGCGGTGGGATCGGGCGATTGGTTCGAAGCGATCCAAGTCTGCCACAAGACCATCCCCCCGACCAAGACTGCAACCGCGACCCCAACAGCGACCAACCTTGTTTTACGTGCGGGTGCTACGGGTCGGGAAATAGTGGAAACGAGAGCCAATGCTCTGTCATCAAGCAACAGGCTGAAAACACGTATAGGTTCTGCAATGTTCCTGACCTCGTGCAGCCCGAGGTCTTCGATGTTGAGGTCGAGTTTGTCCTTTACCTGATCAAATACGCTGGCGGCCATATAGATGCCATCAGGCACAGCCAAACCTTCCAGCCGCGCAGCAATGTTTACACCGTCCCCATAAATATCATCGTTCTCCACAACGATGTCGCCGACGTTGATCCCAATTCGGTAGTGTATCTGGTTTTCTTCAGGGACGTCCTTGTTTTTCAACCCGATAAAATGCTGAAACTCTATCGCGCATTGCACCGCCTCAACGGCGCTGGCAAAGTCGATCAGCAGACCATCGCCCATCAATTTGACGATGCGTCCTTTTCGGGCGGAAACGATAGGTTCTATCAGATCTTCACGATGTGCCTTAATGGTCGCCAAAGTTCCAGCTTCATTCTCTCGAATGAGGCGGCTGTAGCCTACAACATCTGCAGCAATTATCGCCGTGAGGCGTCGTTCCAATGCCCAACCTCCCTAGCTCGACTAACAGGTTAGCCAATACGGCGAACCTAATCCAGATACGAGGTGACTCATCGCATATTGTCAGCGAAAGCCGCCCTGGCAGTTTTGATCGAGAACGGCTGGTTTGTTGCGTAGACTGTGAATTCGAGCATCGCCAGATTTTGCGTCTGCAGCTGAAATCCGGTCTGACAAGCGCACCGCATCATCCGAGAACGCCGTTGGATGGCGGCTTTGGGTCGACTATCATTTCAATACGTTTTCTTCGAACCAGACAAACTGATAGCGAACTCAGCGCTCCACCATTCACGGTTGTCTTCACTATCAGTCATTCGGCATCCTGCACGTTTGTTGCAATCGTTTGAGATGATTTCAACTGCGATTGGCACTTTCGAAAGCCAACTGAATGAAACCTGTAGATCATCCCAAGTGATGCTACGTTTTTCGTCGTTGAGCTCCCAAGTTAGAGTTGCAGGCTTGCCAGCATACTCGGCCGAGTATCCGACCAGGCCACGGCAAACACCATTTCGAATGACGAGCTTCTCTCGGAGTTCTTCACAAAGGGTGGAAGCGAGTGACGTGCGAAACGGTGATGCGAGTGGCCCGCTCGCCATTGTGGATTCCCAAACCTTCAAGACAGCGGCAATGCCATGTGCTGACTTGGGAAGTTTTCCTCCATGGGCGTGAGCGACTTCTTCTTTTATCGCGCGCTCGACCTTCGACCACAATAACAATAACGACCCGATCGATCCCTTAATCTGATCGATGGACACACTCTGTTCCATAGGCACCGTTTCCCAAATCACAATTCAGATGTTGCGAATAGCGTGTTGCAATGCGTCCAGAACTGCAACAATCAATGAACGCTTTGCTGAAGCTGCAGTGCCGCATACGCTCAGTTTCTAAACAGCAGGAGCGGGCCGTTCCCAACGTGCGTCAAAAGCAGGGAATATAGGCAATGAGCACTTACCGCGCCGGGTTCGGTTAGGAGGATCATGGCTGCTTCGAGACCTTCGAAGCAGCCTATTTGTCCCCTCATGAAGTCCTACAGCGCCGAGATGTCCGCATAGACTACGTAGTCAGCCACTTTGCCCCCTTGCAGGCGAAGGCGCGTAGCAAACGGGACTTCAAGCTCGCTGTTGTCCTTGCGTGTGTAGTGGACTGTCCCGTCGCAGAACACCGTGTCGCCACTCGACCAGATGCCGGTGATAGTATGGCGCATGGCAGCGATGGTCTGAAAAAACGCTTCATTGGCCTGATGGACGAGTTGGCGCCCGTGGATCGGATCGAAGTTCCCGAGGCGAAACCTGACGCCCTCTGTCACAAATCCGACGATGTCGTCTGCGTTCAACGCGTCCACCGCAGTATATAGTCCGGCGATCAGCGATGCATGGGGTGAATTGTCTTGTGAGGCTATCTGCATTCTGATTCTCCGTTACAGATGGTTGAAGAGACGTGCCCGTCAGCGGCAGTTGGAACCGCGTTTGGACGCAAGGCTTTCCAGAGGCAATTCAGGCGGATGTGCCCATTGGAGACGGCCAGCCCGAAGAACAACACCACGAGCGACATCACCAGTGAGATGCGGATCGGCTCACCAAAGATCAAGGCCCCGAAGCCGATGCCGAAAAGAGTGGCGAAGTATCCGACCTGGGCAAATCCGACGCCATCCGTGCGCCGCTGAACCTCGAATGTCAGCACGTAGCTGAGAGCGGTGATAAACCCAATTCCGATCATCGCGGCGATTGAGCCATAACCGTGTATCGAACCGTGCGAGAACTGACCGATGGCAAGGACCGGGAGGCCGATTACCAGCAATTGCAACCCAAGAGTTCCGGTCGCCAGCGCCATGGGATCACCGTCCAGCGGGTAGGCCCGGCTGCGAAACACATTTCCCATTGCCAGCAGAAGCGGGCCGGCCATCGCAACAGCGATCCAGTACGAAGCAACGTCTGACAGGTCAAAGCCGCTATGAGTAGCAAAGCTGATGCCAGCCAACCCGATCAAAATCCCGATCAGCCGGTATGCGGGCAACATTCGCTTTTCAACCAAAGCCGTGATCGCAAATGTGAAGAGCGGTGAGAGCGTGACGAGGGCGGAGTAGAAGCCGGTCGAAACGTGTCCCAACACTGTATAACCAATCAGGGCGGGACCACTGATGCCGAGGATGCCTGCCCCCAGATAATAGGTCAGATACCTGCGATGCAGCGGTGGACGCTTGCCGGAAATCGCCCCAATGACGAACAGAACCAGGCTTGCGATCGAGAGCTGCCAGAATAGCGCCTGCAGCGGTGCTATGCCCGCAATGGCTACGAGTTTGGTTAAGGTAAAACTGACACCGACGAGCGCGCCGATGGCAATGATCAGGGCTGTCGGTGGAAGGTCTCTGACAAAGCGGGGCATCACGCGGCTCCCTTTGTTAGATTCGCAACGAAATTTTGTGGTTCCGGTCCGATTGGGATGATGCCGCTCGGGTTGATGTGACGATGGCTGAGAAAGTAATGCGCGCGTATATGCTGCATATCGATCGTTTCAACCACGCCAGGCAGTTGTGCAATATCCGTAAGATAGCGTGAAAGGGCTGGGTAATCCGAGATCCGATTCCGGTCGATCTTGAAATGCGTTACATAGACAGGATCGAACCGCAGGAGCGTTGGGAACAGCTTCAGATCAACTTCTGTCGGAATTGCGCCAGCCAGAAAACACCGCGTGTTCAGCACGGTTTCGACAACGTCCAGACCCGCATAAAGCTGATGGATCGCCTCGTCATAGGCTTCCTGCGTCGTGGCAAAACCAGCCCGATAGACGCCATTGCGAATGGGTGTCTGGATAATTTCCGCCAGCCGGTCGATTTCAACGGCGAGTTCAGGCGGGTAGAGGTCTGGGCTGGTCGTGTCCACGAAGGCGGCGTTGAGCATCCGCATGATATCTGCCGATTCAGTGCTGATGATCTGACCGCTGAGCTTGTCTATCAGTACCGGGACGGTAATCGCGCCGGTATGGGCAGGTGCGGCGCGTTGATAGACCTGATAGAGGTACCAGTCACGCAGAACGCCGACCGCATCGTCAAAGTTGGATTGGTCGATGACCCAGCCGTCGTCGGACATAACCGGGTCCATCCAGGTGATGCCGATGGTATTGCGCAACCCCTTAAGCGACAACACCAGGTCGACGCCGTGACACCACGGGCAAGCCTTGGACATATAGAGGTGGTAACGTCCAGAAGCCGCCGGAAAATCCGCCTGGGCCTCTGAACTGATCCGACCATGAAAAGAGTTGGGCAACCGGTGAAAACGCCCATCAGATTGCTTTGGCTTGTCGCGCAGAATTCCGTTGATGAGCATTTTGGGCATGGCCACCTCCATCCAATTTGTGTTGAAGACGACCTAACGTGTTTCCTAGGTCGTGATAATTATCTAACTTGAGCACTCAAGGGTGAGAAAAAGTTGACGATGAGAGGAAATAATGATCGAAATTGGCGCCATCCCCATATTTGTCGCTGTGGCAGAAAGCGGCGGCTTTGCCGCGGCTGCGCGGCGATTGGGGATCACGAAATCAGCCGTCAGCAAACGGATAGGCACACTGGAAGCACATCTTGGTACCCAACTGTTTCATCGCTCGACACGAAACATTTCGCTGACTGAAGCCGGGGAAATCTACCTGACACATGCCGTTCAGGCGCTGGGATCGGCGCAGGAGGCGGAAGACGCGGTTTCGGCCCTACAAGGGCACCCGGTCGGGCATCTGAGGATAAGCGCGCCCATGTCCTTCGGGCGGCTGCATATTGCACCGTTACTTACCCAGTTTCTGACCGCCTATCCAGATATCACAATGGACCTGACAATGGACGACCGAGTTGTCGATCTGGTCGATGCCGGGCTGGATTTGGCCATCCGGGCCGGAACTTTGCCCGACTCTGCCCTGATCGCGCGTCGGTTGGCACCAATCCACAGCGTCCTTGTCACCGCACCGGATTATCTCTCGCGGCAGGGCTACCCGCAGCACCCGGAAGATCTATTGGCGCATAACTGTCTGCATTACGCCTATTCACGCGATCCGATGGAATGGGTGCTCCATGGGCCAAACGGCGAGTTGCGGGTACGCTCCAAAGGCACTCTGCGGATAAACAATAGCGAAACGCTTTGCACCGCCTTGCTTGATGGGCTTGGTATAGGGCGGTTGCCGACATTTGTGGCGGGTGCCCATTTGGCCACCGGTCGTCTGGTCCGGGTGTTGCCGGAATACGCCTTGCCCGAACAAGCGCTTTATGCAGTGTTCCCCGAGCGCCGCCATATGCCAAAGAAAGTGCGCGCCTTTGTGGATTTCCTTGCAGAACAGATAGGGAAGGACAGGCCATTTTGGGATGTCGAAGCGGGGCTCGATGCCTAACCGTTGCCGCCGTTGATGATCTTGCTTGTTACGTTTGGCGTCAAAAGCGATTTCGCTCTCGCGGCGATTAACTATACTTGCGGGTCACGCGACAACTGCCAGTGAATTGGGTCAAACAGTGAGAGGGCAAGCGCGTCGCCGGCTTACACTGATGAGGCCCGCAGATTGCACCGGTTCGGGAGTTGGCATCGTTGAGACCGAAACGCCTAATGCTGCCGTATCCGCAAATAGTGGTCTCTATCTGAAGGCGGTATGCCGACCCAGTTCTTGCTCATTCGATTTTGACTGCCCAACAAGCGCGGGAAACGGATCGCTCCGTGCGGATGTTTTTTCTTAACTGACTGGCATGCAGAAACTGAAAGGCATGATCATGGAACTGAAAGACAAAACAATCATCATCAGCGGTGCGAGCAGTGGAATCGGTGCAGCAGCAGCAATGTTGTTCGCTTCAGAGGGAGCGAATGTCGTGTTGGGTGCGCGCAGAGAGGCACGACTGAAAGAAATAGTAAGGCAGATTGAGCAAAGCGATGGGTGCGCTGCTTGCCTGGCGGGTGATGTCCGTGATGAGGCTTTTGCCAAGGATCTTGTTGAGCTGGCAGAACAACGGTTTGGCGGTCTCGATGGCGCATTCAACAATGCAGGCATAGTAGGCGACATGGGACCAATTCCAGAAATGGAATCAATCAACTGGCAGTCCGTCCTCGCGACAAACCTAACCAGCGCATTTTTCGCAGCAAAAGCCCAGATTCCGGCTATGCAAAGACGCGGCGGTGGGTCGATCGTCTTTACGGGAACGTTTGTTGGCTTCAGTAACGGCGGTATGCCGGGCATGGCGGCCTACGCAGCTTCGAAAGCTGGGCTGATCGGATTTACACAATCGTTGGCTTCGGATCATGCGGCGCAAAGTATTCGCATCAATACGATTTTGCCCGGCGGCACAAAGACCGATATGGCCGGTGATGATCCGGCGACGCACGATTTGATCGCTGGCTTGCATCCCCTTAAACGGATGGCCGAACCAAACGAGATTGCTCAATCAGCCGTGTTTTTGTTGTCGGACCGAGCAAGCTTCGTGACAGGCTCTCCGCTAGCTGTTGATGGTGGAATAGCGACACGCCTGCTTTGAAAAACTGCTGTTGGTCGCTTTGTGGCCAACGGCAGCTTCGTCAGCGTCTTGGTCCTTAGTTTCTCCGAGATTCAGCGCCGTCGATCAAATTCAGCTTCAGGGACCTGCACCGCAGCACTCGCCGATGAGGTCTTTGTCGGCAATTGGCAGTCCGAAACGTCGACCTTTCGGGTGGACAAGATCAAATGTACGCCACCGCATGACAACTCCGAGCCCATCTATTCAATTTGTCAGTTTGCAGCAAAAGACCTGCCTGTTGCTTGCTGTCTGCCGCCAGTCTACACAGGCGCTTTCATCACTTTCGAGTGGCGACGGAACGCGACGCAAACTCCATGAGGCGCCTGAACTTCGGGCAGTCCATATGGGTCTCAGCCGGGCAATCGGCTACATGACGCAACGCATCGCGTAGCCGGGTGAGGCCTCGGATCTGTTCGTCGAGGGCATCTGCGCGCAGGTGTAACTCAGAGCGCGGTAATTGCGGCGTTCCATCTTTGGCGAACATGTCCTTGATCTCAACAAGCGAGAAACCCGCCATTTTTCCTAAAGAGATCAAAGCAAGCTGCGTTGCTACCCGTATCTCAAATTGCCGCCGCAGCCCGTTCCGTCCAACCGACTGGATCAGCCCGATTTCCTCATAATAGCGCAGTGTTGAGGGAGGGACGCCGCTCTTTTTGGACAGGACACCGATATCAAGGAGTTTCATACTTGACCTCAAGTTGGCTTGAAGTGGCAGGGTACCTTCTTACGGACACATGAGACAAGAGAATTTACGATGGCCAATACGGTACAGGCGCAATCATCCATTCCCATCCTTATTGCCCTCGCGGCAGCGACATTGACCGCCTCATTGGGTATCAGTATCGCAACGGTACTGCTTCCGACACTGACGCGCAGCTTCTCTGCGACAGTGTTGGAGGTGCAATGGGTCGTACTGGCCTACCTCACATCCGTTACCGTCACGATCGTGTCCGCCGGGCGGCTTGGTGACTTATTCGGACACCGCCGTTTGCTGAATTCTGGTCTAATCATCTTTATTGCAGCGTCGGTTCTAAGCGCGATGGCTCCGAACCTTGGCTTATTAATTGCCGGACGCGCGTTGCAGGGGCTTGGTGGAGCGATCCTGATCGCGCTTCCGATGTCTATCGCACGTGACCTCGTCCCGATAGAGAGGCTGGGCACGGCGATGGGGTTACTCGGGACGACATCCGCTGCCGGGACTGCATTGGGGCCATCGCTGGGCGGTGTGTTGCTGGCCATGGGCAACTGGCGCATGGCATTTTGGTTCCTTGCCTGCTTCGCCGGTATCACGCTTTTTCTGTCCGCCACTTCCATCGCACGCGATTCCGGACGAAGGACCATATCCTTTCGAGAGTTGGATATTCCAGGAACCTCTGTGTTGGTGATCGCCCTCGCAGCCTACGCTTTGGCCACCAGCGGCGCGGCCTCGAGTATTCCCGTGTCATCGGGCGCACTGCTTTTTGCTGTTTTGATCGCGATCCTCTTATTTGCGATTGTCGAAGCCCGTGTAACCTCACCGCTGGTGCCTATGAAATTGCTCCGCGACCAGAGGACAAGTATAGCGTTTTTGATGAACCTGATGGTCAGCTCAATCATGATGTCCACTTTGGTTATTGGCCCATTCTTCCTCGCCTATTCCTTGGAATTGAGTGAGGCGCTCATCGGTTTGGTTATGGCCGTAGGGCCACTGGTCGCCGCGTTCTTTGGCGTTCCAGCCGGTTGGGTGACGGATCGGCTTGGCTCGGATCGTGCGATGATAATGGGCCTCGTGCAGACCACGATTGGCTTGCTGTTCCTGGCGTATCTGCCGCTAAGTTTTGGAGTTGGCGGATATTTAGCCTCACTCATCATGCTGACGCCTGGCTTTCAGTTGTTTCTTGCCGCCAACAACACAGCCGTTCTGATCAAAGCTTCCAAGGAACAGCGCGGCCGCCTCTCTGGCCTTCTCGGGCTCTCGCGGAATTTGGGCCTGATGACGGGTGCCTCTGCTATGCCTGCGTTGTTTGTTGCTATTGTCGGGACAGGAGATACCGCAAATGCTCCGGTTGCGGATATTGCTCGTGCATTTTCGATGACCTTTACGATCACTGCAGGTTTAGCCCTGATCACTCTCGGGCTGGCGATTTACTGCCAAGTCCGGATCACCCGCGAAGCGCCCAATCCCGTTTGAATAAAGCGGCTGAGGAGATCGGGCCGCTTGATGTGGAGCAATTTTGGCAGAGACGAAAATCACGCTCTCGGATCGAAAAAGCCATTGAAACTACTACGGCTAACCGGCCTGACCCTGCTGGACATAATCCAGTACACCGTCGGCGCCCCTACCCTGATGCCAGACGCCGTGACACCACATGAAGAAGCCGATCCGACCAACATCGCCTTCACGGAGGCGGTGCATGCACGCAGCTATTCCTCGATCTTCTCAACGCTTTGTTCGACCAAAGAGATTAACTAAGCCATTCGCTGGCCCGGCGAAAACCCGCATCTGCTGGCCAAGGCCGAGGAGATGAAACGCAAGATCGCTTCGGAATTTCTGGAAAGCTTCCTGTTCTATTCCGGCTTCTACCTGCCGATGAACTGGTCCAGCCGCGCCAAGCTAACCAACACCGCCGACCTAATCCGTCTGATCATCAGCGATGAGGCCGAGCATGGCAATTTCAAAGGCTGCAAGTTCCAGCAGGGCTATGAAGTGCTGTCTGAGGCGGAACAACAGGAACTGAAATATCTTACCGTCGGCCTGATGTTCTAACTCGACGGGATCGAAAACCAATATACCGAAGAGCTTTATGACTAAATCGGTCCGACGCAAGACGTGAAGGCTTCCTGCACTGCAAGACCAACAAGGCGCTGAAAACCTCGGGTTCGCAGATTTGTTCCCACCGGAAGCCTCTGAGGAGAATCCGGCGATCTTGGCAGCGTTGAGCCCGGACAGCGAAAACCATGACTTCTTCACGGGGTCGGGCTCGTCTTATGTCATCGGTAAAGCCGTTGCGACCGAAGACAAAGACTGGGACTTCTGAATTGGACACGGGAAGCGCAGGGCCTGCGCTTCCTCTTGTGTGTCATACTTCGACTTCGACCTTGCCCATTGGGTTCGAACAACAGGCCAGGATGTAGCCTGCCTCGATATCGTCTTCTGATATCCCGCCATTGTGGACCATGTGAACTTCACCGGCGGTTTTCTTGACCTTGCAAGTTCCGCACACACCGAAGGTACAGCCCGACGGTATGATCAGACCAACCGAGCGCGCGGCGGCCAGAACCGTGTCGGTCTCGGCAACCTTGGCAGTCACACCCGAGCTTGAGAACAGAATCTCGGCGCTGCTGTCATCGTCGAGAACAACGTCACCCAGTTCCGGCTGATCCGCCTCGGTCTCCACAGGTGCGCCGAAGCTTTCCTGATGGTAGTTGTCCATGTCAAAGCCAAGACCAGCCAGCGCATCGCGCACGGCCTGCATGAAAGGCTCAGGACCGCAGCAATAGACCTCACGCTCCAGATAGTCCGGCGCCATCAGGCCCAACATCAGCTGATTGAACTGTCCCTGAAATCCGGTCCAGGGGCTGTAACGGTCCGGCTCTTCCACAACAAATTTCAGATCCAACCCATCGGTGCGACTGGCCATCTGCTCCAATCGTTGGCGGAAGATGATCTCGGACGGGCGTTTGGCGCAGTTGATGAAGACAACATCCAGATCGCGCCCCTCATCCCACATGCAGGTTGTCATCGACATCATCGGGGTGACGCCCGAGCCCGCTGAGATAAACAGGTATTTACGCGCCGCGCTTTCTGCATTGGTAAACAGGCCAGCAGGTCCAATGGCCTTGATCCGCATACCGGGCCTCAGGTTGTCCAGCATCCAGCGCGTGCCAATACTGTCGGGTTGCGCTTTGGCGGTGATGGTAATCGACCGAGGCCGCGACGGCGAAGATGAGATCGTGTAGGTGCGATGTACGACTCCACCGGGTTGGCCGGGCGCAGGAATTTCGAGCGTCAGAAACTGACCGGGATGATATGAAAACTGCGCCCCCGAAGGGGCGCGGAACGAAAAGCTGGCGGTATTCGGCATCTCGGGCACGACCGAGACACATTCCAGCATCTCGCCATCCTGCCAGATGGTGGAAGAGGGCGTGTTCATGTCTTTCATCGGCCTTACTCCGCCGCCATGGTGTCCGGCACCAGACGGGCCGACAGTGTGTTGCAATACCAGTCCACAAACTGCAGCACGCCGGATTCCTGAATGGCCGAGTACGGGCCGGGCATATAGGCCGGGCTGTTGATGCCTTGCTGGTTGTCCTCAACCACCTGACGGTCTTCGTCATTCGTGGCGACCCAGACTTCGGTCAGACGTTTCACATCGTAGTCAACGCCCTCAACTGCGTCCTTGTTGACCAACCATTTGGTTGTGACCTCGGTCTCGGTCGGGCTGATCGGGGCGACGCGGAAAACGATGGAGTGGTCAGCCAGAAAGTGGTTCCACGTGGTCGGATAGTGGAACTTCAACAGCGATCCCGCATCCGCAAAGGGCGATCGGCCCAACCAGCGACGCACGGCGGATTTGCCATCCATCGTATAGCTCTCGGCCCCCTCTTTCAGGGGCATACGTGCCAGACGATACTGGCCATCATCGTGCAGATAGAACTGTGATGGCATGCCCGCAGCATGGCACCGGTCGAAATGGGCCTGCATGTATGCTGGCGTTTCGCCGCCTTCGATTCCTGTCACCCCCGGATCATCCGGGAAGGTCCGGCACAGCGCAGGATGGTTGCCGCCGCAGTGATAGCACTCGCGGTTGTTTTCCCAAACCAGCTTCCAATTGCCGTTTTCGATGATCGAGCTTTCAAAGGCGACCTTGGCATTTTTCAGATCATGCGGCTCGAGATACGGGCGCGCGATATTGGCGAACGTATCGAAATCGGGGGCGTCATCCGCCAGACAGATATAGACCAGCCCGGCAAGCTCCCGGCAATGGACGGTCTTCAAACCATGCTGTTTCGGATCGAAATCCGGCCCCATGTCGCGGGCCCACAGCAAGGAGCCATCAAGCTCATAGGTCCACTGGTGATAAGGGCACACCAGCTTGGGCGCATTACCTTTAGCGGCCTTGCAAATGATCGAGCCGCGATGGCGGCAGGTGTTGTGAAACGCCCGGATCTGATTGTCGGCCCCGCGAACAATGACCACACGATAGGCGCCTATGCTATAGGTCACGTAGTCGCCTGCTTTCACCAGTTCACATGCCGGAATGGCAAACAACCAGTCGCGATAATGGATGGTTTCAAGGTCGGTCTGAAAAACTTCGGGATCGGTGTAAAACGCCTGCTCCAGAGCGCAACCTGGATTTCGACGCGCCAATAGGCTTTGAATGTTGTTCACTTCTGGCTCTCCTGCCGCGCCCCGCGGCGTTGCTTGGGCAGATGACAAGGAGGAACAGTCCGGAGGTGCGCGAGGATCACGTCCGAAACCTGTGCCCCCACCGCCACCCGCGGTTTGACATATCTTTGAGGCTGGTTTCCGGACTTGAAAGGGGTTTTCACCCGGTTTCGACACCTTCCCGGGATCCTCGTCCCAGTGGTTGATTATCGAACCTGACCTTCCTTACCGTTGCGGGGGCAGTGCCGGATTTACACCGGCTTCCCAATTCTCCGCCGCCTGAGAATCAAGCAGCGGCACCTCACAATCGCAGGATAGTTTTGACCCATCTTGGCGCTGAAATGCTTGCGACATTTCCCGAGGCAAAACAGACATTGAGGTGTATAAATGGAGTTTAAAAATGCACAAAATCGCTACATTTCAACTATTTTCGGGCGATGCACTCGGCTGAAATCTCCAACCCACAATGGTCGCAACACCAAATTCAACGATATCGAAGTGACCACTTTTCAATGTGTTTGAATGACCGGCCTTTGAAGAGTGCTGAGAAATCTCGGTGTGGTTTCACCACAAGCGGACCTGACAGGTTTTCGTTTCATAAGGTGCGGTTTTGTTGGAGTTGCCCAACCCAATCTGGTCAACTCACCGACAACTGAATCTGCATATTGCTCTTTGCTGAAAACGCTCCTGAGCACCACATCGACCGGTGCGTTCGATCAAGCGCACAGGGGATCACCTAGCTGTTTGGCTTCTTCAAATCGTTCATTCGTTTTGTGGCGGTCGGCTATTTCGACAGCCTCGTCAAATGCACCAGTGAAAAGCGCCACCGCACCGAAAAAGGCCAAAACCGCTCAGTCGGCAGGATCCAGTTGTGACGTGGGCTGGCCCGGTGTCATGGCTGCCTTTTGTTCCAATTCGGCGAAATAGGCACAGCTTTGGGCTGGTTGACCCCCGACCTGATCCGGAGCCAGCCTTAAGGCCTCATTGGCAGGAGCCCTCGCAACTTACGCATATTTGTCTTTCTTTTCTGACGGCGGCGACAAAACAAGAAGGCGGTCCACGGGCAGAGTTCTTCTTGTGATGGCCGTCACAATGCGGTTCATTCGGTTCGATGACCTCTCTGGCTTTTCCGACACTGTTGTATCAGGCCAGAGTCGTCCCTGCGGAAGGCCAAGGCCACGCAGAGATTGCTTTGAAGGCAATCCTCCCGCACTCTCCACTTGAGAAGAGAGGGCGCGGCACATGGGAAACATCAAAGAGGAAACGCTCGACCCTGACGATTGGGAGGCGGCCCGCGCGCTCGCGCATATCGTGGTGGATGAAGCCATCGATCATTTGGAGCAAGTGCGCGAACGTCCCGTTTGGCGCCCAATGCCCGACGACGTTCGCTCTCGACTCAAGGCTGGATTGCCTGAAGACCCCAGCTCATTGGAACAGGTCTATAGCGACTATCGTGCGCTCGTACGCGCCTATCCCATGGGAAACATCCATCCCCGTTTCTGGGGGTGGTACATGGGAGCCAGCAACTTTACAGGAGCATTGGGTGATTTCCTTGCCGCTGTTGAGGGAAGTAATCTTGGGGGCGGGAACACAGGTGCGGCGCAGGTCGAGCAGCAGGTTGTCGATTGGTTGAAGGAAATCGCAGGCTTTCCTGAAAATGCCAGTGGAACCCTGACCAGCGGCGGGTCCATGGCGAACCTCGTTGCGCATACGGTCATCCGGAACCTCGCCGCCGGCTATGATGTGCGCGCGGAAGGCATCGCAGCATTAGAAAGGCCGCTGCGGTATTATGCTTCCGACCAGGTCCATAGTTGCCACCAAAAGGCGTTGGAGACCCTTGGTCTTGGCTCAAAAGCGCTGGTGGAGGTCCCGAGCGATGACCGCCAGCGGATCAGACTCGATGCGCTGGCGGCAGCGATTTCCAAAGACCGCGCGCAGGGATTGCAGCCAGCTTGCGTCATCGGGACGGCAGGAACCACAAACACCGGCGCAATAGATGACCTGACCGCGCTTGCCGATCTTTGCGAACAAGAACGGCTTTGGTTTCATGTGGATGGGTGTATCGGCGGTGTTCTGCGCCTTTCCCCAGACCACGCGCATCTTGTGTCCGGCATGGAGCGGGCCGGTTCCGTCGCAATCGATCCACATAAATGGCTACACGCGCCGTTTGAGGCAGGAGCCGTTCTGATCAAGGATCCCGAGGCGCATTTCGCAACCTTCGAAATGCATGGCGCCTATCTTCAACTTCAGGAACGTGGGACGCTCACAGGTAAGTTCCTTGCAGACTATGGTCTGGAACTCAGCCGTGGTTTCCGAGCGTTGAAAATCTGGATGGCTTTCAAGGAGCAAGGTGCCGCCAAGTTCGGGCGCCTTATTTCTCAGGACATCGCTTTTGCACGTTACATGGCGCGTCGGATCGAAGCTCATCCGATGCTGGAGCTGATTGCCCCGGTAGACCTCAACATCGTTTGCTTCCGCTATATGGCGGCGGATGAGGATGCGGCCAAGGCTCTCAACACTGAGATCATGCTGCGGCTTCAGGAACGCGGCCTTGCTGTCCCATCAGATACGACTGTGCAGGGCAAGCATGGGCTTCGTTGCGCCTTTAACAACCACCGAACAAGGCACGAGGATATTGACGGCTTTTTGCGCGACGTGGTGCGTGTCGGTGAAGAGATCGTAGCAGAGAAAGCTCTCTAGGGGGCTCCGCAGGCCGTGGATGGGTTGTATGGTCAGTGACCGCATCGGACTCTTCGTTGACGTTGAGGACGACGCAACAAAAGCCGACTGGTCGGTTTCGCCCCCCCCCAGTCCACGGCTTGAGCCCAAGGCACCGTTCAGATGACCGCCGCCACCACGATAGCGCCTATTCGTCAGCCCGCCGCTGATGACAGTGCTTGGGACATAGAAAAGCAATAAGTCTTCTCAATGAATGTAGCGGTGACAACATTGTTGATCAGAAACTCTGCAATCTGATCGTTAACCCGGGATTTCCAGATGAGTGAGCTCAGTCTGACCAATATGGCGATGGAAACCTTGACCGCCACTTCCAAGCTGCAGCGTTTGCCTACAAGGGCAGGTTCGACATGGATCGCGTAACCTCGTGCACCTGGATTTCGCCTGACCGATCAACCTCTACAGTCAGTTTCAGGGCGTTCGGAAACCGCTCGAAATACAAGAAGCTGATAGCATCGATCAGGTCGATCGCCTGGCATTGTATCTGGTAGTCGGCCTGAAACTCGGTGTGCTGTTCCTGATCTGCTGCCGCGGCGACGTCGGCCTCGGGACCAAGCCCTTCTGCCAGCAGTGTGACATTGGCCGTTGCCGTGAAACAGGCTGCGACTTCCGGCAGGACAAACAGTTCCAACGGTTTGGACAGATCGGAAATCGCACCGGCGACCAAGGCCCGATCTTCATCGGTTTGCGCCGGGCGCTCAAAGCCGATGATATCCGCAGCAGGCACCGCAAGCGACAAGGACAACTCAGCCTCTGAGACCACGATATCCAGATGCCCCGTGCCATGTTCGTGCTCAATCCCGGCTTGCGTCTGCGACAGAACGACCGCAGGAACCAGAGTCAGGGCGAGAGCTGCGCATCTCATAAACAGGCACCACCTACCAGGGAATCACCGGTTTTATCTTAGTATTTTTCAAAAGCGGCGCAATCTAGGCTCGGGGCCAGCGGCCCCGCCAAATATGGGGAGGGCAAAGATCAGCTAATCCGAGTTTAAAACTCAGGTTGACATAGCTGACTAAATCACTCAGTTTTTGCGCCGTATGCGTCGCACAGGCGGCGTCTGTGAAATTGTACCTGACAGGAAAGTGTCACCCCCATGAGCCGATTTTTTGCTGCCACCAGCGCCCTGACCCTTGGCATCGCATCCGCAGCCGTTGCAGCCGACGCACCGTCGAAAGCTGATGTTCTGACCACCTACGCGAACATTGCCGAAGCCAAATATGATGACAGCCTCATCGCGGCCAAAGCCCTGCAAGAGGCCGTGAACGCCCTGATCGCCGAACCGTCCGACGCCACCCTGAATGCGGCACGGGCCGCTTGGGTTGCCGCGCGCGTGCCCTACCAGCAGACCGAGGTTTACCGTTTCGGCAACGCCATCGTTGACGACTGGGAAGGTAAGGTGAACGCATGGCCTTTGGATGAAGGCCTGATTGACTATGTCGACGCAAATTACGGCGGCCCGACCGACGAAAACGAGTTCGCCGCATTGAACGTGATCGCCAACACCAGCTTTGAGCTGTCAGGCGCGACCATCGACGCCAGTGAAATCACCCCCGAGCTGCTGGCCGAAACCCTGCACGAAGCCGACGGGATCGAGGCAAACGTTGCCACCGGCTACCATGCCATCGAATTCCTGCTTTGGGGCCAGGACATGAACGGCCACGGTGCCGGTGCGGGCAACCGCCCGTATACCGATTATGCCCAGGGGGACGACTGCACCGGCGGCAATTGCGACCGTCGTGCTCAGTACCTGAGCGCCGCAACAGAGCTGCTGGTCAGCGATCTGGAATGGATGGCGGCGCAATGGGCCGAAGGCGGCGAAGCGCGCGCTGCTCTGAACGCAGATGAAACCGCAGGCGTCAGTGCCATTCTGACCGGAATGGGCTCGCTGTCCTATGGTGAGCAGGCGGGTGAACGGATGCGTCTGGGCCTGATGCTAAACGATCCCGAGGAAGAGCATGATTGTTTCTCGGACAACACCCATAACAGCCACTACTATGATGGGTTGGGAATTCAGAACGTCTATCTAGGCAGTTACACCCGCATCGACGGCACCCCGGTTTCCGGCGCATCGCTGTCGGAACTGGTGATCGCCTCAGATCCGTCGCTGGACGCCGAGATGAAGGTCAAGCTGGCTAACACCATGCAGGCGCTGGGTCGTCTGAAATCGACCGCCGAAGCTGGTTTTGCCTATGACCAGATGCTGGAACGCGGCAACGAGGGCGGCGAGCTGCTGATCATGCGCGGTGTTGACGGTCTGGTCGATCAGACCAAGACCATCGAGCGCATCGTGAATGTGTTGGAACTGGACCAGATCAATTTTGAAGGTTCGGATAGCCTGGATAACCCGGACGCGGTCTTCCAGTAAACTTACCCCTGGTCGGAAGCATGATAGACCTCATGCTTTCGGCCACTCTGATCACGCAAGTTTGTCACTGGACGCGAAGAATATAACTTACTAAATCAGTAAGAAACTTATCGA
The DNA here is from genome assembly GCF_059609725.1 of Ruegeria sp. YTSC199. Taxonomy (NCBI): domain Bacteria; kingdom Pseudomonadati; phylum Pseudomonadota; class Alphaproteobacteria; order Rhodobacterales; family Roseobacteraceae; genus Ruegeria; species Ruegeria sp. YTSC199. The sequence continues at coordinate 27,270 of NZ_JBXWMF010000021.1, forward strand.
GCTTAGAATCGCCATGATCGTTTGTCACTGCACCAACATCACTGACCACGAAATCCGCGCTGCGATTGACTGGATGCGGGCGTCAGACGCTCAGGCAATTATTACTCCCGGAAAAGTCTATCACGCCCTCGGTAAATCCGCAGATTGTGGCGGCTGCATGCCGCTTTTTCTAGACACCATGCGATCGAACGATAATTTGGAAGTACCCATGCAACTCCGTGCGTTACGCACTGGTGCCACACAGGAGAATATTGATGAAGGGCGACGCCAAGGTCATAGAATACCTAAACAAATCTCTGCGGCATGAGTTGACGGCCGTCAGCCAGTATTGGTTGCACTACCGCCTGCAAGAGGATTGGGGTCTTGGCAGTATGGCCAAGAAAAGCCGCGAAGAATCCATCGAGGAAATGGAGCACGCGGACAAGCTGATCGAACGGATCATTTTTCTGGAAGGCCACCCCAACCTGCAGAAACTCGACCCGCTGAGGATCGGTCAGACACCAAAGGAAACACTGGAATGCGACCTCGCCGCGGAGCTTGACGCCCGTGCGCTTTATGCCGAGGCACGCGAATACTGCCGCGAGGCGGGCGACTACGTCTCTATGTCACTGTTCGAGGGATTGCTCAGGGATGAAGAAGGGCATATCGACTTCCTCGAGACGCAGCTCGACCTGTACGAAAGGATTGGCGAAGCCAATTATGCGCAACTTAACGCATCGAAGATGGACGAGAGCGAATAGCCTCGTTGTCCTGTCGGTGGCCGCCCTAGCGGCCACCCAGCCCGTCGCAGCCGAACTGCAGGATCTCCATTTAAACTTCGAACCCAGAACCGAAGATGAGCGCGCCCGGATCGCCAACGTCATCGTTGCGCCCGAGGATTTCAGCGCCCCACAACGGTTCGAGAACCTGCCCGCCGGGGCCGCCACGGTCCGCGCCCGCACCGATGCGGATGCGTTCTCGCAACCCTCTGGCAATCTGAGTTTTGAGCAGGAGCTGGACTTCAGGATCGGCAACGGGTTGTTCAAGAAAATCTGGGTGTCTTCGCCCGCGTCGACCCTGGCGTCGGACGGCTTGGGCCCGCTGTACAACGCGCGCTCGTGCCAGCGCTGCCACATCAAGGACGGGCGCGGCCACACGCCCGCCGGGCCAGGCGACAATGCGACCTCCATGTTTCTGCGCGTCTCGATCCCGGGCGGCGACGGCCACGAAGAGATCGAGGACTATATCGCCACGCAGCCCGACCCTAACTATGGTGGTCAGATGCAGGACCTGGCCTTGCCCGGCCACGCGGCGGAGTACCGGCTGGACATTACCTATGATGAGGTCCCCGTAAGCCTTTCCGATGGTGAAACCGTCACCCTGCGCAAGCCGAATTATCAGGCGGCGGATTTGGGATACGGCCCACTGCACTCCGAGGCCATGATCAGCCCGCGCGTAGCACCACAGATGATCGGTCTGGGTCTGCTCGAGGCGATCCCGGTCGAGGACCTGCTGGCCAACGCCGATCCCGATGACGCCGACGGGAACGGCATCTCCGGGCGACCGAACATCGTCTGGTCGAAGGAATTTCGTGCACCTATGCTGGGCCGGTTCGGCCTCAAAGCGGGGATGCCGACGATCATGGAGCAATCGGCAGCGGCCTTTTCCGGCGATATCGGTATATCCAGTCCGCTCTACCCTGCGGGTCATGGTGATTGCACCGATGCCCAGGTGGATTGCGTGAGCGCCCCGCATGGCGATGGTGACAACCGTGTGTTTGAAATCGATCAGATCGGCATGGATCTGGTGACCTTCTACAGCCGCAATCTTGGCGTTCCGGATCGGCGGGATGTGGATGATCCGCAGGTATTGCGCGGCAAAGAAGTGTTTTACGACACCGGTTGCACGTCCTGTCATACACCTGCCTTTGTCACCCACCGCATGGAAGACCGGCCCGAACACAGTTTTCAGCTGATCTGGCCCTATTCCGACCTGCTGTTGCATGACATGGGCGAAGGGCTGGCCGATAACCGCCCCGAGGCCCGCGCCACCGGGCGCGAGTGGCGCACGCCACCGCTGTGGGGGATTGGTCTGACCCGAACGGTCTCCGGCCACACTCAGTTCCTGCATGACGGACGCGCGCAAACCTTGCTGGAGGCCATCCTGTGGCATGGAGGCGAAGCTCAGGCCGCCCGCGATACGGTTGTGGCAATGCCCAAGCCCGACCGTGATGCCCTGATCCGTTTCCTCGAAAGCCTCTGACTCATGCGTTTCCTAGCTTTTGCCCTTGCCCTGACGCTGCCCTTCCCGGCGCTGGCGCAGGATCGCGGTCCGATCCTGAATGCTGCGGTCGAGGAACATATCCTGCCCGGCTTTGCGGCGCTTTCCGGCGCGACCGAAGCGCTGGCGCAAGCGGCGCAGGCCGATTGCACCGCAACGTCGCCCGAATTGCGCGCGGCCTATCACACCGCCTTTGACAATTGGGTTTCGGTCAGCCACATGCGATTTGGCCCTTCGGAAGTCGGCGACCGGGCCTTTGCGCTGGCCTTCTGGCCTGACACAAAGGGCTTCACGCCCAAGGCCCTGTCCGGTCTGATCGCCACCGAAGACGACGCCGTCAAAAACCCGGGGGCCTTTGCCGAAACCTCGATCGCCGGGAGAGGGTTCTTTGCGTTGGAACAGATACTTTACGATCCCCGCTTTGCAGATCAGGGCACCGACGCCTATCGGTGCGCGCTGATTCAGGCCATTGCTACCGATATCGACCTGAACGCACGCGCGATGGATGAGGATTGGGCGCGTTTTGCAACAGCGCTGACGCAACCGGGCGAAAACAGGTTCTACCGATCCGGCGATGAAGCGATGCAAGAGCTGTACAAGGCGCTGGTCACCGGCTTGGAGTTCACCGGCGACACCCGGCTTGGCCGCCCGATGGGTACCTTCGACCGCCCCCGCCCCAAGCGGGCCGAGGCGCGTCGATCCGAGCGATCGCTGCGCCATGTGGAACTGTCCCTGATTGCGCTGCGTGATTTGGCCGCGCACCTGTCGGCCGATCACCCCGAGATCAAGGGCGATCTGGATAGCGCATTCGACAAAGCCATCACCCGCGCGCAGGCACTGGATGATCCGACTCTTGCAGGCGTGGCCGATCCGCAGGGTCGGTTCCGGGTCGAGGCGCTGCAGCAGTCGATCGACGACATCCGTGAGATCGCCTCGTCCGAACTTGGTCCGACGCTGGGCATCCGCGCCGGGTTCAATTCGCTGGACGGGGACTGACCCATGCCAAACCGCCGACATTTTCTGGCCGGACTGGCCGCAAGCAGCCTGCCCCCCCTGCGCGGCTGGGCCTCGGTCGGGGCACCGGATTATCTGGCCGCTGCATTGTTTCCGGATGGCGGCTACCGTCTGGCCGGGCTGGAGGCGGGCGGAGATATCCTGTTCTCTCTTCCCCTACCCGCGCGCGGCCATGCGGCTGCAGCCCATCCTTACCGCGCGCAAGCAGTGGCGTTTGCGCGCCGCCCCGGCACCTTCGCGCTGGTCATTGATTGCGCCACGGGCACCGAACTCACACGGCTAACCGCCCCAAAAGGCCGCCATTTCTTTGGCCACGGCGTTTTCTCAGCCGATGGCACGCGGCTTTTCACAACCGAGAATGACTATGAAGCCGGGGACGGCGTGATCGGCATCTGGGACACTGTCGAATACAGACGCTTGGGCGAAATTCCGTCAGGCGGCGTTGGCCCGCATGACATGCGGCTGATGCCCGACGGGGAGACCTTGGTCATCGCCAATGGCGGCATCGAAACCCACCCCGAAACCGGCCGCACCAAATTGAACCTGCCAACGATGCAACCGCGCCTGTCCTATCTGGACCTGAACGGCGCTATTCAGGAGCAGGTGGAACTGCCTCACGCCTTGCACAAGAACTCGATCCGGCACCTGGCCGTGCGCCGGGACGGGCTGGTGGCGTTCGCGATGCAATGGCAGGGAGACAAGGCGAAACACCCGCCGCTGCTGGGCCTGCACCGCCGCGGGGAGGCAACACGCCTGTTGTCGGCCCCCGACACAAAACAAGGCACCCTGCAAGGTTATGCCGGTAGCATCTCTTTTTCCGGCGACGGCAAAACTGTTGCCATAACCTGCCCCCGCGGCAACGCCCTGCATCAGTTCGACGTGGCGACCAGCCAGCTATCAGGTGCATTTCCGCTGGAGGACGTCTGCGGTTTGGGCCCCGGACCCAAAGGTTTTGTCTTCACCACAGGTACCGGAATTGTTGGCGAACTGAACGCCAAGGTCCAAATTTCCGCGCGACCGGACTGCCAATGGGACAATCACCTGATCCCCATTCGCACGACCGGATAAATTCGGCAAACCCCGTCACATAGATTACACTTGGACGAATCGAACTGCTGCCGTATTGGCGGGCGCTAAACTGGCACTCCTACGTTAAGGACCAACTTGATTGAAACAGACGCCCGACGCACCGCATTCCATCTACGGGGTTGAAAAATGGGGGAAGGGCCTCATCGAGGTGACAGAGGATGGCGAGATCGGTCTGCGCAATCCAATGGCACCCGAGGCGGCAGCGATCAGCCTGCCCGGCATCCTGCACGATCTGGACGAACGTGGCATCAAGGCGCCGATGTTGCTGCGCATCAGTTCCTATCTGGAAAATGAGATCGCCCATATCAACGAAAGCTTTCGCGATGCGATTGCTCGGACCGGTTACAAGGGCAGCTATCGCGGTGTGTTCCCGATCAAGGTGAACCAGCAGGCGCAAGTAATCGACCGCATCGTCGAATTTGGCCAGAAATACAACTATGGGCTTGAGGCCGGATCGAAGCCCGAACTGGTGATCGCCCTCGCCCACCGTCTGGCCAGTGAGGCACTGATCGTCTGCAATGGCGTGAAGGATGCCGAGTTCATCCAACTGGCAATCCTCAGCCGCAAGATCGGGTTCAACACCGTCATCGTTCTGGAAAGCCCGAAAGAGGCCGATACGGTCATCGAGGTCTATAACGAACTGGGCATCGAACCGCTGATCGGTGTGCGTGTCAAACTGACCAACCAGATCAGCGGCAAGTGGGAGGAAAGCTCGGGCGACCGCTCGGCCTTTGGTATGAACACCGACCAGTTGGTCGCGACGGTGGACAAGCTGAAAAACGCCGGACTGCTGCATTGTCTGAAGCTGCAGCATTCGCATCTGGGATCGCAGGTGCAGGACGTCAACGACGTACGCCGCGCGGTGGGTGAGGCCTGCCGGTACTACACCGAACTGACGCGTGAAGGCGTACCGCTGACCCATCTGGACCTCGGCGGTGGCATGGGCGTTGACTATACCGGCGAGAAAAAAGCCGCCGAGAACTCGATCAACTACACGGTCGAGGAATATTGCGCCAATGTGGTGGAAACAGTGGCCTATGCCATGGATGAGGCCGAAGTCGCGCACCCGACGTTGGTCACCGAAAGCGGGCGCGCGGTGGTTGCGACGTCGTCCATGCTGGTGTTCAACGTGCTGGAAAGCACTCTTTACGATGCAGCAACTGCCCCGGCGGTCGAACCTGATGATCACCATATCCTCTCGGATTTGGCGGCTGTGCATGGCTATCTCTCCTTTGAGCGGCTGCAGGAATGCTGGAACGACGCGAACTTCTATCGCAACGAGCTGCGCGCCTTGTTCCGTCGCGGTTATGTCGATCTGCGCCAGATGGCCCGGGGCGAGCGCATCTACCTGTCGCTGATGGCCCGGATCAAAGCATTGGCGGCAAGCGACGAACTGGAAACCGATGTGGACGACCAGCTTGAGAAAGTGGCCGATATCTACCATTGCAACTTCTCGCTGTTTCAATCCCTGCCGGACGTCTGGGCTATCGACCAGTTGCACCCGATAGTGCCGCTGCAAAACCTGAAGCAGACGCCGGACCGTCGCGCAGTTCTTTCCGATATAACTTGCGACAGCGACGGCAAGATCGATCGGTTCATTCTGGCAGATGGCGTTTCACCCAGCTTGCCGGTGCACTCCCTGCCCGATGACGACGAGTATTTCATGGGTGTCTTCTTCGTCGGCGCTTATCAGGAGACACTGGGCGATCTGCACAACCTGTTTGGGGATACCAACGTCGTCACAATCGACCTGCGTGCCGATGGCGGTTTCGACCTGCTGCACGAACAGGAAGGCGACACGATTTCCGAGGTCCTGTCCTATGTCGAGTTTGACCCGCAGGACTGTGTCGCCGCCTTCCGCAAAATGGTGGACGAGGCAATCTCGACCGGTACTCTGAAAGCCAAGGACCGCAAAACCCTGATGAGCGCCTATCGCGACTCGATCAACGGCTACACCTATTACGAATAACCCCTTGAGAGGAGACTATCCCATGGGCAAAACACTGGTTGTCGGCGCAGGCGGCGTATCCCACGCAGCGGTGCATAAGATGGCGATGAATTCGGATATCTTCACCGAGATCACGCTTGCCAGCCGGACTAAGTCAAAATGCGACGCCATCGCCAAAGCGGTGAAAGAGCGTGTTGGCGTCGATATCGCAACCGCGGAACTGGACGCCTACAAGGTCGACGATACGGTCAAGCTGATCAAGGAAACCGGCGCCGAGATCCTCGTGAACCTCGCCTTGCCCTATCAGGATCTGGTGCTGATGGATGCGTGTCTTGAGGCCGGCATCAATTATCTCGACACAGCAAACTATGAGCCCGAGGATGAGGCCAAGTTCGAATACCACTGGCAATGGGCCTATCAGGAGCGGTTCAAAGATGCTGGCCTGACAGCCATCCTCGGTTCCGGCTTCGATCCGGGCGTGACCAGTGTGTTCGCCACATGGCTGAAGAAACACAAGCTGGACACGATCCGCCAGATCGACGTGCTGGACGCCAATGGCGGCAGCAACGATCAGGAGTTCGCCACCAACTTCAACCCGGAGATTAACCTGCGCGAAGTGCTGGCCGAAGTGCGTCACTGGGAAGGTGGCGAATGGAAACACTCCCCTGCCATGACCCATAAGGTGGAGTTCGACTTCCCCGCCATCGGTCCCAAGAACATGTACCTGATGTATCACGAGGAACTGGAGTCGCTCTCGACCCACTTCCCCGAGATCGAACGCGCCCGCTTCTGGATGACCTTCGGCGACGCCTACATCACCCACGCCAAGGTGCTGGAAAATGTCGGCATGACCCGCATCGACCCGGTGATGCATGACGGTAAGGAAATCATCCCGATCCAGTTCCTGAAAACCCTGCTGCCCGATCCCGGCGATCTGGGCGCGGAAACCAAGGGCAAAGCCTGCATCGGTGATATCGCCACGGGTCAGGCCAAGGACGGCTCGGGTGAGAAGACCTATTACATCTACAACATCTGCGACCACGAAGAGTGCTATCGTGAGGTCGGCTCACAGGCCGTCAGTTACACCACTGGCGTCCCCGCCATGATCGGTGCAGCCCAAGTCCTGAAGGGCAACTGGACCGAGCCGGGCGTTTGGAACATGGAACAGCTCGACCCCGATGACTTCATGGACATGCTGAACGAACACGGCCTGCCGTGGCAGGTCCACGAACTCGACGGCCCGGTTGAGTTCTAATCTGCTCTTTTTTATCTGGTAAAATTCCGAAGGTCGGGGGCAATGCCCTCGGCCTCTTCACCTGAAGGAGACGCCGGTTATGTCCGACATGATGACCACACAGGCCGGCGACGCCGGAGCTTTCCGCAACTTCGACCTCAGCCGTGTGCCCACCCCGTGCTTTGTGGTCGACGAAATTGCTGTTGAACAGAATCTGACGATCCTCTCCGATGTCGGTAACCGCTCCGGCGCGCATGTGCTGAGCGCGCTCAAGGCGTTCTCGATGTTCTCACTGGCCCCGCTGGTCCGCCAATACCTTGGCGGCACCTGTGCGTCCGGCATCTACGAGGCGCGTCTGGGCCGTGAGGAATACGGCGGTGAGGTCGCAACCTTCTGTGCGGGTTACAAAGACGCTGACATGGACGAGATCCTGTCTCTGTCCGACCACGTCATCTTCAATTCTCCGGCGCAAAAAAACCGGTTCCTCGCCAGGGCCCAAAGTGCGGGTGTTCAGGTCGGCCTGCGAATCAACCCGGAACACTCCGAGGGGGAAATACCGAAATACGATCCCTGCGCGCCCTGCTCGCGCCTGGGTACGCCAGTCAGTCAACTGACCGCCGAAGCCTTGACCAGCGTGGACGGCCTGCACATGCACACGCTCTGCGAACAGGGGTTTGAGCCTCTGCAACGCACATGGGCCGCCGTCGAGCCGAAACTCAAACCCTTCCTCGGCCAGCTCAAATGGCTGAACTTTGGCGGCGGTCATCACATCACCCGCGACGATTATGACCGCGAAGGGCTGGTGGCGTTCATCAAAACCATCCGCGAAACATATGGCATCGACGTTTATCTCGAACCCGGCGAGGCCGTCGCATTGGACACAGGCATTCTGGTCGGGGAAATTCTCGACCTACCCACCAACGGCATGAACCTCGCGATCACCGATATCTCGGCCACCTGCCACATGCCCGACGTGATCGAAGCCCCTTATCGACCCGCCCTGATGGACGAGGCCGAGGCGGGCCATACCTATCGTTTGGGCGGGCCGTCCTGTCTGGCCGGTGACGTGATCGGTGATTTCACGTGGGATCAACCGCTGGAGATCGGCCAGCGCTTTGCTTTCCTCGATCAAGCCCATTACTCGATGGTCAAGACCAACACATTCAATGGCGTACCCCTGCCCACTATTGCGCTGTGGAACAGCGAAACGGATGAGCTGAAAATCATCAAACAGTTCGGCTATGACGACTTTAAGGACCGACTCTCATGAGCATTTTCCTCGACAGTGAACTGACCGCATCCGAACGCACCGAAGACGCCCGATTCCGCGTGATCCCAGTGCCGCTGGAACGCACGGTGTCCTATGGGTCCGGCACTGCCAAGGGTCCAGAGGCGATCATTGAGGCCAGCAATGAATTGGAACGCATCACCGGCCATGCCGAGCCCTGCGTCGAGGGCATCTTTACCGAAGAGCCTGTCGATTGCGACGCCGCCCTGTCCGAGATCATGGACCGCCTCGCCCAGCGCACCGAGGCCGCCATCCGCGCGGGTAAAGTACCGGTGACCTTGGGCGGTGAGCATTCGCTCAGCTACGGCGCGGTGATTGGGGTTGCGCGAGCACTGAACCAGCCCATCGGCATCGTCCAGGTCGACGCCCATGCCGACCTGCGCAACGCCTATCAGGGCGAGAAACACTCCCACGCCTCGGTCATGCACCTGCTGGCCGAGGAAGGCATCCGGCTGGCCCAGTTCGGCGTGCGGGCATTTTCCACCGAAGAGGCCCAGAGCCGCTTGAAAAACCACGTCTTCCACGTGGACGCCGAGGAACTGGTCACAGGCAATATCCACGCCGTCGATCTACCCGCCGATTTCCCGGACCTGGTCTACGTCAGCTTTGATGTCGACGGGCTGGACCCCTCACAAATGCCTGCCACCGGCACGCCGGTCCCCGGCGGCCTGGGCTATTATCAGGCGCTGCGGCTGGTCGAGCACGCTCTGAAAGGCCGCAAATGCGTGGGCTTCGACGTGGTCGAACTGGCCCCGGACGGCAATGCCGCCTGGGATTTCACTGCCGCGCAGATTGTCTACCGGCTGATGGCCGCCTGTTAGTCCTCGGCGGTCTCATTTAGTTCCATGTGGCCCTCACCCTTGTGCAAGATTCGGCGCAGCATGGGCTCGAAGAACTCCAGCGGTTTGGTCGGGTAATCCGGGTCGAACGCCTTCTGATCGTATTCGTGGCAGAAATAGCGGCAGTCCTCCCAATAGGGGCTGTCGCGGTACTTGTCGCGGGCGTTGCGGTCACCGCCAAGGTGGTGGTTGTAGTAGTAGCCCTGGAAAACGCAGTGATGCTTGAGAATCCAATAGGTCTTCTCGCTGACATAGGGCTTCATCATCGCCGCTGACAGCTCACCGTGATTATAGGGTGACAGGATATCTCCGGTGTCATGGATCAGGGCCGCAACCACCAGTTCCTCATCCGCTCCGTCTTCATAAGCACGGGTCGCGGCCTGTAAACTGTGCTGGTAACGATTGACCGGATAGGGCGTCCATTCCTCATCCAGCGAGCGGATCGCGTCCAGAATCCGGTCTGGCAGGGCGGCGTTGAAGCTCTCTTCATACTCCATAACGGCGTCCCAATCGGCCTTTGTGGCCTCTTCAAAACTAGTCCAGGTGGGTTTGTGGCTTTTGTCCAGCATGGCGCGTTCCTTTGGCTAATCTGTTGGCGACAGATTAGCTCGTATCTGATACTCAAAAAAATGAATTGATTTTATCAGCTTGATGAAAAAATACTTTCGATATGCAACTCAAGGCAATCGAGACCTTTCTGTGCGTGGCCCAGACCGGTGGGTTTCACGCCGCGGCCCGCAAGCTGAACGTGACCCAGACGGCCGTCAGCGCCCGCATTCGGCTTATCGAAGAGGAAACCGGCAAGCCGCTGTTCACGCGCGGCGCCGGTGGCACCAGTCTGACCGATTTCGGGCGACAGTTCCGGCCCTATGCGGAACAGATGCTGTCGCTGTGGTCCTTTGCCTCTCATGATCTGCCCGCGCAAACGCAGAACCGGGTCGCCCTGCGCCTTGGAGCGCAGCTGAGCATCTGGGACCCGTTACTGGTTGATTTGGCCGTGCGGTTCGAAAAGCGTCTTGGGCGTCTGTTGCTGACGCTGAACTATGATCACGACCTGAACATGATAAACGCGGTCGCCACCCAGGTTCTGGACGCAGCGCTGACCCATGAACAGCCCACTGACCCGCGCATACAGGCGCACGAGTTGACCCCCGAACGCCTGATGCTGGTTGAAACCCCGGCCACGGGCGATCCGGTCTTCATCAATCTCGAGCTGGGCGAGGTTTATCAAGATCACGTACGCTCGGCGGCGCGGCAAGCTGCGGGGCAAACCGTGTTTCTGGGCAATTGCCTGATGGCCTTGCGCTATGTCCTGCGGCGGGGTGGGACCGGGTATTTCCCGGAATATGTCATAAGGGAACACCTGTCGGCCGGTGAGTTGATCCCGGTGACCGGAGCCATCGACCTGATGCTGCCGCTATACTTGGTGACCCGCAACGGCAGCGCCACTTGCGAGGACATCCTGAGCTGCCTAACCGAACTGCGCGCTACAAACTAAGCCCGGGACAGCGCGCCCGGCGAATCCTTGTACCGTCTGCGCATCAAAGGTCGCCCCGCGATCAGCAGAAACAGGCACGAGATGGCGATGCCAATAACCGCCGGCAGATACAGCAAGCCCCAAAGGTTCGGATCGTTAATCACAACAGGCGAAACAAAGCCGCGCACGCCCTCAAGCAAGACCAGAATGGTAAAAGCGCCCAGAATCTGTGGCCACAGCCCAAAGCGTGAAAAACTGCCCAGCATAAGGGTTGCGTACCCGGCGAGCGCAACGGCAATACAGATGGCAATCCAGGAAAACCGTTGGTGCAATTCATCGATAAGCTCACCCTTGGTGAACTCTTCTGCCGCGCTGATGGTATCTCGGTCCTCCAAAAGCTCGATCGTTGGAATGGCTTCAAGGCTGCGCTTGGCCATATTGGTGGTATTGGTTAGCTCGGAAATGTCGTACGAGGCGTCCTCGAACAGGGTCGAAGACAAGCTCAGTCCCTGCTGATCCAAACGCAGTGCAATCCCGTCCAGCATCACAAGGTGAATGCCGGTATCGTTGTTAACCAGGTACGCCGTCTTTGATGAATAGCTGACCGGGTTCAGCGGATCACGCCGATCCGAGACGAATACTTCGGACAAGGTGCCATCCAGATCGATCTTGCCGATATAGACCGTGACACCGTAGGCCGGGTGCAGAAACTCGCCCTCGTTTAGCAACTGCGCCGTAACGTCGCCAGCAACCTCGGCCTGGCGCTGTTCAAGCTGCTCGACCGAGGCCGGGCGAAGAAAAACGCTGATGACGGCCATCATCAACCCGGCCACCAGACCAAACAGAAAGACGGCACGCGCCAAACGCCACGGGCTTGAGCCGGTGGCCAACATCACCGTCATCTCGCTTTCGCGGCTGAGGCGGTTGGTGGCATATACAGCTGCGGCGAACACTGCCATCGGCATCACCGTCCGGATCAGCGTCGGCAAGGTCAAGGCGGTGAATTCCAGAAACACCATGGCTGATTGCCCGCCGCTGATGACGCGGTCAAACAGGCTGACGGATCGGGTGATCCAGAACACGCCAACCAGAACCAGGGTGAAAAAGCCGAACAGAATCAGCAATTGCCGCAGGAAGTATCCATCAAAGCGCGACATGTATCCTCATCCGCCGGTTCGTAATGGACGGGACTTTATGCCATTCCGGGGGCGGAGGAAACCGGGATTGGCCGGATCGCGCCAACCGGTGCTCTAAACGCCTAGAGTTTTGCGGAAACGTCATTTCTTGCCTGAATTTGGGGATTTTACAGAATGAGTTTTTTGACATACCACTGTTTTTCCCGCCGCACTTACAGTTCCAAGAAGAAAATATTCACCCTGAAGCCAGCGGCTATAACGAGATACGTCAACATTACGAAGAAGAACGCAGATGGAAGCATTCGCAGCGGCAGCATAGTCAAAAAGCGAAATGGCTGGACCTTGTGCGCCAACATGGCGGAGACACAGCAATCCTGATCTATGTTCACGGCTTCAACACAAGCCAGAAGGACATGCGGGATCGTTTGGAGAAAACAGAATCCGGCGTCAGGTCCAATGGCTACAAGGCCGCGGTCATTGCGTTTGACTGGCCCAGCGATTGATCACTTCACCCCCACGACCGGAACCGGGCCGATGCCAAAACGGTTGAACCCCATTTCGTTGGCGAAGGTATATTACCGCTGTCGGTGATGTCTCCCAAGCCCAGGGTCCATGTTATCGCGCATTCGATGGAAGTTCTGGTCGTACTGCGTGCTTTTTCAGAACTCGGTGGCTCCGCCCGACCGGGGAAAAGGCCTGGATTGCAAATCAGATCCTATTCGCTTCGGGCGACTCCGAGGCGGCCTGACTGGAAAAAGGGTCATGGGGGATCTTGCGCTGAAAAAACACAGCAGAACCACATCCCATCGCTGGTGGATCGACAGAAAGGTTGTCTGCGAGGACCTCGCTCTGACAATCGATGGTCGGGACGCAAAAACAATGCCCATCCGTCATGACACAACCGTCAGGGATCAGGTATTGCTGGCCTGAGGATAAAGCTGGCCAGCCTCTTGGTAGTGATGGTTGCTGAATTTGAGTTTTCTCAACGCCGAGCCGGTGCTGATTTACACAGATCCTTGGTGCACAGCACAACGGCCCGCCCTTGCAGACAACGCTCTTTCATGGAATTGGTGAATAGGCAGGGGCGGCGGGGTTCGAACCCGCGATCTACGGTTTTGGAGTTCGCAGGAATTTAATACCGCTAGAGATCTACCCATACCTAAAGGTACGGAATTGCAGGATTTGGCAATTTCGATTTGTTCGAGGGCATACCTGTTTAACGCACAATCCGCACAAAAATATTGAACTCCGTCTGAACGAGAGCAAAGCAGAGGGCCTGAAATCCAAGGACAAGGGTTACGAAGTTCGGGACAAAACTGTGCGCGGGCTGGTCCTGAGGCTTGGCAAGCGCGACCAAAAGATCTGGGAATTCGTTATTCCGCCCGGTTAGCGCCGCCATCGTAAACACCTCGGCACGTTCCCGGATATCAGCGAGAAGAAACCCCGCAAGTTGCCTGAGAAAGCCAAAGAACAAATTCATACCATGCGCTCGGACAATAGCACCATAACCGTTTCAGACTCGCTCGACGCCAACAAATCAGCGCTTGAGGATGAGTTGCAGACTGGGCATGACATACAATCTGTTTGGGATGTTTTGGGCAAAGAATGACATTGGGCACTCGGGCGCCCGACCTTTCTTTCTATCTCGGTCAAGACCTGGGAACTTACGTCACCAACAAGTCGTCGCCTATCCGGGCCGGTGCTGCGGTCAGTTAGCTGCGCCCATTCTTGGCGTGGTGTGCTGAAGAGCAAAGGACAAGGAGCAATCCTTTGGAAAGGCTCAAGGTTGGTGTAAAAAAGAGGAATTGAGACCGGATTCCATCCACCGATGAACAGGCTGCGATTAACCGACCTCTTGCGAGTATTCTGGGCTGTCCACTTATAGCAGACGGCATCGGTCCATTCATAGCCCGTCAGTCCAATCGCGGGCACATTCGCAGCCAGACATTCCCTTCGGCCATGCCGCAATAGCCAACTCTTGGCACACCAGCTTGAACCTCTGCCGATTTGGCACCGCCGTCAAAACACAGCGCTCGGCAGGTTTGCTTGGTATTGCCAAGGAACACTCAACCGGAAACCATCCCTCCCGGTCCTATGAACTGACGCGCATTCAGATCCCAATTAGACTGCCCCTTTGGCTCGAAATGAAGGTGAGACCGACGTTGAGTTCATGCGCCGTTTTGGTCGAATGGGTGCGCAAGTCGGGACCAGAAGTGGGCGCGAGTGACCTTCTTCTGGGATACCAACTGGATTTGATTGAACGTGTTTGGGGTGCGACACGCCGAACTCGTACCCCCTCGTTGAAATCGCAAACCCCTATCGGGCGCGCCGCTCGAAACTGATGCCAGAGCTAATTGTTCCAATTGCGACGCTTAGATTAAGAATGCAGCGACGCCCCAACATTTTGACCCGCAATTCGATCAAACTTCAGAAAGCCACAGCGTTCGTGGGGCGGCATGCCGAACTAACTAACCCCCTCTAATCCAGTTCGAAAAACCAGAACGTTCTAAAATAAAGACACGCCGCCCACGTCACCAAGATCGCATTGTGTCTAAATTGTGTCCACGGTTCATTGTGAAACTCACCGTTCGCACCCCGGAAACAACTCGTTTCGCCAGAATTCTCGTCCCTACGGGAAACCCCCAATATCGGGCCTTGCATAAACTGGGTATTTTGGAGCCACAAATACCACACACCCCCTTGAGAAAAAGATAGGGGCTGGCTTTACCCCCTCGTCCAGCCCCTATTTTTGTTGAGGTCATCCAGACAGTTTTTCCGACGCAGAACGATATTGCCTACCAACCATTCATGAGTCGCCGCCCAATGATCCTAGGTCCCGGCGCTGTATCTTCTCGAATGCAAACCGTCGGTGGTACCCTCTAACGGGCGCCACCATTGCAGCTTCAACCAGAGCCCGTAATGCTTTAGCCTGACGTGCCATCTGCGCATCCGTCGGCCAGAAAAGATCAGGCAAGTTCACCGCTCGTTTTTTGAACGGTGAATCACGCCACCAGACAGAAATAAACGGGTCCTGACCCTCGGGACGTCATCAGGGGTCTTAGGGTTTGAAAAGTTCAAATGGCAGAAATCACAACGTTTGCCGCTTCGACAAACCCGGCCACGGCCACTGCGCTGGCCAGTAAGATGCAACAAATTTCAAGTGCGTTGAGCTTCATTTTGACCCCCATCAAAATGGTTTCCTCGGAGTAGAACAAACTTCGCGCGATGCATAGTCGCCAAGTGCTTACGTAGCGAAAACTTGCTACGCCGGCGGCACATATTTGCCCATGCCAGTGAAGCGGGAGCTACGCGCGACGTTCGTTCCGGCATCAGATGCTTGACGTGTAGCCGCACTGTATCAGCGGGCGTGTTGCCTGCTTGATGGATTGAACACAAAATAGAAGGGGCGCGCATAGTTTCAGCGCGCCCAGTCCGCACGGCGGATAATGAAAAATACTGCGCTCTTAAAATACCATGTACACCAACTCGTTAAATGTACTCAGTTTTGGCTGATTTGGCGGGGCCGTCAGTGAAGCGTGTCACACTTGCGGAGAAAACAACGAGGAAGACTTTCAACTAAATTCCTCAAGCCAACCTGGCGACAGCGCCACTGGCGCTTTTGACAGGTAACGCCCCTCGTTCGATGGTCGATGCACATGAGAAACCACACGAGAACTCGAGGTTTGAGGAAGTTACTGCGTCAATCAATCAGCACGCTGGATGACGCTGCCTTCGGCGCCGCTACGCAATCAACCCAGTCTGTTCCATGCGTGCTGATGTCAGACAGTCAGGCGAAAATTGCGCGACGCAATCTGTTCGCAAAATTTCGTCGGGCGTACTTTCAAACATAATGTTGTTGGTAAACTCACCGTAGATCACTGCTTTTAGAAATGTGAACTGCTCTTGCTTCAATTGCACTTTGTTTTGTTTTCGCCTTTTTTGATTAGGTTTGTGATGGCCTGTTCCACCACAGCCAGCGGCTCCGCCCATTCCGACATGTCGAGTGTTTTCCAATCGCTGTCGGCTGTGGGCCAATGCCCGTTCAGGTCGTGACCTGTATTGATTCTAAAGCTGACCATGCTGTTGTTTTTACTCAGTCCGGAAAGTACACAAAATCTCGCTTTTGGATCATCGCTTTGCGGTATGTTTCGATAACATGTCGCTTTGATCGGTTGGCCAAAAAAGCTAACGGCTTTTGGAACGAAAAGATGGGTTTCCGATTGGGTTGTTCTGTTTTCTGGGAAGTATCGCATCCACTCATCCAGTCTGGACCAAGAGCCCGAATAGAGCCGGATATTGGTGATATTGTACGGTGTGCGGTGGCCGGTCAGAATTTCCAATAGAGGTGGTTCCGGACTACGCGAACCAGGCGTGGAATACTGAATGCTTCGAGCTTGGTAAGGGCTGGCTTCAATGAGTTCCTCAATCTCTGTCTCATCCATTCTTCGCATTGGACGGAAATCCACCAGTGATTTGTCGGGTTGTGTGATCATCAACTGCGGCACCAGCGGAACAGTCAAATGCTGCTCACCCAAGCACTCCGACAGGTAGTTCTGCACACGCGCAACAGTGCCGTTGTATTCTGCCGACACAAATGTCGGCAACAGTCCTGCGATTGCGAAAACCAAAGACTTCATAAAAGCCACTCCGCTGACCTAAGTTGCAATTTTGAGGAGAATATCTGTTACTATTTTCGCCAAAGGGTGTCGCAGACATCCAGGGCAGTCAATCAAAATCAGTGACGTCACATGCACTTAGAGGTTTATCCAGACGCACTATTATTTCCTCGGGTTAGTTTCCGAAGAGACAGAGGTTCCCAGTTAACTTGCCTCGAATGAATGATAAATCACGATAAAGAACTTAGGTTCGATGTGGTCAACCTGTCTTGTCAAAAAACTCGTAGCGGCTCTAGCGGATCATCGCCACGAGCCTGATTGCTAAATCAAAAGAGTACAAAAACCTCTTTGTCGAGAGTAGTTAGGCCGGCCTGTTTCGCAGCCTAGCAAAAGTATAAGGCGCCGGATTCCAACAGTAGAAACAGTGCGAACCGCACCAAACAGTGAATTAACAATTCATCCGGTTTTCAAAGTCAGCTTTCGCGCGCAACTTGCCGATGGTTTTAAGAACAACTGCGGATGCAGCGAAGGTCCGCTGCGTGGCCCCAACGCTCCTAATAGCCACGTCAAGTTGTCCCGAAGATCGCGTCTTTTTGTACCGAAGATCGCGCCCCGCCACAGGAATCAGGTTCTTGGACTTTCTCGAATAACGCACAAAAAACCGCACAAAGTTTTGCGCTCTGGGCGCCTTATCTTCATGTAAGCGGTTGATTTTAATGGCAGGGGCAGCAGGGTTCGAACCCGCGACCTACGGTTTTGGAGACCGTCGCTCTACCAACTGAGCTATACCCCTAAGGTGCGCCTCAGATATGCCAGCCGCGCGATGGACTCAAGAGGCTTTTTCAGATTTCGCACGACTAATGCCCCCGACAAACAAGTTGCGTGCGGCGTCGAGTTCTATAAGACACGGTTTGGTCAGAACAAAGGACCCCAACCGTGAGCATTCGCAAAAAGATCGCCGACAGCGAAGCCGTCCTGAACTGGGCTGCTCGACGGATTGCGAGCTATATCCGAATGGTCAACCGCAACACCAAATGGCAGCGCATCGGGTACGAGGAATTGGACCAACTGGCCGAACAGGGTGAACCGGTCATCGTTGTGCTGTGGCATCAGCGGCTGGCGCAGTCGCCGTATTTCTTCCCGCTGGACAAAGGACACATCTGCTCGATCACTTCGTCTGCACGAGCAGGCAGCATGGTGGGTCGGGTGCAGAAACTGTTCGGTATGGACACGATTGCCATGGCCAGCAAACACAAGAGCAACGTTGCCGTTTCGCGAGAAGTGCTTGGCAAGATGAAGCAAGGGATTTCCATCGGCATCGCCGCCGACGGACCACGTGGCCCGGAGCGTGTGCTTTCCACGGTGCCACTGGTATGGGCCCGCACCTCGGGAAAACGGATTTTCGGCATCACCTTTTCCGCGCAATATGGCAGCGAAGCGGGTACATGGGATCGCCTGTTGATGCCCCGTCCCTGGCGGAACAAGGGCGTATTTCTGTGCCGCGAGTGGACCGAAACCGTGCCACGAAAAGCATCCGAAGAGCAAATCGAAGAGCTGCGCCAAAGCCTTGAGCAGCACATGAACGACATCACCGCAGAGGCCGACCGCATGGTCGGACGTGAGCCGTGGTCGCCCGAGGCTTAACCGCCCCGCAAACGTTGCATCAGGTAAATCTCGCTGCCCGCAGGGATCGGCTCGGTCAATCCGCTGGCGATGACGCGTCCGTCGATGGCGATGGACACGCCCGCATCAATCGGTCCCTGAAGCTGCGGGTGTAGCTTTACCAGTTCCCGCAACAGCTCGCCGGTCGTTTTGGCCTCAACCTCCACCACCTGCTGGCCCCCGGTCAAAGACCGGAGGCCGGACCAGAGGTGGACCTCAGCCATTGTCCTTGAGCGCCGCCAGAATGCGGGGCGGCGACATCGGCAGTTGCCGCATCCGAACACCCGCCGCGTGCGACACCGCATTTGCTATGGCGGCCAGGGGCGGCACGATGCCGGTCTCACCCACACCACGCACGCCAAACGGGTGGCCGGGGTTGGGCACTTCGACAATCACCGTGTCGATCATCGGCAGATCACTGGCGACCGGGATACGGTAATCGAGGAAGATCGAGTTCTGCAGGCGACCATCGTCGCCATAGACATATTCCTCGTTCAGCGCCCAGCCGATGCCTTGCGCAGCACCGCCCTGATACTGACCTTCCACATAGGTCGGATGAATCGCCTTACCGGCGTCCTGAATGACCGTATATCGGGTGACGCTGGTTTTTCCGGTTTCCGGGTCGACCTCGGCATCAACGATATGGGTTCCAAAGGACACGCCCGCGCCTTCGGGCGTGGCTTCGAAATGGCCCGAAATCGGGCCGCCGGTCTGGCCCATATGGGCGGTGATATCGGCCAGCGGGCGCGGGTCAAAATCACCTGCATTGGGACCTGATGGTACCGCGCAACCGTTTTCCCATTTCACCGCGTCAGCCGGAATACCCCAGCTGGCTGCGGCCCGTTCGCACAGCTTTTCGACCGCGTGACGCGCCGCCTTGATGGTCGCCAATCCGCTGGCATAAGTCACCCGTGATCCGTGCGAGACATCGTTATAGCCCAGTGTCGCCGTATCGGCGACGGTGACGCGGATGTTTTCGTACGGAATACCCAGAACTTCGGCCGCCATCAGCGCCATTGACGCGCGCGAGCCGCCGATATCGGGTGTGCCGACCATCAACTGTGCCGAGCCGTCCTCGGACAGGGCCAGCGACACCGAGGTCTCGCCGCCGTGGTTGAACCAGAACCCGCAGGAGATCCCGCGCCCCTGCCCCGGCTTAAGCGGGGCCGAGTAATGCGGATGCGCCTTGGCGGCCTCGAGCGTTTCGACCAGACCGATGCGTTCGTAACGCGGGCCATAGCTGGCCTTAGTGCCTTCGTATGCCGCGTTTTTCAGGCGCACTTCGATAGGGTCGAGATCCAGCTTTTTGCACAGCTCGTCAATCACCGACTCGACCGCAAACGCCCCCATCGGCGCACCCGGCGCGCGATAGGCGGCCTGTTTAGGCCGGTTCGCCATCACGTCATAGCCAATCTGGCTGACATTGGTCAGGTTATAGGGCGCAAACGCACACATGGCGGTCATATCGCCCGGCGCGCCCGGAAACGCCCCACCCTGCAGGCGGAACACGCCCTGCGCTGCCGAGATGGTGCCGTCCTTCTTCATCCCGATCTTGATATCCATCGAGGCCGAGGCGGTCGGACCAGTGGCTCGGAATACTTCGGACCGGGACATGACAAGTTTGACCGGGCGGTTCGCCTTGCGGCTCAGCGCCAGTGCGACGGGCTCAATGAACACCGTGGTTTTGCCACCGAAGCCGCCGCCGATCTCAGACGCGGTCACGCGCAGCTGCGATGTTTCGATCCCCAACAGCGCCGCACAGGTCTTCTGTGCGATCCAGTGGCCTTGGGTGGTGCACCACAGCTCACCCTTACCATCATTGCCCAACATGCCCAGACAGGCGTGCGGTTCGATATAGCCCTGATGGGTTGCCTCGGTGACAAAGCTGTCTTCGATGACCAGATCCGCCTCGGCAAAACCAATCTCAACATCTCCATGGCCGCTTTCATGATAACGGACCACGTTCGGATGCATCCCATCGGGCACGGAATAATCCGCGGCCCCTTCTCGGATCACGGGCGCGTCCGACGCCATCGCCTTGTCCACATCGGTAACGTGAGGCAGGACCTCGTACTCAACCTCGATCAGCTTGAGTGCGTCGCGCGCCGCCAATGCTGACGTGGCTGCGACCGCAGCGACTGCATGCCCGTCATACAAAGCTTTTTCGCCCGCCATGACATTTTCCAGCACGTTCCAGAACTCGCCTTCCAATCCAGGCTTGAACGGTACATCGGCGAAATCCGCACGAGTCACAACGGCTTTGACGTCCTTCATGGCCTCGGCCTTCGAGGTGTCGATTTTCACGATCCGCGCATGGGCGTGCGGAGACCGCAGGATAGCACCGTGCAGCATGCCCGGCGCATAGGCGTCGGCACCGAACTTGGCACGGCCTGTGACCTTTTCCAGCCCATCCGGGCGGTCCGGACGGGTGCCAACAAAAGTGAATTCAGACTTACGATTGTCGAGCGCCATTACGAAGCCTCCCGCAGTTCTTCGGCCGTTTCCATGACGGCGCGAATGATCTTGTCGTAACCGGTACAGCGGCAGAGATTGCCTGCCAGCCAGTAACGGGTTTCCTCTTCGGTCGGGTTTGGGTTCTTCTCCAGCAGCGACTTGGCCGCCACAAGAATGCCCGGAGTACAGATACCGCACTGAAGGGCAGCATGTTCGATGAACTTCTTCTGCAATGGATGCAGAACGTCCCCATCCGCGATGCCTTCAACGGTCTCGATGGTTTTGCCATCAGCCTCAACGCCCAGCATCAGGCAGGAACAGACCAGACGGCCATCGACGGTGACCGAGCACGCGCCGCAATCGCCGGTACCGCAGCCCTCTTTCGAGCCGGTCAGGTTAAGCTTGTCGCGCAGACAATCCAGCAGGGTTTCTCGCGGGTCACACAGGTATTCGACCGCGTCCCCGTTCACAGTGCTGGATACGTGGAACTTGCTCATGCTTGCTCTCCCTTGGCGCGGGCATAGGCGATTTTCGCGGTGCGCTTGGCCAGAACGCCAGCGACCTCGGTGCGGAATGCGATGGTGCCGCGCTTGTCATCGATCGGGTTGCAGGCGGCGGATGCTGCAGCGGCCAGGGCGTCCAGTGCGGTTTCGTTCAGCGTGCTGCCGATGATGGCCTTGGCGCAGTCTTCAACAAGCAAAACGGTCGGGGCGACAGCGCCCAAAGACACACGCGCCTCGGTGATGGTGTCGCCATCCAGACGTAGGCTGACGCCCACGCCGACAACAGCAATGTCCATCTCGGTACGCGGGATGAAGCGCAGATAGGCGTCACCGCCGTTCTCGCCCCGGGCCGGAATATTCACCGCCGAGATCACCTCTCCCTTCGCAAGAATGGTCTTGCCGGGGCCGGATGGAATGTCTTCTACGGCGACCTCGCGGGTCCCTTCGGGGCCGATCACAACGACGGTCACGCCAGCCGCCACCATCGCTGGCACTGAATCCGCTGCCGGAGAGCCATTGCACAGATTACCCGTCAACGTCGCGCGTCCCTGCACCTGTGTCGAGCCGATCAGGTCCATCGCCTCGACCACGCCTGGCCAATCGCGGCCCAGATCGGGATGCTCGCTCATCTCGGCCCCCGTGGCGGCGACGCCCAGCGTCCAGCTGCCGTCGGCGTTGTGGGTGATGTCGCGCACCCCGTCAATTTTCTTGATGTCGATCAGCGTATCGGGCGTCACCAATTCCGAGCGCAGCTGCACCAGAACATCGGTGCCGCCTGCCAGAAACCGTGTGGTGCCCGTCGCGTTTGCAGCCAGAGCCGACGCCTCGGCAAAGCTGGCGGGGCTGTGATAATCCATGAAATACCTCGTACCTGTTGATCAGGATTCACTGGGGTTCGCAGGGGACGTTAGTGCAGCAACCCCCCGGCGTCCATGGCAGGAGCGACCAATTCTTCTGTTATCGGATGTCGTTTCCAGACCTTGTGTCAGAGGTCGAGTTCGATCACGCCACCCGGTCGAGCGGCCCGGCTTTGGCACAGGATGATAGCGCTCTCGCGTTGTTTGTTTGACAGAACGAAATCGCGATGTTCGATTTCGCCGGAAACCACGCCGCATTTGCAGACCCCGCAAATGCCGTCCGAGCATTTGACGTCCACGTGAATCCCCGCGTCGGTCAACACTTGCGCAGCGTCCTTCTCCGCGGGAACGATCAACTCCTGGCCCGACTTAGCCAACCGCAGCGTGAACGGATGGTTTTCATATTCGGGCTGTTCGGGAACCGAGAAATACTCCAGATGCCGCGCGTCCTCGGGGAAGCCCTGCGTCTTGGCGGCTTGCATCACACTGTCCATATAGCGATCCGGCCCACAGGTATAAACGTGCCAGCCCGGTTGATAGCCGGACAAAACCGCATCCAAATCGGCGCGCGTGCCTTCATCCGAGAAATGAAAGTGCACGCGATCCGCCCAAGGCATCGCGGCCAGATCGTCCATATACCCCGCCGCGTCGCAGGTACTGGCGGAATAGTGCAATGCGAATGGCTTGCCCAGCGCGTGAAGGCGGTGGGCGAAGGCGATCATGGGAGTGATGCCAATACCACCGCCCATCAGGAATGTCTTGGTCGCCGTCTCATCCAGTTCGAAATGGTTTATCGGCTTCGAGACGAAGACCTTGCGCCCCTCGTTGAAGATACGATGCAACAGCGCTGAGCCGCCGCGCCCTTCATCCTCACGCAGCACACCTATTTGATAGGTCGTCCGGTCAGACGGATCGCCTGACATGGAATACTGCCGCAGGAATTCCGGAGCGACCAGCACGTCCAGATGCGCACCCGCAGTCCATTCCGGAAGCGGCGCTCCGTTAAGTGCCGAGAATTCGTACTTGGTCACATCCGCCGTCATCTTGTCGACCTTGGTCAGCTCAACCCGCATGACGGGGGCATCCCCGGCGATGGTATAGCAGTGAATTACAGACAGATCGCCCGCCGCCTTTCGGGTCTTGTATTCTTCGGCCGTGACCATTGCCTGATAGGCAGCGATCCCGGCCTCACGGTCCATGGCAAACGGATAGGGCCAGGGGTGCGGCGCCAGATAAGCGGGGTAGACGGCCAGCGTCTGATCTTCGTATTTCAGGTCCAGATCGGTTTGCAAACCGCGCCGGTTCAGCGGGTGTTCGGTGGGGCGATAAGCGCCATCCGACTGCAATTCGATATCCCACCACCATTTCTTGACGTCGTTCAGGCCACCATTGCCAACCGCATCATCCAGTTTCGCCAGCGCAGACGCGGCCTGAGGGATGTTCATCGCGGCCCAGCGGAATGCGCGTTCCTTGAATATGCCTTCGAGGTTCCACGGGCAGGTCTTCATGCACCGCCCGCACATTGCTCCACCTGGAGTGGTCACCCGGTAGGTGGCGCATTTCTGGCTGTCGGATTTCCAGATCTCATAGCCGTTGAACATCAGTTTTGGCCCGGCGGTGATCGCCCCCGAAGGACATTCACGCGCACATTTGTTGCAGCTTTCACAGAACGTTTGCAGCCCGAAATCGATCGGCTTGTCGTGCACCAATGGCATATCCGTCGTCACCGCACCGGATTTCAGGCGCGGACCGAGATAGGGGTTCAGGATCACCTCTCCAATCCGGCTGACTTCGCCCAACCCGGACAACAGCAACAGCGGAGGCTGCAGTACTTCGCCATCCATTACAGTATGCGCCTTGGCCTTGTAGCCGAGGTTGCGGATCTGCTGCGCAATCACGCCACCCAACAGCGAGAACCGCAGATAGGCGCGCATCGACTGGGCAACGCTGATCCAGTCGTCACCGCTGGCGCCCTCCATCGTTTCATAACCCTGATCAATGATCATGCTGATGGCCTGATGGTGAGGAGGGGTAACCTCCTCGCCCGTTGCATCATGGGAATACCATGCCCAGTCCGGGCACCGGCTGAGGCCGACCGCATCAACGCCAAGGAAATACGTCGCTGCCTTGATATTGGCAGCATTGCGCGCCGCATCAGTGGGGCGCGCGGCATCTGCACTCTCACCGTCCTGCAGCAATACAAACGCGCCCAGCGCCCGGCGTTGTGCACAACTTGGGGCGGACTTGCGCACGTAATATCCACCCTTCGCCGCATCCTGCAGGGGCTTGCCCATATCGCCAAACTGCGCCCGCGCGAACATGTCGGCGCGTTTCGGCACACGGGCGACGTTTTCCTCGTCGATATAGGTGGTCGGCGCATCAACCCGCCTGAGGTTCTCGAACGGATGCGCCCCGTCCTCATAACGCCGTTTGGCATAGGGGTCACGGTTCAGCGCATTCTTGGCAAACCCAGCGCCCAGCCACCAAGCGGGCCCTTCTGTACGGAACCACGGCTGCTGCGCCATCGGCTGCAGGGGATGGTCATGGGCGATCTCCATCTCGGTGGTCACGGCGGCCAGACCGAACCGCTTACCCAGCCAGGGGACCACGATGTCGCCGTCCTCAACCGAAGCTAAACCCGCCGCCACCGCCAGCTTGCCCAGATCAACCTCGGATGACATTGCCGTATGCGCCCGCGCGTCAAAGCCCAGCAGGCGGATATAGTTGGCGATGACCACCGCGTTCTCGGTCGCGAGCAGGCAGGCGCGATGATCCTGCGCGTCGATGATCCACTCCGCGCCGGGTTCATGCGGATCAGGGTCGCGGTTGTGTTCATAGAGGAAGACGATGGCGTGGCGATGCGTGTCCATCGGCTTGGGGGCGGCCTCCATGCTGTCTTTCAGATCGGCCATGATCAGGTCGATCCCCGAGGCCAGCGTCTTGGTCTGCCGCGTTTTCAAGGCGTGGGCCAAACGGTCGATATCGGGATTACGGCGGGGTTCGGATAGCATCGCTTCGGGAGGCAGGGGACCACAACCCATCATGGACGCATCATTGAAATAGCCAAACGCCTTGAGGTGATTGGCACGCTGTGAAGGATCGTCAGGGATTTCTGAGACCACCGGGTTCACAAACCCGTCGCGGATCGTGTCCATCATCGCCTGGAATTCACCCATCGCGTTAACAATGCTTTCTGGCTGATCCGCACGATGAAAGCCGAGCGTCTGCATCTGCTTCACAGCAGATAGGTCAGGCAGAACCGCCTGCCGCGCCAACCGCTCAAGCGGATAAGAGCCCATATGGACCGGCCGGTTTTTGTCCGAGAAAAAGCGGATTCCCATCGCGTGCCTCCTGATGATAACTGTCACCTAATGCGCGGTGGACTGCAAATCGATTCATGACTAGTCATAGATGGTATGAGCAAAACTGATTTCACCGATCTGGACGGCAAGGTCCTGCGCACTTTTCTGACCATCCTCGAGGAAAGCTCTGTCTCGAAAGCCGCTGACCGTCTGGGCGTGACGCAGTCGGCGATCAGCCATACGCTGGCCAAGCTGCGGCAGGTGCTGGGTGATCCGCTTTTCGTGCGCTCGGGTCAGGGGCTGATGCCAACCGAACGCGCCCTGTCCCTGAAAGAGCCAGTTCAACAAGTGCTGGACGGGATGCGGTCGCTGACCGATGACCGCCCGTTTGACCCTCTGGCCGAAGAGATCAGCATCCAGATTGCCACCAACGATATGCCGCGAGAGTTGATCTTTCCACAGCTGCTGCACACGCTCCGGGCCGAAGGCGTCAGGCTGAGGCTGGGATTCATCCCGTCAGGCGTCCCCGACCCGGACTTGCTGCGCGGTGACCGATGCCAGTTGATGCTGACCCCCCTGCCCCCCGATGGGCCGGACATTTTCCAGAAACGCGTGCTGATCAGCCCGCTAATGATCTTCTACGACGCCGCGCGGCGCACTCCGCCGGACAGTTGGCAAAGCTATTGCGAAACCGAGCATGTCGAGGTGCGCTTTGCCGACGGGCGCAATTCCCGCGCGGTGATGCGGGGCGTGGATCAGAGCCAGATCCGACCTCCCACCGTCACCTTGCCGCATTTCAATGCCATCCCGTCCTTCGTGAAGGGCAGCGACCTGATCTCGACCGACACTTTGCTGATGAAACATGGGCCCTTGGCGGCGCTGGATTGCGCGCCGTTGCCGTTCGACTGCGAACCGGTCTCGATCTACATGGTCTGGCACCAGCGCTCGGCAAACGATCCGGCCCATCGCTGGCTGCGTGACCGGATCGCTGCAGTTGCCGCGAAGTTGCAGGGCTGAGTCACCGCGATCAAAACCGCGCCTTTATGAAATGGGTCAGTGCCGCACCGGTTTCGAAATAAGCACGGCGCAGGCCGGGCCAGCTTTCGTGGTAATCTGCGACCGCTGGAACCGGCAACAGCGACGCATCATCCTGCAGCAGGCTTTCCGCCACAAGGCGACCAAACACCGTGCCCGGCCCGATGCCACGCCCGGAATACCCATGCACCGACAGGGCGTTGGGCCCTATCTGTGTGATCTTGGGAATATGGTCCGCGGTCATGGCAATCCGAGCGTGCCACCCCTCGATTAGCGGCTGGCCGGACAGTTGCGGGAAAAGCTCAGCCAGTTTGCGCCTGATCCAGGCGGTATGAGCGACGCGGCCGACCTGACCCAGATCGCCCATGGCGCCGATGATCAAGCGGCCCGCGGCGTCCATCCGAAACGAGGTCATGATCAGGCCGGTATCCCAGCACCCCTCTCCCCCCGGCAGAATACTGGCGCGCAGATTGTCCGACAGCGGCGCGGTGGAGAACTGGAAGTAGTAAACCGGCACATATTCTGGTGCCGATGCCTGCAGCCCCTGATGATAGGCATTGGTGGCCTGAATCACCGATTTCGCACGCACCAAACCCCGAGGGGTTTTCAGCGTCCAAACGCAATCGCTGTGCTGCATGGACACCACCGGGCTTTGGGTCGCGATTTGCGCCCCGTTTTTCGCAGCGGCGCGGGCAAGGCCCCGGACGTAACTTAGTGGTTGGATGGTACCTGCGCGGGGATCGAACAAAGCACCATGGAACGCAGTACTGCCCGCGCGATGCGTCGTCTGTTCGACAGACAGCAGTTCAACTGGCGCACCCGCAACGGATAGCTGCGCGTGTCGGGTCTGCAGATCCCGCAGACCTTTGGCGGAATGCGCGCAGTGCAACGTTCCGTTGCGCACGGGTTCGCAATTGATGTCGTGCCTATCGATCAGATCAAACACTTCACCGGGCGCGGCGGCCAGAAATTCAATCAGTCTTACCCCCGCATCGTCCCCAAGACGCTGACGAATGTCGTCGGGCGGCAGCCACAGCCCCGCGTTCGCAAGCCCGACATTGCGGCCCGAGCCGCCATGACCGATCTCCTCCGCCTCCAGCAGGCACACCGATGCCCCGGCCTGCGCCGCCGTCAGCGCTGCGGAACAACCTGTATAGCCTCCGCCAATCACCGCCAGATCAACGGTCAGGTCGTCGGTCAGGGGAAGGCTATCGAACTGCTCCATACAGGTGTTCTGCCAGAGGGACTGGTTGTGGTCGCTCACGCGGGGCTCCTTGAATGTGCGCGGATCATCAGGGCTGGATCAGCCGGTTGCAAGCGTCCTCTGATCGTCGCGGCCCATCGCAATTAAGAAAGGCTGCGCGTCCTGTTGTTTCTGAAATGATGCCTTGTCGGACATGCCGCGCCAGTCGGCCAGGACCAGCGATTGCGCCACGGCCCCACCCAGAGTCGCACCGGGGCCTGTTACAATGAACAGGTCAGGTGCGAACTCGCGCGCCGCGGTCTGGATCGCGCGAGTAAAGTCATAGGCCTCTGTCACCTGATGTCCCAGCGTATAATCCCACAGCGCCTGTGTGTCTGTCGCACCCGGCCACCAGATTTTGCCGCGCCCGTCGATCATGGGGTATTTGGGTTGGCCAAACATACCGACGCCCAATCGAGCCCGTCCCTCAGCCGCAACCGGGGCCTGCCACGCGGTGTGAAAGGCCGCGTGATTTGGAAGCCGCATCGGAAAGCGGTCCTCAATTGTGGGGCACGCGGCCTCAAAGGCCTGAAGACCCGCCTCATTTCCCGCCAAAACCAGCATCCCGCCCAGATCGATGGACAGCGCGAGATCACACCCGTCAGACGCGTTGATCCGTACGACATCGGCCAAAAATTTTGCCTTGCGGGCGGTGTCGTTTTCCCAGTTTTCACCCACGAACGGATAAACCAGTTGACCGCCGATCAACTGGTCCTGCATCAGCGTGCCCATCGTGTTCACCACGCGGAACCCGTCCTGCGATGACAAGGCACCACCTGCGGCCAAGGCGATATACCAACCCATAGAATTGCCTGTGACCGCGACCACTTCGATGTCTTCGGCTACAGCCTGTGCGTCGGCTAGAGAAGCCGCATAGATCAGGGGTGATGCCACATCACCGCGAGAATACTTGCTGACGGTGTAACGGCTTGCGCCATCCAGTGTTGTCACAGCCTCCTGTCCCGCCTCGGCGCGGATGGCGTCAAAGCTGTGGAACAGGTCTGTCCGTTGCACGTGATGGCGGCGCAGATAGCCCAGTTCGGGCTTGTTATAGGTCCCCCGCCCCGGGCAGATCACAACGGCAGTGCGTGTCATGAGCGGCCTCCGGTCAGGGCCAGCGCGACGGCAATAATGCCATCCTTCGACGGCAACGGAGCGGCATAGGCCGGGCCAGTGGCAATAAAGCTATCTTCGGCCACGACGCGAGCGGTTGGGATATCGGGGTTTTCTTCGGCGAAGAACGTCATCAGCGCCTCGGATTGGCTGCCGGTGCGGCGACATTCATCAACCACCAAAACATGCGCGCAGGATTTGGTGGCCTCGCGCAGGGCATTGACTGGCAAAGGCGCCAGCCAGCGCATGTCGATAATGCGCGTCTTGACGCCAGCGGCCTCCAGTACGGGCAGTGCTTGCTGAGACAGATAGTGTCCGTTGCCGTAGGTCACGACGGCCAGATCGGTACCGTCCCCGTGCACACCAACCTCACCCAGCGGGATGCATTGGTCTGGCGAGGGATAAGTGGTCATCCACCCGCCATCCTGCGCATCATGCAAATCCCGCATCGGATAGAGGGCAATTGGCTCCAGAAATACCACCACCCGCTGCTCCTCGCGCGCCAGTCGCACGCATTCGCGTAGCATCTGCACCGCGTCCGTGCCGTTGGAGGGGCAGGCAATGATCACACCCGGAATGTCCCGCAGCACCGCCAGAGAATTGTCGTTGTGGAAATGCCCACCGAAGCCTTTCTGATACCCCAGCCCGGCAATCCGCAGCACCATCGGATTGGTGAATTGCCCGTTCGAGAAAAACGGCAGGGTCGCGGCCTCGCCCCGGATCTGATCCTCGGCATTGTGCAGATAGGCGAGGAACTGAATCTCGGGGATCGGAATGAACCCGTTATGCCCCATGCCGATGGCAAGCCCCAGAATGGACTGTTCGTCCAATAGCGTGTCAATCACTCGGTCCGGCCCAAACCTTTGCTGCAATTTCTGGGTCACACCGTAGACGCCTCCCTTGCGGCCAACATCTTCACCCATACAGACAATCTGACCATGCTCTAGCATCAGATCGGTCAGTGCCCAATTGATCAGGCGACTCATGGGTTGAGGGTCTTCCATCGCGCGCATATCTCCGCCAAAGACCTTGGCCCGGGCCTCGGCGCTGGGGCCATTGGTAGGTTTGCAGGCACGTTTTGGCGGGATCAGGCTGGCCATCACCTCAGCGGCATTGACCAGGTGCGGGCGTGTGGCCGCTTCGGTCGCGATACGATCCGTGCGGGCGCAGGTATCCTCATAAATTTTCAGCGCTTCCGCAGGCGACAAGGCACCCGCCTGATCCAGCAAGCTCACGCTATGAAGCAGAGGGTCATTGGCCTCGTCAGACTCAACTTCGACCTTCGACAGGTAAGTGGTCGGCACATCCGCACCGGCATGGCCGTAAAGGCGTACGGTTTTCATATGCAGGAAGGCAGGTTTACGACGGGTGCGCACATAATCGGCGGCCTCCTGCGCCACGGAGTAAGTCTCATAAATATCCAACCCGTTGGCTTGGAAATACTTGATCCCCGGACGATGCTCCATCGACGTCTGTATCCAGCCCTTCGGTGTTTTGACCGAGATCCCGATCCCGTTATCCTCGCATACAAACAGCAGAGGCAGCGGAGTGGATTGCACGCTGGTCCACCCGGCAGTGTTAATAGCCCCCTGCGCCGTCGAATGGTTGGCTGAAGCATCCCCAAAAGAACACATCGCAATTCCATCCTCGGGCAACTCCCGATGTTCAGGATCATGCCGTCGAGCGGCGCCCAGACTATAGGCCGCGCCAACGGCCTTGGGCAGATGGCTGGCAATGGTCGACGTCTGCGGCGGGATCATCAACGCCTTTGACCCCAGCACTTTGTGCCGCCCGCCCGAGATCGGGTCTTCTTTCGAACAGGCAAAACTGAGCAGCATGTCCCAGGCGATCTGCTGACCGGGCACCTGCTCGGCCCGGGCGATCTGAAACGCTGCATCGCGGTAGTGCAGAAACGCGATGTCGGTCGGGCGCAATGCGTGCGCAACCGCCGCCATCCCCTCATGCCCGGATGAGCCAATCGTATAAAACCCCTGTCCTGCCTTCTGCATCGCACGACTGGTCCGATCCAGCGCCCGGCTGAGGACCTGAGACCGGAACAGCGATACCGCGTCAGTGTTTCTGAGACCCGGGCGCGGCGGCGCACCACTGGGAAAGTCACGTTTCGCGACCCGGGTCAGGAAGTTTTCGTGAACGATCTGAGCGCGATCCATGGCTTGTTCCCCGGTCTTCGAATTCTTCAGATGGGCAATTTCATCTTGAATAGCACGCGGGTTCTCAACCGGTCATCCAAAAGAAAAGCCTGTATGTGTATCGGGCTGGTGCACCGCGAATGCCAGTGATATTCCATCCTAAAGGTATGAGGATTTGTCATATGATCGCCCCGCGCCGCTTCCTGCCCTCGATCCCATCTTTGCTTGCGCTTGAGGCCGTCGACCGCCTTGGCAGCGCCTCTGCCGCCGCCGAAGAGCTTTCCCTGACGCAAAGCGCGATCAGCAGGCAACTCAAGTCAATGGAAGAACAATTGGGTGTGGACCTGATCCAGCGCAGCCAGATGCGTTTGCACCTGACACCAGCGGCCAAAGAATATGTGCAAGTTGCGCGCACCGCGCTGACCCATCTGGCGCAGGCATCGCTGAAGCTGAAAGCCAACCCCACCGGAGGATCGCTGAACCTGTCGATCCTGCCCGCCTTCGGCATGCACTGGCTGGCCCCGCGTTTGCAGGATTTCGCCCGTCGCCATCCGGAAGTAACGGTAAACCTCAACACCCGCTTGCGACCGTTTGACTTTGACGCCGAACATTTCGACGCCGCGATCCACTTCGGCCAGCGCGACTGGGCCGGTGTGAATTACCTGCGCATCATGCGAGAAGATGTGCTGCCGGTGTGCTCACCCGACCTGCTGCCCGAGGACTCTGATGATATCGGGTGGCTGGCGGAGGCCCCCTTGCTGCACCTTGAAACACGCCCTGACGCTTGGGAACGGTGGTTCGCCGCGCAAAGCCATGAGGTCACCGGAATACGCGGCATGTTGTTCGATCAGTTCTCGACCATGGGGCAGGCAACTATACACGGACTGGGCGTGGCATTGCTACCCAGCTACCTGATCGAGGCCGACCTGACATCGGGTCGGCTGGTACCAGCCTGGCGCGGCCCGGGCGTGAGCCTTGGCGATTTCTATCTTGTCTGGCCACAATCGCGCGCGGAATCCGAACCACTCAGGTCGTTTCGCGTGTGGCTGCAAGGTCAAATTGATCAAGTGTCACACTTGTAAGAAACGCTTTGGAGATTCCCAGCGCGACCTTCGGCCTTGCGTCCTGCGGACGACAGGGGGCTAGGCAGGAAATGTTTCGCCAAAGGCATTGACGAGGGGCGGGAGGAGCCCCGGATTCGCTAGGTGTCCAACGACCGGGCAATGAGTTCCTTCATAATCTCATTCGTGCCGCCATAAATCATTTGAACGCGCGCGTCCGCGTATAAACGCGCGATCGGGTATTCCATCATGAACCCGTAACCGCCGAATAGCTGCAGGCATTCGTGCATGACCTCGTTCTGCACCTCCGAGCCCCAGTATTTCACCATCGAAGCTGTGGCTGCATCCAAGGTACCTGCCTCGAGCCGAGCGATGCAGTCGTTGACAAAACTGCGCAAGACCTCGGCTTTGGTCTTGCACTCGGCCAGTTTGAAGCGGGTATTCTGGAAATCCATCACCCGTTGGCCAAACGCCTTACGCTCCTGTGTATATTTCACCGTTTCAGCAATGGCGAAATCAATCGCACCAAGCGCCCCAATGCCGATTGTAAGACGCTCCCACGGCAACTGCTTCATCATCTGATAAAACCCCTGCCCTTCTTCCGCCCCCAGAAGGTTGGTCATCGGCACCTTGACGTCTTCAAAGAACAACTCGGCCGTGTCATTGGCCTTCATACCCAGTTTCTTCAGGTTTCGACCTTTGCGGAAACCCTCTGCTCCCTGGGTCTCCACAGCTATCAAAGAGACCCCCCTTGACCCCTGCGTCTTGTCGGTCTTGCAAGCCACAAGGATCAGGTCCGCCGACTGACCGTTTGTGATGAAAATCTTGGACCCATTCAGCCGGTAGGAATTGCCATCCTTGTCTGCCGTCGTCCGAATGGATTGCACATCAGAACCGGTTCCGGGCTCTGTCATGGCAAGTGCACCGATCATCTCACCCGAGGCCAGTCGCGGCAGCCACTTCCGCTTTTGGTCTTCGCTGCCATAGGTGTTGATGTAGTGAACGACGATGGTCTGGATCGCATAACCCCATCCCGAATCCCCGTGCGAGGCCTGGGCGTAGAGCGTCATCGCATCAAACCCGATACCACCCCCGACACCGCCATAGGCTTCGGGAATCGCACCGGCCATCAACCCCATGTCACCCGCCTTGCGCCACATGTCACGATCAACAACGCCGTTTTCGTTCCAGCGGTCGAGATTGGGTGCCAGTTCTTCCCCCATGAACCGGTCCGCCATTTCCGCAAACATCTGATGCTCTTCGGTCACCCAACCTGCGGTGGTGGTAAAAAGTGGCATACGACATCCCTCCCTTGCCTTTGCCTGAACAGCCTAGCTTTTGAGGTTTCGCATTCCAATCCGCCCCGAGGCAGCGCAACGCAACGTCGCTTTGATGATCCGGCCCGGCTCAGACCTGCGCGTTGTCCAGCAGAATCTGCGCGGCCGCCTTGGCATCGTGTGCCGGATCACAGGATTTCAGAAACACCGCCGCGACAATCGCGCCTTCCTGCAACAGCACAATCTGACAGGCCAGGTGTTCTGGGTCGCGCGCACCGGCCCGACGGGCCAGGTCCGTGAAATGATCCAGCAATATCTGCTTGTGTTCCGCCGACTGTTTGTGGATCGGATGATCCTTTTCCTGGTATTCTGCGCCGGCCTTGATGAACATGCAGCCGCGATATTCTTCCTCACTGAACCACTCGCCCAGCGCATCGAAACTGGCGATCAATTGCCCGGCCGGAGTGTCGGACAACTCGCTGATACGATTCAGGAAATCCTTGCGAAAGCTCTCGTCCCGCAGCTGCAACGCCGCAAGAATCAAGTCCTCTTTGGTGCGAAAATGCTTGTACATCGAGGTCTTGGACACCCCCGTTTCAACCACCAGCTTATCCATTCCGGTGGCATGAAACCCATCACGGTAAAAAACCTGCAGGGCTTTGCGGACCAGTTCGTCACGTTTGTTAGGGCGCATATACGGACTCCTGAGTGTACAGATCAGTACATAATGTTCGATTGCTTAAATCACAACCTCTGAGAGAACCTGGGTAAGATTTCAAAATAAGACTTGCAAAAGATTACCGATCGGTACACTTTGGACGCAATATGTACCGATCGGTTAACTTTGGAGCAATCAGATGAGACGCCATTCCAGCATTTTCTCCTCCCAATACGTCCCAGTCATTTTGACCCTGGCGATGATTGCAGCCGCCTTGACATGAAAGACCGAATGATGAGCCGCCCCCCTGTGCCCCCCTTCACGTTGGAATCCGCGACACAGAAAGTCCGCATGGCGGAAAACGCCTGGAACAGCCGCGACGCTGACGTGGTCACGCCAGCCTATACAGATGACAGCCAGTGGCGGAACCGCGCCGAATTCCTGACTGGTCACACTGACATCCACACCTTTTTGTCCCGCAAGTGGAACAAAGAACTGGAGTACCGACTGATCAAGGAACTTTGGGCCTTTTCCGGCAACCGCATCGCCGTACGCTATGCATACGAATGGCGGGATGACAGTGGACAATGGTTCCGTTCATACGGCAACGAGAACTGGGAATTCGCCGAGGATGGCCGAATGGCCAAGCGTCATGCCTCGTTAAACGATCTTCCAATTTTCGAGGCCGACCGCCTGT
Source organism: Ruegeria sp. YTSC199 (assembly GCF_059609725.1). Classification (NCBI taxonomy): domain Bacteria; kingdom Pseudomonadati; phylum Pseudomonadota; class Alphaproteobacteria; order Rhodobacterales; family Roseobacteraceae; genus Ruegeria; species Ruegeria sp. YTSC199. The sequence continues at coordinate 62,182 of NZ_JBXWMF010000021.1, forward strand.
TCCATTGGCCACTGGGTCCCCGTCCCGACGATCACCCCAGCCTGACTGAATTAGGCCTGTGAAAGGATAGAACATGCCACGCGCCTTTTCCGAACTGACATTTACCCCGGCTGTCCGGGCGCATCAGGAGAGGATGGGCTCGGCCGGGACCTACGCCAAGTTCATCGAAGGCGGCCCCCGGCAAGGGCATCAGATCGGACCGGCCGAAAAGGCATTCATCCAGGCGCGCGACGGGTTTTATCAATCCACCGTATCCGAAACCGGCTGGCCTTATGTCCAGTTCCGTGGCGGGCCTGTCGGATTCCTGAAGGTGCTGGGCCCGCAAACCATCGGCTATGCCGATTTTTCCGGCAACAAACAGTATATCTCGCGCGGGAATCTGGACGGGAACGACCGGATTGCGCTGATCCTCATGGACTATGCCAATCAACGGCGGCTCAAGATACTTGGCCGGGTAGAGTTCTCCGAGGGTGAGGCCGCAGCGGCAAGCCTGTACCCCGACGGTGCCCAAGCCCCCGCCGAACGTGCCACCCTCATCCGGGTGGGAGCGCTGGACTGGAACTGCCCGCGCCACATCACTCCGCGCTTTACCGAGGCTGAACTGCGTCCGCATCTGAACGCGCTTGGGCAGCAACTGGCGCAGCTTCAGGCCGAGAACGAGAAACTTAAACAGCAATTGGCCCAGCGGTCCTGACTCCCTGACTGGACAGGTCACAACAAATGTAAGGAGCCCTACACATGCTGCGATCTGTGTTGAACATTGCCAGCCTTTGCGCGATTGGCGCACTGCTGTTGGTCACGGCCCTGACGTTGGCCTTTTTTGCCTCGCCGGAATCCGTGCGCAGTTCTCCGCCCGTGATGTACGATTCCCTGCTGTTGGATCAGATTTTCGACCGCTGATATCTGCGATAGAAATTCCAAGAAATCTGCCTTGCCCCCTTGACCTTCCCGTGACTGGAACCCCCATTTGGGGGGAGAAGTTCCCCACAGGATGAGTCGGATGGCCGCGTCGCAGACAGTTCAGTTGAAAATCACGGGCATGGGATGCGCGTCTTGCGTCGGGCGGGTGGAAACCGCGTTGCGCGAGGTGGAGGGCGTGTCCGACGCCTCGGTCAATTTTGCGACCGAAACCGCGCAGGTTACCTTTGACGGTCAGATCGATGTGCTGACCGAGGCCTTGAGCCGCGCCGGTTATCCGGCGGCGACACAGCAAACGTCGCTGAAGATCGGCGGCTTGAACTGTGCATCTTGCGTATCCAAAGTCGAACGCACTTTGAATGCTGATCCAGCCGTAGTCGAGGCGCGGGTCAATCTTGCCACGGAAAGCGCGACGATCACCTATGTTGACGGCGCAACCGACCCGCAGGCGCTGGCGAAACGGTCTGAGGATGCCGGGTATCCAGCCCGTGTGGCAGATAGCAATGGCACATCGACCGACCATGCAAAAACCGAAGAGGCCCACACATTGGTCAAAGCGACGGCACTTGCCGCCATTCTGGCCTTGCCCGTGTTCGTGCTCGAGATGGGCGGTCACATGATCCCGGCCTTCCACCATTGGGTACACGCCACCATCGGGCTGCAGAACAGCCATCTCATTCAGTTCGCGCTGACCACAGTGCTGCTACTGGGGCCGGGGCGTGTGTTCTATGCCAAGGGTATCCCCTCTCTGCTGCGTGGATCACCGGACATGAACGCGCTTGTGGCTTTGGGCACGGGCGCGGCTTACCTGTTCTCGGTCATCGCGACCTTTGCGCCGCAGCTTCTGCCGCAAGGCAGCGCCAATGTGTATTTCGAGGCCGCCTCGGTCATCGTGGTCCTCATACTGCTGGGCCGGGTGATGGAAGCGCGCGCCAAGGGGCGCACCGGCGCCGCGATCCGCAAACTGGTGGGGCTGCAGCCCAAGACCGCGAGGGTTGAGATGGACGGTGCCGTTATCGACCGCCCAATTGCCGACATCACGGTAGGAGAAATCCTGCAAATCCGCCCGGGTGAGCGGGTTCCGGTGGATGGAGACGTGCTCGACGGGACTTCATATGTCGACGAAAGCATGATCACGGGCGAACCCGTGCCCGTTGGCAAGGCGCCCGCCGATCAGGTCGTGGGTGGTACGGTCAACGGCACCGGTGCGCTGCGGGTCCGTGCCACGCGGGTTGGGGCCGACACCGTTCTGGCGCAGGTCATCCGCATGGTCGAACAGGCACAGGGGGCCAAGTTGCCAATTCAGGGGCTGGTCGACCGGATCACCGCCAGGTTCGTGCCCGTGGTCATTGCCGTTGCTTTGCTGACTATCGCGGTCTGGCTGATCTTTGGCCCCGCGCCCGCCTTGCCGATGGCCCTGGTCACAGGTGTCTCGGTTCTGATTATCGCCTGCCCCTGCGCCATGGGCCTGGCGACACCGACCTCAATCATGGTGGGCACCGGGCGCGCGGCTGAGCTGGGCGTTTTGTTCCGCAAGGGCGACGCATTACAGCAATTGCAACAGGCCAAGGTGATCGCGCTGGACAAGACCGGAACGCTGACATTGGGGCGGCCCGAACTGGAAGGCATCACCGTCACAAACGGCTTTGACCGTGACACTGTTCTGCGGCTGGCCGCAGCGGTCGAGGCACAATCCGAACACCCGATTGCCACCGCCATTACTCGCGCAGGACCGACAGATTTGCCATCACCGTCAGAGTTCCAATCTCTGACCGGGCTAGGCGTTCAGGCAACGATCGAAGGGCGCGAAGTCCTGATCGGATCGCCCCGCCTGATGGCGCAGCACGGGGTCGACCTGTCCGATCTGAACGTTGAGGCCGACCAGCGCGCCAGCGAAGGAGCCACGCCGCTGTTTGTCGCGATAGACGGTCAGGCTGCGGCGCTGCTTACGGTTTCAGACCCGATCAAACCCGGCACGCGACAAGCGCTGCAGCGCCTCCACGCGATGGGCCTGACACTGGCGATGGTGACCGGCGACAACGCCCGCACAGCTCAGGCCCTGGCCGACAGGCTGGGCATCGACCACGTCACGGCCGAGGTCCTGCCGGATGGCAAGCTGGCCGCAATCACCGCGTTACGCGATCAATTCGGCACGCTTGCCTTTGTCGGCGACGGGATCAACGACGCCCCCGCACTGGCGGCGGCGGATATCGGTGTGGCCATTGGCACGGGCACCGACGTGGCCATTGAAACAGCTGATGTGGTGCTGATGTCCGGCGATTTGCGCGGTGTGGCCAATGCGGTTGAGATCAGCCGCCGCACCATGCACAACATCCGCCAGAACCTCGGCTGGGCCTTCGGCTACAACATCCTGCTGATCCCGGTAGCCGCCGGGGCGCTGTATCCGTTCAGCGGGCATCTTCTTTCCCCTGCCCTTGCTGCCGGGGCGATGGCCTTGTCCAGCGTCTTTGTGGTTTCGAACGCACTGCGCCTGCGTCGCGTACGGGCCAGCTTGCCTGAGGCACCGCAAGGCCCCGAAACGCATGAGGTCACGCCGTGAATATCGGAGATGTAGCAACCCAAACTGGACTGCCTGCCAAGACGATCCGGTACTACGAGGATATCGGTCTGATCAAACCGCTGCGAGACAACAACGGCTATCGGCGGTTCCGCGCACAGGACGTGCACAAGCTGAACTTTCTGGGCCGCGCCCGCGCCTTGGGTTTCACGATCGAGGATTGCCGCACCCTAATGGCCCTGTACGAAGATGAAACCCGCGCCAGCGCCGATGTCAAAAAGGTAGCCCGGGCACATCTGGCGCAGATCGAGGCCAAGATTGCCGACCTCAACGCCATGCGCGACACGCTGGGTCATCTGATCGACGCCTGCGCCGGGGATGACCGGCCCGATTGCCCGATCCTTCAGGATTTGGGCGGCAAGCCCTGACGCGGGGTTGCTCTTTGGGCGCAGCTTTGCTTTGTCTCTGCCCAACACTCCGGCCTGCTGAACGAAATGGGACCGGACAGCAGAGAGGATCACCAAATGGCAAAAGTTGCGTTTCTGGGCCTGGGCGTCATGGGCTATCCAATGGCAGGTCACCTGCAGGCGGCGGGTCATGAGGTGACCGTATACAACCGCACCGCCGCAAAGGCCGAGGCCTGGGTGGCCCAGCATGGCGGCGCCATGGCCACCACCCCGAAAGAGGCCGCACAGGACGCTGAATTCGTGATGGCCTGCGTCGGCAACGACAATGACCTGCGGATGGTTTGCACAGGCAAAGATGGTGCGTTCCACGGAATGACTGAGGGCGCGACTTTCGTCGACCACACCACGGTTTCCGCCAAGGTGACCCGCGAAATGTACACAGCAGGGCAGGCGCAGGGGACCGCATTTGTGGACGCCCCGATCTCAGGAGGGCAGGCGGGCGCCGAGAATGGTGTGCTGTCGATCATGTGCGGCGGCGATCAGGCCGCCTATGATGCGGCCGAGCCGATCATGCAGGTCTATTCCAAAATCTGCCGCCGGATCGGCGAAAGTGGCGCAGGACAGATGACCAAGATGTGCAACCAGATCGCAATTGCCGGACTGGTTCAGGGCCTCAGCGAAGCGCTGCATTTTGCCGAGAAAGCCGGTCTGGACGGACGTGCGGTCGTTGAGGTGATCAGCCAGGGTGCGGCAGGCAGCTGGCAGATGGCGAACCGCTATGAAACCATGCTGGACGATCATTTCGATCACGGCTTTGCGGTCGACTGGATGCGCAAGGATCTGGGGATTTGCCTTGAGACGGCCAACGAGACCGGGGCGTCTCTGCCGGTGACGGCTCTGGTCGATCAGTTCTACAAGGATGTTCAAAAGCTGGGCGGTGGCAGATGGGATACGTCGTCGCTGATCAAACGGTTGCGCGCTTTGGACTGATGGCAAGGGGCTGTCTGCCCCTTCTTAGCCCAAGGAAGAGACACCCAGTGATAAAGGGACTGGAGATCGTATGAGCGGCATGACGGAGTTTTGGGCGGTTGCCCTGCGCGAGCATTGGGGACTGGACGCCAAGTTGGAGCGCCTGGATGGCGAATACGACCTGAACTTTATGGTTCGGGCAACGAACGGCCAGGATTACGTGCTCAAGGTCATGCGCGCGGGTTGTGAGGCCGAATTCGTGGACCTGCAAGTCAAGGCGTTGGCGCATATCGAGGACGAAGCACCAGGGCTACCGTTCCCGCAGGTGTTCCCGGACCTGAACGGAGCGCTGCTGCCCGAGATTGCCGATCAGAAGGGTGAGATGCGGCTGGCCTGGCTGCTCGAATGCCTGCCGGGGCAGTGCTATGCCAAAACAGCACCCAAATCTGAAGAACTGATCCTGAAGCTGGGTCGTGTTTTGGGCGCGACCGACAAAGCGCTGGAGCAGTTTTCCCATGACGGGTTGCATCGCGCGGATTTCAAATGGGATCTGACGCAGGCGGGCTGGATCGCCGATCAGTTGGATGCGATTGCTGATCCCGCGCGCCGTGAGTTGCTGTCCGAGATTTGCGGCAAATTCGACGCGATTTCCGGGCAACTGACAGCCTTGCCCAAACAGGCAATCCACAACGATGCCAACGACTATAACATTCTGGTCGAGGGTGAGTTGGGGCAACGCCAGAGCGTCTCGGGGCTGATTGATCTGGGCGACATGTGCGCGGCCCCGCGTATCTGCGATCTGGCGATTGCGGGCGCTTATATCATTCTGGACCATCCCAAACCCGAACGCGCATTGGCAGCGCTGGTGCGTGGCTATCACGCGTCTAACCGACTGCGCGCGGATGAGGTCGATCTGATCTGGCCGTTGCTGCGGATGCGGTTGGCCGTGTCCATCGTGAACTCCACCCTGATGGCTGTGGAAAACCCGGATGATCCTTACGTGACCATCAGTCAGGCCCCGGCTTGGCGGTTCCTTGAGAATAAAGGCGTCAATGGCGGACTGATGGCTGCGCGTTTGCGGACAGCCTGCTATTTACCTGTCGCAGACGGGGTTGAGCGCATCCGCGCCTATTTGTCCGAGCACCGCGGCCAATTTGCCCCAATGTTCGGCCAGGATCTGAGTGATGCGCCCATGGGTTCGCTGTCCGTCGAGAACTCGACCTGGCCACAAAACCCGTTTCATATGCCGCTGGAAGAAGCCGCCCGCGTGGGCGAAGAATTCGGAGAGGGCCTTTGGCTGGGTTATTACAACGAACCCCGTCTGATCTATGCGGAACCCGGGTTCCGCAAAGGGCCGTGGAAGGCGTCTGACCGGCGCACCGTGCATCTGGCGGTGGATGTGTTTGCCCCGGCGGGCACCGTCTTGCATGCACCGATGAGTGGAAGGGTCGAAGCGGTCGAGAACCGCGATACGCATCTGGACTATGGCGGCGTGGTGATCCTGCATCACGACACGCCCGAAGGTGATCCGTTCTATACGCTCTACGGTCATCTGGACCCCGAGGTCTGCGACCGGTTGAACCCGGGTGATCCGGTGGCCCAGGGCGCGGCCTTTGCCCAGCTGGGAGATGCCAGCCAGAACGGCGGCTGGGCCCCGCATGTGCATTTCCAATTGGCTCTTACCAAGGACGGAATGCAAAACGACTGGCCCGGCGTCGGCGATCCGGATGAGATGGAGCTGTGGCACGCCATCTGCCCCAACCCGGCAGCGTTGCTGAACCTGCCGGATGAAAAAGTATTCTACAGCCCGACCAACAAGCACACGATCCTGCAGGGGCGGCATGATCATTTCGGAGGCAATCTCAGCCTGACCTATGACGATCCGGTCATGCTGATGCGCGGATGGAAGCACCACCTGTTTGACGAATGGGGTCGCCCTTATCTGGATGCTTACAACAATGTCCCGCATGTGGGGCACGCACACCCGCGCATCCTGGCGGTCGCGGCGGATCAGCTGAAACGGATGAATTCGAACACCCGTTATCTGCACCCGGCACAGACCGCGTTTGCCGACAAGGTGTTGTCGAAACTGCCGGATCATTTCGAGGTCTGTTTCTTTGTCAACTCGGGCACCGAGGCCAATGAACTGGCCCTCCGGCTGGCGCGCGCCCATACTGGGGCTAAGGGGATCGTGACGCCGGATCACGGTTATCACGGGAACACCAACGCGGCCGTTGCGATCTCGGCCTACAAGTTCAACAAGCCGGGCGGGATCGGTCAGGCCGATTGGGTCGAACTGGTTGAAGTGGCGGACGACTACCGGGGGTCGTTCAAACGCGACGATGCCGATCGCGCCCAGAAATACGCCGATTTGGTGGACCCTGCGATTGCAGCCCTGCAGGACAAGGGACACGGCGTGGCCGGTTTCATCGCCGAGACCTTCCCCTCGGTCGGTGGTCAGATCATTCCGCCCAAGGGCTACCTGCCTGCCGTTTATGAGAAAATCCGGGCGGCGGGCGGTGTCTGTATCGCCGATGAAGTACAAACCGGGCTGGGGCGTCTCGGCGAATACTATTTCGGTTTTGAACATCAGGGCGCGCTGCCGGATATCGTCGTCATGGGCAAACCCATCGGCAATGGCCACCCTTTGGGCGTGCTGGTGACAACTAAGGAGATTGCCCGCAGCTTTGACAACGGGATCGAGTTCTTCTCGACATTCGGCGGCTCCACACTCTCTTGCCGGATCGGCAAAGAGGTTTTAGACATCGTCGATGACGAAGGCCTGCAGGACAATGCCCGTGAAATGGGCACGCGCCTGATGGATGGCCTGCGCCAGATCGAGGCTGATTTCGGTTGCGTCGGTGACGTGCGGGGCATGGGCCTGTTTCTGGGGGTCGAACTGATCAACCCCGACGGGTCCGAGGGCACCGAGATCTGCAAATACGTCAAGAACCGGATGCGCGATCACCGCATCCTGATCGGCAGCGAAGGGCCAAAGGACAACATCCTGAAAATCCGCCCGCCTCTGACCATTGAGGCCGAGGATGTGGACATGATCCTTTGGGCGCTGCGGGGTGTATTGGCTGAGGTCGGTGACTACACCCCTGCCCCGACCTGCGATCATGATCACCATCACGCCGGATGCGGGTGCTGCTGACAAGAAAAACCCCGGCACGAGGGAGCCGGGGTTTTACGCTTTCAGGCTGTTTTAGTGCAGCATGGCTGCGGGAGGTACATGCCCGGTCGTGGGTATTGGAACAGACGCCGTCATGCGACGCAGTGCCAGTCCAAGTTCTTCGGACAATGAGGCCAATGCGGGAGCGAAATCCGCCCGGACAATCAGCGAGGCCATCATCATTGCGTCTTCGCGATCCCCTTCAGAGGCCGCTGCGATCATCTGCGCAAAGCAATTCTCATCCGCGCCCAGACAGGAACAGCCCAGCCCGTGGCGGATCAGCGGACGGCGCCCGTGATGCGCGCACAACGAACACAATTGATCCAACGTCATCATCGCGGCGTGTCCGCTTTCTGCGCCCAGCGCGATTTGAAAGTCACTGGCAGCGTCCGAACGACCCTGCGCACCGTCACCCCAGAGCCGCAGATACATCACGGCGCCGGCTTCAACCGGGCTCAGGTCAGCAAGGCGACCAACGGCCGCCCCACCGCGAGGGTGGCTGCTGCTCATTTCGTCAGGATCAGCTTGCCGGCGCGGGTGATGCGCAAGGTATACAACTGGTCGCCCAGCTCGATATGGGCGAGGTTTCCACCCTTGGTCAGGTCCTCGGCCTTATGGGCAGGCAGCATGGACACGGCGTAGGATTGGCTGGGATTCGGGTTCTGCATATTCATCAGGACAACTCCAAGTGGTCTCAGGCGAAATGCCTTGATCTGTTCGCGTTTTTCTCGATCTGGCTGACCCGAAATGGGGTTGGCTGCTCACTTCTCGTTTAATCTGATTATTTTACTCAGGTATGTCAAGCCAGTTCTGACAGATTTTCCAAACCAATGTGATTGTGTCAAAAAACCAGGCGGGATAGAGGTCATTTGCGAGACATTAAACAGACGGGGCTGCCGATGAGCGCGACAATCATGTTCGATCTGGACGGGACGCTGGTGGACAGCGTTGCGGACATTGCCGCCGCGGCCAACAGGATGTTACACGACAACGACGTGGCTGCCCTGCCTTTGGAACAGGTTCAAAAATTCGTAGGCAACGGCCTGCCCAAACTGGTGGAGCGTGTGATCCTGCATTGTAATCTTTCAATGGACCGTCACGCAGATCTGACCCAACAGACCCTGACGTACTACAACGCCGCGGCCAGTGACAAAACCATCGTCTATCCCGGCGTGATGCGGGCGCTGGAACAGTTGCGCAACATGGGCTGCGTGTTGGGTGTCTGCACCAACAAACCCGAGGCCCCTGCGCGTCACGTGCTCGAGGCAATGAACCTGGCGCATCATTTCGACGCTGTTCTGGGTGGCGACAGCCTGCACACCCGCAAGCCGGACCCGGCCCATCTGGAGGCCAGTTTCGCCGCCGTCGCCCCTTCTGGGCCGTGGCTTTTCGTGGGTGACAGCGAGGTAGATGCAGAAACGGCCTGCCGTGCGCAAGTGCCGTTTCTTCTGTTCACCGAAGGCTATCGCAAATCACCGGTCGCCGAGATTCCGCACACAGTCAGCTACGGCGACTCGTCAGAGCTTCCGGCACTTGTCACGCACGTTCTGCAGTCGTTGGGGGAAGACGAGTAGGCAGGTTTGGGGGATCGGAACGGTTTGCAGCAGTTTACTGAGGGGCCGGCCGAGGGGGTATGTAGCCAGCCCCTCATAGGGGAAAAGTGGTATCGTTCGAAATGATCCGATCAATAAGCTATGGTTAACGAATTACCCCATTTCCCGGTATTGGGGGTTTCCCGTAGGTCGTCAAAGGCCGTTGAAATCGCGAGGTTATTTTTTGCTTTTTTGTGCCTCGGATCGGATTGTAATCAGAAAACTCCTTGGCAACGCCCTTTCCGATAAGAAAATGGCGGGGTGGCACCACTCCGCCTGTCATCTCTGCAAGCACTGCTGCGCGCCGACCGAAAGCAAATGCCTTCCTGTTTGCGGTGTTCGTCCAGCTTTGGGGAACAGATCGCAATGCCGCTGAAGCGACCAACCAACCCGAGGCGTAAACTGCGCAAGTTGCAGGACTGAGAATACGGCTTCAATGATCCCGAGGGCAAAGCCGGAACGGACCAGTCGCCAGATCGAAGAAAAAACTGCGTTTGGGCCAACCCGATCACGGTACTCAGTTCGGTGGACCAACTCAGTACCATTTCTCAGAATGTACGCTCTTTGCCCGACGCACAGATCTCTAAACGGTGACTCCCTGCAAGACCTGATCACGTGAAAGGTCCGCCTTAAGACCTGACATCAGGATTTCCCCGCGGCGCAAAACGACAAACCGGTCGGCGAGATCATAGGCGAAGTCGAAATACTGCTCGACCAGAACGATAGCCATTTCACCCTGGGTTCGCAGATGGCGGATTACCTCTCCGATCTGCTGGATGATGTTGGGCTGAATACCCTCGGTCGGCTCATCCAACAGCAGAAGGCGCGGCTTGGTGATCAGGGCGCGCGCGATGGCCAATTGCTGCTGCTGCCCCCCCGACAGGTCCCCACCCCGCCGATTCTGCATTTTCTTGAGCACCGGGAACAGTTCGAAGATCTCATCCGGGATGAAGTGTTCGCTGGCGGGCAAGCAGGCGAACCCTGTTTCCAAGTTTTCGCGCACGGTCAGCAACGGGAAGATCTCTCGCCCCTGCGGGACATAAGCTACACCTTTCCACGCCATCTTGTGCGCGGACAGGATGCCCAGTTCCTCGCCGTTCAGCGCCACCTGGCCGCCCGAGCGCGGATGGGTGCCGGATATGGCCTTGATCAGGCTGGTCTTGCCGACGCCATTGGTACCCATCAGGCAAGTGACTTCTCCCTGAGCCGCCTCCATCGAGATTCCATAGAGGATTTGCGAGTGCCCATAGTGCAACGTCAGATCATTCAATTTCAGCATCGCTCAGCGCCCCAGATAGACGTCAATGACGTCCTGATTTGATGTCACGTGGCCCAGAGAACCCTCGGCCAGAACCGCACCTTCATGCAGAACGGTGACCTTGCAGTTCAGACGGCGGACGAACTCCATGTCGTGTTCGACGACCACCACGGCACGGGTCTTGGCAGCCTGCACCAGCAGGTCGGTGGTGTGTTCGCGTTCCTTCGGGGTCATGCCCGCAGCGGGTTCGTCGACCAGAAGAAGACGCGGTTCCTGCGCCAGCAACATTCCGATCTCGAGCCATTGTTTTTGCCCATGGCTGAGTTCGCCCGACTTGCGTGTCAACTCGTCCCTCAACCCGATCTCGGCGGCCAGGTTTTCGACCTTCTCCAGGTCAACAGGTGAGGGACGATAGAACAAAACGCCCAGCCAACCGCGTTTGTTTTTCAGCGCCATCAGCAGGTTTTCCTGCACGGTCTGATCTTCGAACACAGTGGGTTTCTGGAACTTCCGCCCGATCCCCGCCTGCGCGATCTTGGCCTCGCTCATCCGCAGCAGCGAGACGGACTTTTCACCCCAGATCACGCGGCCTTCATCAGGCCGGGTCTTGCCTGTAACGATATCCATGAAGGTGGTTTTGCCGGCCCCGTTTGGCCCAATCACGGCGCGTAGTTCGACCTCGCCAATCTGGAAGGAGAGGTTATTGATTGCGCGAAACCCGTCAAAAGTGACTGAAACACCGCTGACTTCTAAAAGAGTGCTCATTCGATGGCCTCCTTCTCGCGCAGAGACCCGTCGTCAGGACCCAGATTGGCACCATGGCGATCGGGGTGGTGGCGGTTGGTCCACAGATCGAACAGCCCTCCTATCCCTTGCGGGGCGAACAGAGTGACCAGCACGAAGGACACGCCCAGCAGCACCTGCCACCAGTCGACCCACTTGATCGTGAAAAACCCAAGCGGGATATCCGGGACCTGCCCGCCGGTGAACCATGTACTGAGCAGGCTGACAAAGGCCGCGCCGATGACAGCTCCGTACAGGCGACCACGTCCGCCAATGGCGACCCAGACGGCGAGGTAGATCGAGGCGATGGGGGCGATTTCCTCTGGGTTGATGATGCCTGCCTGCGGGTAATACAGCGCACCTGCGACGGCAGCGATGCAAGCGGTCAGGGTGAAGACGGCCAGTTTGTAGACCTCGACGGAATATCCCAGGAACCGCACCCGCGCCTCGTTATCGCGGATGCCTCGGATGACCGAGCCGAACTTGCCTGACACGATCCACGCCGCCAGCATGTAACCCAGGCCTAGCGCGAGCGCCGAAGCCCAGAGGAACCAGATCGACACTACGTCTTGGGAGGCGGTGACACCGGGGAGGTTCTGCAGGCCAGACAGGCCGTTATTCCCACGTAACCCGCTGTCGTTCTGGAACAGGTACAGTGCCAAGGCCAGTGTCATCGCCTGCGTCAGGATCGAGAGGTACACGCCCGTAACTCGGCTGCGAAAGGCCAGCCAGCCGAAGATCAGTGCCAGCAGGCCGGGCACCAGTAACAACAGCACCAGTTGCAACACCAGACTGTCCGAGAACGCCCAGATCAGTGGGAATTCGGACGATCCGACCACACCGAATATTTGCGTGCCTATGGCATCCACGACTTCGGATGGGGTTGGTGGGATGTCGGCCTGCGACAGGGATTCGACCACGATCAGACGGGTGCGCTCGTACATCAGCCACATGCCGATCATGTAACCGCCCAGCCCGAAGAAAGCGAAATGACCCAGTGACAGAATGCCGGTGAAGCCCCAGACCAGATCCATCGCAACCGCAATCAGGCACAGGCACAGGGTCTTGCCCAGCGTCTTGACGAAACTGGTCGAGATCACGCCGATCCCAAAACCTTCGGACAGAACGGTGACCATCAGGGTGAACAGGGACAGGAGGGCCAGAAAGACCAGCACCGAGGGGTTTTTGGCGACAAAGCTGCGTTCCATGGCTCAATCCCCCGCCGCGCGGCCTTTCAGGGCGATGATGCCCCGTGGCCGGAATTGGATGAAAATGATGATGAAGATAATCATGTAGGTTTGGGCTGCGAGGGTGTTCGACGGGTTCATCCATTCGATCCCTTTCTGCAGGAAGCCAATCATCCCGGCCCCTGCCAGCGCACCCCAGATGTTGCCGACACCGCCCACGACCACGGTCATGAAGCTTTGTACGATATAGTCGCTGCCCAGATCCGACGTGACCTTGGCGAAGAGGCCGATAGCAACCCCCGCGATCCCGGCGATGCCAGAACCTAACCCGAAAGTCAGCATATTCACCCGCCCCGGATTGATCCCCATCGACCCGGCCATGCGCGGGTTCTGCGTCACGGCACGCATTTCAAGGCCAAGCCGCGTGCGTTTCATGATGTAGAGGAACAGCCCCAGAAAGATCATCGCCAGCGCAAAAATCGCGATACGGATAAAGCTGATTGAAACCACATCGTTCAGCACCCACGCCCCGTCCAACCAGCCGGGCGCAGTCAGCGGACGCGCCTGTGTGCCAAAGATATTCTTGGCCAACTGTTGCAGGGCTATCGAGATACCGAAGGTGGCCAGCAGCGTCTCCAACGGGCGGGCATAGAGCCAGCGGATCACCAGCCGTTCCATCGCAACACCCATCGCGAAGGTCACCGCAAAGGCCATCGGGATGGCGACGATGATCGAGAGTGTATGATCCGGGATGAACTGCTGCACCACATAACCTGTGTACGCGCCCATCATGATGAACTCGCCGTGGGCCATATTGATCACACCCATCACCCCGAAGGTGATGGCGAGGCCGATAGCGGCCAGAAAATAGATCGACGCCAGTGAGATCGCGTCCAGCGTCAGATCGAGCGTCTGGTTAAGGCCGACCTTCAGCTCGATCTGTTCCAGCGCCTTTTCGGCGGCGGCGGTTACTTCGGGTGAGGGCTCGACAAAGGATTCAAAGAACACATGCGCACCCAGCCCGGCATCGATATCGGCCTGCGTGACCAAAGCGGGCACCACCCCGGCCTCCGCAAGTGCCGCATACGCGTGCGCACGCGACGCGTCCGAGTTCAACTGCGCGACAGGAATGCCTCCGACCCGCCCGCCGTCGATATTGGCGGACAACGCAGTGCGAATATCATCAGGAGAAACCCGCGGAGCAGCCAGATCGCGCGCGACCAACAGGTCATAAGCCTCGGCCTTGCTCAGCGCGTCCGAGCCCGGCTCAAGTATCGCAGCGATGTTGGCATCCGCTGGCCTCTCGGCAGCGACTTGCCGTTTGGTCTCGACCAGAGGGTTCAATGCCGCGCGGACATCAACACCCAAATCGTCCGACATTTCTTCAATCGCGGCCACGCGCGCCGCCGTATCTTCGTCATAGCCGATGGTCAGCAGCCGCTCGAGCCGTTGTTTCTGTGCTTTTAGATCAGCATCGGGTTCTTCGTCGATCGAGGCCCGCAGAGGTTCCAGCAAGGTACCAGCGGGATCACGCTGAATAGAACGCAACGCCACCGAACGCTTGGCCCGGCTTGGGTCCATCAGCTGGAATTGCACCAGCGCTGTGCCGATCATCGCGCGGACACCGCTGTTGGGTTTCATCTGTTTCAGGTCGGATTTTTTGAATGTGCCAATTGTCTCGCCCGTATCGAAGTCGGTCAGTTCATACGACCGCCCCTCGACCTTTTTGCCCGCAAAGAACATACCATCCGACTTGCGCATCCACATGTTCTTGGCGGCCCATGTCTCGAGCATTATCTGCGCCTGCGGCAATCCGCTGGCCGCGATCTCATCGATTGCTGGTTTGATCGTCTTGCGCGAGCTTTTGGCGATGATCTCCTGATGCTGTTGCAGGATCGGTTGCAGCCCACCCTCTTGCGCGTTGGCGGTCAGGCAGGCGCACAGGATTGCGAGGCCCGCAAGGAAAAGTCGTAACATGTGGTGGAACCCGAATGTCTTGGGCAAGGCGGGCGGTCACACCCGCCTTGCGTATCGTTTAGTAGTTCGACAGAGTCTGAACGCAGGTCTCGGTCTCGGTATTGTACATACCGCAGCCCAGATCTTTCCAATCCGATTTAAGCACCGCCGATTCCGGCAGGTAATCGGTCCAGGCGTCTCCCGGCACAACTTCGGTTTCACTGATGATATCGAATTGACCGTCTTCCTGAATCTCACCGATCAGAACCGGTTTCGCCAGATGATGGTTCGTCAGCATCACGGCAGTGCCGCCAGTCAGGTTCGGGAACTCCTGCCCGTACATTGCCGCACGCACGGCATCGACTTCGGTCGAACCCGCTTCGGTCACGGCGTTCACCCACATGTTGAAGCCGATGTAATGCGCCTCCATTGGGTCATTGGTCACACGCTCGTCGCCCATGGTCGCTTTCCATGTTTCGACGAATTCAGCGTTGGCCTCGGTGTCCGCCGACTGGAAATAGTTCCATGCCGCGAGGTGACCAACGAGGTTGGCCGTGTCCAGCCCCGACAGTTCCTCTTCACCGACCGAGAAGGCCACGACCGGAATGTCATCCGCTGAAACGCCTGCGGCAGCCAGCTCTTTATAGAAGCCGATGTTCGCGTCGCCGTTGATGGTCGAGATTACTCCGACCTTCTTACCGTCCGCGCCCAACGCGACCACGTCGGCCACAATCTTGGACCAGTCGGAATGACCAAAGGGGGTGTAGTTGACGAAGATATCCTCGTCCGCAATGCCCTTACCTTTCAGGTAGCTTTCGAGGATGTTGTTGGTAGTGCGCGGGTAAACGTAGTCAGTGCCCAGCAGCGCAAACTTCTCGACCCCCAGCTCATCCAGGAAATAGTCAGTTGCCGGAATCGCCTGTTGGTTCGGCGCAGCACCAGTGTAGAAGACGTTCTTAGAGGACTCCTCGCCCTCATACTGAACCGGATAGAACAGCAGGCCGTTCAGCTCTTCGATCACAGGCAGAACCGACTTTCGGCTGACCGAGGTCCAGTTGCCAAAGATCACGTCCACCTCATGCACGGTCAGCAATTCGCGCGCTTTTTCGGCGAACAGGGGCCAGTCTGAGGCAGGGTCGACCACAACGGCCTCAAGCTGTTTACCCAGCAGCCCGCCCTTGGCATTTTGCTGTTCGATCAGCATCAGCATGGTGTCTTTCAACGTGGTCTCCGAGATCGCCATGGTACCGGACAGCGAGTGCAGCACGCCAATCTTGATGGTGTCTTCGGCCGACAGGGCAGCTGTAGCCATGGCTGCGAAAACCGCCGAACCGGCGAGTGTGGCTTTGAGAGACTTCATGTAATCCTCCTGGCGGGTTCCGCGGCAGAAGGCTTGCGCATGGGCACATTCTTCTTCTACCTGATCCCCGCAACTGTTGTTGCGTTCCGTGTGGCGGTTGTGTCCGAGGTCCAATTCGCGCAGCCGTCACACACCCCCGGGGTCCGTCCCCGTGGCGGGCACTCATACGGTTTCTGCATTGCGGCAAACTTGGCAAATTGCAGACCCTGCCAATTCGTTAATTTGACCCTGTCTGCTTAATTTTTGGCCTACCGGCGAGGTTGGCGTCTAAAATTTAGTCACACACTTCGGAAACACTCCCAATTGCGGCATTGCGGAATAGAGTTCCGACGTCCTGGCGGTGAAACAAGAGGCAGAAGTTTGAAACACGCAGGTGCGCCATTACTCAACTCGCCTCCATATTGCCCAAGCAGGTCACTATACCTCCACGTGCCATGGGCTCGATTCGCCTGAGCGCCAAGCAATTGGGCGACCAATCGGTTCTGGACGGGTTTCGCCAGTCGGGTTCGTTCAAGTGCCTGTTTCCTCGGTCTGTCGATCCCGGGCTGGATGCAGTTCTGCTGAATACAGCAGGCGGGATCACCGGAGGCGACTCGTTCCGGTTCACCGGCCACGCTGCTGCGGGCACGACCCTGACCCTGACGACCCAAGCCTGCGAGCGTGCCTACAAGGCGCAGCCCGGCTCTCATGGCCAGATCACCAACCACCTGCACGTCGATGCTGTTGCCAGGCTGAACTGGCTGCCGCAGGAAACCATTCTGTTCAACGGCAGCGCTTTGGACCGGCGCTTGCTGATCGAATTGGCCCCGGCCGCCACTGCATTGATGGTTGAGCCGCTGGTCTTTGGCCGTGCTGCCATGGGCGAGACGCTGACCGATATCCGCCTGCGCGACCGGATCGAGATCAGGCGCGACGGAGCGCAGGTCTTTCTGGATGCCATGCGTTTTACGGGTGATCTGAACGCTCATCTGTCCAAACCCAATATCGCCAACGGCGCCCGGGCCATGGCGCTGGTCGTCTTTGCCTCTGCCACGGCAGAGGGGCAGTTAGCGCCGGTTCGCCGGATACTACCCGAAAGTGCTGGTGCAACGCTGATCCAGAACGATCTGCTGTTGATCCGGATGCTGGCCAAAAGCAGCTTTGCCCTGCGCCGCGCGCTGATGCCGGTATTGAGGCACCTGAACAACGACACTCTTCCCCGATGCTGGATGATCTGACATGAACCTGACCCCCAGAGAAAAAGACAAACTGCTGGTCGCCATGGCCGCCGAGGTTGCGCGAAGGCGGCTGGCGCGCGGCGTCAAGCTGAACCACCCCGAGGCGATTGCCCTGATCACCGACGCCGTGGTCGAAGGCGCACGCGACGGGCGTACGGTCGCCGACATGATGCAGGCCGGGGCCGATGTGATCACCCGTGAGCAATGCATGACAGGCGTGCCCGAGATGATCCAAGAGATTCAGGTCGAGGCCACCTTTCCCGACGGCACCAAGCTTGTGACCGTCCACTACCCTATCCGCTGAAAAAGGAACACAGACATGACCCGTATGCTCTTCCCCGCCCTAATCCTGGCTGGTCCGGCTGCTGCTCATACCGACGCCCATATCCACGCCCATGGCACTGATTATGCCGCGTTGGGCCTTGGCCTGGCGGTGATCGCATTGGCCGCAACCATCCTGATTTCGAAACTGCCGAAATGATCCCTGGAGAGCTGTTCCCGGCCGAGGGCGAGATTACCCTGAACACCGACGCCAAAGCGGTGACCCTGATGGTTGCCAATGCTGGCGACCGCCCGGTGCAGGTGGGCTCACACTATCACTTCGCCGAAACCAACCCGGCTCTGGAGTTCGACCGCGCCGCCGCTCACGGGCTTCGTCTGGACATTGCACCGGGCACTGCCGTGCGGTTCGAACCAGGGCAAGAGCGTGAGGTTTTGCTGATCCCGATCGGCGGAGCACGCAAGGTTTATGGGTTCAACCAAAAGGTCATGGGGGCGCTGTGATGCCAGCACAAATCAAACGCTCTGACTATGCCGCCATGTTCGGCCCCACCACGGGTGACAAGCTGCGGCTGGCCGATACTGATCTGATCATCGAGATCGAACGCGACCTGACCACCTATGGAGAAGAAGTCAAGTTCGGTGGCGGCAAGGTGATCCGAGACGGAATGGGGCAGTCTCAGGTCACGTGCGCCGAGGGGGCCGTGGATACCGTCATCACCAATGCGCTGATCGTGGACCATTCGGGCATCTACAAGGCAGATGTCGGCCTGAAAGACGGGCGTATTTTCAAGATCGGTAAGGCCGGGAACCCGGACACACAATCCGGCGTCGACATCATCATCGGCCCCGGCACCGAGGCCATCGCGGGCGAGGGCCGCATCCTGACCGCTGGTGGCTTCGACAGCCATATCCATTTCATCTGCCCGCAACAGATCGAGGACGCGCTGCATTCCGGCCTGACTACCATGCTGGGCGGTGGCACCGGTCCCGCGCATGGCACACTGGCGACCACCTGCACCCCCGGCCCCTGGCATATCGGGCGGATGATGCAGGCCGCCGATGCATTCCCGATGAATCTGGCATTCGCAGGCAAGGGCAATGCCTCGCTGCCAGCTGCATTGGTAGAACAAGTCAAGGCAGGCGCCTGCGCCCTGAAACTGCATGAGGATTGGGGCACGACACCCGCCGCCATCGACTGCTGCCTGTCGGTAGCGGATGCGATGGATGTTCAGGTGATGGTCCACACCGATACGCTAAACGAGTCCGGCTTCGTGGAAAACACCGTGGCCGCCATGAAAGGCCGCACCATTCACGCCTTTCACACTGAAGGCGCGGGCGGCGGCCACGCCCCCGACATTATCAAGATCTGCGCTGAGAACCACGTTCTGCCCTCCTCGACCAATCCGACGCGCCCCTTCACCGTGAACACGGTCGAGGAACACCTGGACATGCTGATGGTCTGCCACCATCTCGACAAATCCATCCCCGAGGACGTGGCCTTTGCCGAAAGTCGCATCCGGCGTGAGACGATTGCAGCCGAGGACATCCTGCACGACATGGGCGCATTCTCGATCATTGCCTCGGACAGTCAGGCCATGGGCCGGGTCGGAGAGGTTTTGATCCGCACCTGGCAAACCGCTGACAAGATGAAGAAACAACGCGGTCGCCTGCCCGAAGAAGTTGGCGCCAACGACAACCTGCGCGTCCGCCGTTACATCGCCAAGTACACGATCAACCCGGCCGTTGCCCACGGCCTCAGCCATCAGATTGGCAGTATCGCAGAAGGTAAACGGGCTGATCTGGTCCTGTGGAACCCGGCCTTTTTTGGCGTGAAGCCCGAAATGGTTCTGCTGGGCGGCACCATCGCATGTGCCCAGATGGGAGACCCCAATGCTTCAATCCCAACGCCGCAGCCGGTTTACAGCCGGCCGATGTTTGGAGCCCATGGCCGCTCGGTCGAAAATTCGGCGATCACGTTTGTTTCTAAAGCCGCGGAGGCCGAGGGGATCGGTGATGCACTGGGCTTGGCCAAGCAAACCGTCCCCGTGCAAAACACCCGCAACATCGGCAAACGTGACCTGCTGCTAAACGACGCGACCCCCCATATCGAGGTTGACCCAGAAACTTACGAAGTGCGCGCCGATGGCGAACTGCTAACCTGCCAACCCGCCGAAGTGCTGCCGATGGCGCAGAGGTACTTTCTATATTGATCAAAACTTGCGCCGCGTTGCAGCAAGCGCATCCCGGCCATGACCAATCACCCTCTACACAGTGAGACCGAAATGCCAAATTATAAAACCCATGGGAGGACCAACGTAACTCAAGATTTCGAGGGTCCTAATGGCACATACAGCAAATCAAACCACTTCCGGATTTTCCGTTGCCGGTATTCTTTCCGCAGTCGGAAGGTCAATCTATTCGGCCTTAGAACAGTTAGCCGAGTCGCAGTGTCGCGTGAAGAAGATCGAATTCCTGCAGTCACTGAGCGACGACGAACTCGCCAAACGTGGCATCGAACGCGACCGGATTGTTCATCACGTGTTTGCCGACCGTATGGGTATCTGACTGGCGCGCTTCACGTTACAAGGGAGGCGTGCGCATGAACGCCTTTCTTTGCACTGCTCGTCAGTATTCCAATCATATGCACGGGGATCCGGCGGATCACCTTTCACTAACCTATGAAGACCGCTTCCTGCGCCGAAAGGTTCTGACCTGCGATGGCGGCGAGCAAATACTTGTCGATCTGACCCAAACGACATCTCTGGATCACGGTGACGTATTGATTCTGGATGACGGGCGAGAAATCGAAATTCAGGCCGCCCCTGAGGCGCTTTTGGAAATTACTGCCCCTGATCTGACCCGCATTGCATGGCATATCGGCAACCGCCACACGCCCTGCCAGGTCGAAAAGAGCCGTTTACTCATCCAGGTAGACCATGTGATCCGCGACATGCTGATGAAACTCGGTGCCGAAATTCGGGAAACCGTCGAACCCTTCACTCCCGAAGGTGGCGCATATGGCCACGGCAGAACCCATGGCCACTCCCACTGACGCTGATATCCTGACTCTGACTCAATGGCTGTCACCTGCTTATCCGGTGGGCGGGTTCGCCTATTCGCACGGGCTGGAATGGGCCATTGAAAGCGGCACTGTTTCATGCGTTGCAGAAACGGGCGACTGGATCGCGGATGTGATCGAGTATGGATCAGGACGCAACGATTGTATTTTTTTGACCGCGGCGTACCGGGCCGGCTCTTACGATACGCTGGCAGATATCGACCAGACCGCGCGGGCATTTTCCGCCTCGTCCGAACGACTGATGGAAACGCGTCTGTTGGGCGAGGCGTTTTGCGGCGTGACTTCACGCATCTGGGGGATGGATATGGGCAGCCTGGCCTACCCGGTTGCCATTGGCCATGCCGCAGCTGTCCGGGAGCTGCCACTTGGCCTGACGGCACAAATGTTTCTTCAGGCTTTCATGTCCAATCTGGTAGCCTGCGCCACCCGGCTGGTGCCGTTGGGCCAAACCGATGGTCAACGGCTGATCCGCGATCTGACCCTTTTGTGCCAGCGTGTTGCCTTAGAATCGATCGACGCCGTGCTGGACGATCTGGGAGCGACCGCTTTCCTGCCAGATATCGCGTCGATGAAACACGAAACTCAATATTCAAGGATGTTCCGAACATGAGCAGCATGAACGGCCCTCTGCGCGTGGGCATCGGTGGCCCGGTGGGCGCAGGCAAAACCACCCTGACCGCGGCGTTGTCCGAGGCACTGCGTGGCAAGGTCTCAGTCGGAGTGATCACTAACGACATCTACACCCGCGAGGATGCCGAAGCGCTGATGCGCATGCAGGTCCTGCCGCAGGACCGGATCATCGGTGTGGAAACAGGTGGCTGCCCGCATACGGCGATCCGCGAGGACGCTTCAATCAACTTAGCTGCAGTGGCAGAAATGCAAAAGCGGCACCCGGATGTAGAGGTGGTGCTTATTGAAAGCGGCGGCGACAACCTGTCGGCCACGTTCAGCCCCGAACTGGCGGATGTCACTCTCTACGTGATCGACGTGGCAGCCGGCGAAGAGATTCCCCGCAAGGGCGGCCCTGCGATCACAAAATCCGACGTCTTAATCATCAACAAGACAGATCTGGCCCCCCATGTCGGTGCCTCTCTTGAGGTAATGGACCGCGACGCCACCCGCATGCGAAACGGTCGGCCGTTTGTGTTCTCATCCCTGCGGCAAAGACAGGGCATCGAATCCATTGTGACCCATCTTGCGCAGATTGGCGGGCTGGACATACCTTTTATAGAGGAAACGGCCGTATCCTAGTTCAGCTAGTGCGTCTGGAACAATTGCTTCCGAACCACACGGCAAACCGCACGAAAAAAGCAGTTCGACGGCGAACTCAGGCCCGTTGTCTGCACGGTAATATTAAGCCGAATCTCTTTAAGTGGAGCCTCGCGCCCCTTTCGGGGACTTGTGCGCATTGTCTGTGTTGCGGCTCTACCATAAGGAGTTTTCACCCCGTTTGTTTCCACAGTGCTTCCAGTGGGTTTGGTGCAACGCAAAAAGCCTCGCGTGATGCGAGGCTAAATGCTTGATATCTGTCACTAAGTTTTGGTTGCGGGAGTAGGATTTGAACCTACGACCTTCAGGTTATGAGCCTGACGAGCTACCGGGCTGCTCCATCCCGCG
>NZ_JBXWMF010000022.1:0-73411 GCF_059609725.1 Ruegeria sp. YTSC199
GAAGCCGAAGCCGAAGCCGAAGCCGAAGCCGAAGCCGAAGCCGAAGCCGAAGCCGAAGCCGAAGCCGAAGCCGAAGCCGAAGCGCCCATCGAGCCGGCTGCGGAAGACCCCGTTGCGACGAGCGCAGACAAGCCTGCAGAACCTGAACAGGAAAAACGTGGCGGCTTTGTGCCAGCTCTGCTTGGCGGTGTACTTGCGGCGGGGATAGGATTTGCCGCAGGCAGCGCGGGTCTGTTCGGGTCAGGTGAGTCCGATGGCCTTGCGGCACTTGAAGCAAAGCTCAATGATCAATCCAGCCAGATCGAGGCACTGACGAAATCTCTGGCCGATAGCTCTAACAATTCGGACGTGGACAGCAAAATTGCTGCCCTGACCGATCAGATCACGCCGCTTGGTGCGGAACTGGACGCGGTGAAATCAGGCCTCGACGGGCTGGCGGGGAAGATCGACCCTCTGGCCGGCCGTCTGAGCGATCTGGAAAGCGGTGCGCTGACGCAAGGTGCCTCGGCCGAAGTGTCAGCCGCTTTCGAGGCCGAATTGAAGAAACTGCAGGATTCGCTGGCCGCGCAACGCGCCGAGGTTGAGAAAATGGTCTCGGATGCGCAGGCGCTTGAGGCGCAGGCCGCTGCCAAGGCGCAGGCGGCGACCAATGCATCGATCCTGTCTCAGGTGCACAGCCAATTGGACGCGGGTCAGCCTTATGAAAGTCTGGTGGCCGAGCTGGCAGCCGGTGGTGTGACCGTACCGGAGGCACTGTCGGCCCCGGCAAAAGAAGGCGTTGCCTCACTGGCCGCGCTGCGGGAATCTTTCACACCCGCAGCCCGCACTGCCCTTGCGGATGCGCGGGATACGGACAAGGCGACGGGTTTGGTCGCATTCCTGCAACGCCAGACCGGCGCGCGTTCGGTCACTCCGCAAGAGGGCGATAGCCCCGATGCGGTGCTGTCGCGGGCCGAGGCTGCGCTGGCGGGCGGTGATGTCGCTGCGGCGTTGAACGAACTCGACTCCCTGCCCGATGCGGCAAAGGCGGCACTGGCCGATTGGGAACAGGCGGCTCAGACCCGTGAAGCCGCCGTGGATGCCGCAAATGCGCTGCAATCCAGCGTAAACTCGAACTGAAGGACCTGCCATGCTGTGGTCATTGTTAAAGATCCTTGTTTTTGTAGCGATTATCGGCCTGCTGGCCATGGGCGCCATGTTCCTGATGGAAACCAGTGGCGGCGTGCAGATCACGGCGTGGGGTCAGGAATTCACCTTGGGGCCGCTGCAATCGGTGATCGCGCTGGGCGTGCTGGTTGTTTTGATATGGGTGTTCTTCAAACTGCTGACGCTGCTGATCGCGACGCTGAAATTCCTCAACGGGGACGAAACTGCCCTGTCGCGCTTTTTCGACCGCAGCCGCGAAAAGCGCGGCTATCAGGCGCTGGCCGACGGCCTTATGGCACTGGCGTCGGGCGAGGGGCGCGTGGCGATGAACAAGGCATACAAGGCCGAGAAACTGCTCAACAAGCCGGAACTGACCAACCTGCTGGTGGCACAGGCGGCCGAAATGAACGGCGATACCCAAAAGGCATCCGATACCTACAAGAAGCTGGTCACCAACAACGCCACCCGCTTTGTTGGGGTGCGCGGCATCATGAAACAGAAACTGGCCGAAGGCGATGACGACACCGCCCGCAAACTGGCCGAAAAGGCGCTGGCGATCAAACCGCGCCATGCCGAGACGCAGGATATCCTGCTGGGTCTGCAGACCAAATCGCAAGACTGGACCGGCGCGCGTTCGACCCTGACCGCCAAGCTGAAGGCCGGTCATCTGCCGCGTGACGTGTTCAAGCGTCGCGATGCGGTGCTGGCCCTGTCCGAAGCCAAGGATATTCTGGCCGAGGGCGCCACCGTCGAACAGCAGGAACACGCGATCGAGGCCAACCGCCTGTCGCCCGACCTGGTGCCTGCAGCCGCGATGGCCGCACGCGCATATATCGAAAAGGGCAAGCCGCGCGCAGCCACCAAGATCCTGAAAAAAGCCTGGGAGGTACAGCCGCATCCCGATCTGGCCCACGCCTTTGCCGAGATCGCGCCGGATGAAACGCCCGATGCGCGGATCAAACGCTTCACTGCTCTGACCCGTATTCACCCTGAAAACCTCGAAACCCGGTTGATCCTGGCCGAGTTGAACATCGTGGCAGAGGATTTTCCCGAAGCCCGTCGAGCACTGGGCGATGTGGTTGAGAAACAGGCCGACGCGCGAGCTTATACCTTGATGGCAGCGATTGAGCGAGGCGAGGGCGCAACGGACGCGGTGGTGCAGGGTTGGCTGGCCAAGGCGCTGAATGCTCCGCGTGGCCCGCAATGGGTTTGCGACAACTGCCACGATATCCAGCCCGAATGGGCTCCGGTCTGTCAGAACTGCGGCAGCTTTGACACGCTCAGCTGGCAAACCCCGCAAACGCCCGAGATCGCAACGGCCACCGGTGTTCACATGCTGCCGCTGATCGTCGGTGCGCTTGAGGACAAACAGGAACCCGAGCCCGAGCCGGAACCTGAAATCGAAGAGGTCGAAGAGACGGTTGAGCCCGAGGTTATCGAGATGCAGGTCGAACCTGTCCGGCCCGATGCTGAACCGGCGGTCAATGCCGAGGGAAAGCCGGTGGTCGAGAAACAGGCCTAGCGCGCGGTTTCCACGTCAAAGGCATCGTTCCAAAGTTTGAACAGCTCCGCCCGGCGGTTCTGATCGCGTGCAACCAGCAGCGCCGGGGACAGCGCAATAAAGCGGCGGGCACTGGGCGTCAGGCCGGTTTCTGCCGCGTCCATTTGGGCAACAAGGCCCGAGGCCGCCAGCAGGTTTTGCGCCTCGGGTGACAGCAGAAAATCCAGAAATCCGGTCGCGGCGTCCTTGTTGCCCGCCTGCGCCGGGATCATTAAGGCGCGGGACAGGACCAGCGTGTAGTCCTCGGGCAGGATCACCCCCACGCCCGGCGCGTCGGCGTTGGCCACATAGGATCCCAGAACGTTATAGGCGATCAGGAACCGACCCTCGGCCACGTCACGAATAATCTCGGACGAACAGCAGGTGGCCACGGCATCGATGCGGGCAAACCCTTCGATCAGAGAGCCGAAGGTTGTGGCCTCGAGGCTGTCACCATAGGCGAACAAATACCCCAAGCCTGAGGCGGCGATGTCATAGGTCGCCACCCGACCCCGCAGCAGTTCGGGCTGCGTGCGCATCGCGTCCAGCAGGGCAAATCGGTTGCGAGGGACGTACTGATCGTCCAGCAGGGCTTTGTTATAGGCGATGACAGCGGGTTCGGTGGTGATGCCCCAAAGCTCATCGCGCCAGCGCCGCGCGTCCGGCAACGCCTCGGTCCGGGGGGAACGGTAGCGGTGAGCACAGGCGGAATTGACCAGCCACACCATCTGTTGAATAGCCGAGGAAAACACCACATCGGCGGGGATCTGACCGCCCTTGCAGACCGTGCGGCTGTGCTGGAACAGTGCGTTCGAACCCCATTGCTCGTAGGTGATCCGTAGGTCGGAGTTCAGTTCGGCGAAACGCTCCAGCACTGGGGCAATGATGGCGATATCCGTGGTCGAGCGGATCAACATCGGATCGGCGCCGCCACCGTAACTGGCTGTGGCTTCCTGCGCGCGCGCGGTGCCGGGCAGGGAAAACAGAAGACAGAGTGTTAGGACTCGGATCATTCCATTCCCCTTGTGACCGGAAAGCTGAGTGCTGCGCGGAATCCGGCGTTGTTACGTGCCATCTCAACCGTGCCGTCAAAAGCCTCGGCGGTGGATTTCACGATCGACAGGCCCAGCCCACTGCTGTCCTCACCCGAGCCAGAGGTGCGGTTAAACCGATCTCCGACGTGATCGGCGATGGGCGTTGCGGGGCCGGGGCCGTGATCGCGGACCCACAGAACGGCGCGGCTGCCCTCTTGCGTTGCCCCAATGCTGACCGGAGGTTCACCATGCCGCAACGCGTTGCCCAGCAGGTTCTTCGCCGCCTCGCCAAGGGAAAAGGCATCGGCATTCACCAGCACCGGGGTTTCTCCGATCTCCAGCCGAACCTCGACCCCGGGCGCGACCAGTTCGTGATCGCTCTGTTCCAGCACATCCAGCGCCACCTCGCGCAGATCGACGGGGCGGCGTGGGGCGCTGTCGATGCGGTGGATCACCATGGCGCGGGACAGCAGCTGATCCAGCAGGGTGCCCAGTGACCGTGTCCGCCTCAACAACCGGTCCAGAGCACGCGCGCGGGCCGGCGGGTCGGGGTCGTCCTGCGCGATCTCGGCCTGCACCCGGATGGCGGCAACCGGGGTGCGCAGCTGATGCGCGGTGTCGGCGATCAGGTTGCGCATCGTCTCCACTTGCCGGTCCAATCGCCCCATGAATCGGTTCATCGCGGTCAGCATCACCTGCAACTCACGCGGTAACCCGTCGCTGGCCATCGGTGTCAGGTCATGCGGATCGCGGCGGGTGAGGTCCGCGGACAGCGCCTCGAGCGGGCGCATGGCGGAACGGGTGACAAACCACGACATGATCAGCAGCAAAATCCCCGAAACTGCCATGGGCAGCAGCGCATCGCGCATCAGACCCGCAGTCATGGTTTGACGCGCGCGTAGGGTCTGGCCAACCAGCACTTCGACTTCGCCCGAGAAATCCCGTTCGGCAAACAGGCGGGCCACGCGGACAAAGCGGGCGGGTTCTCCGTTCAGGTCGGTGGTGAAGTAGAAGGGTGCGGTGCCGGGTTGCTGTGGCACCTCGATCACCGTATCGCGGTCCAGTCCGGTGATAAACAAGCCACCGGGCACCTGCACCGCGTAGAATATCCGGTCATCGGGGGCCTGCGCCAGAAGTTGAAAGGCCGAGACCGGCAGATCCACGAACGGCTCGCCATTCTGTATGCGCACAGATTCGGCAATATCGCTGGCCGCACCCAGCAGCAAGCGGTCGTAAGCCTGCCGCGCCGCCAACCGGCCATTGGCCCAGATCGACAGCGCCACAAGACAGCCGCCGAGTATCAGGATCAGCATCACCGCGCTTAGAACACGGGCGGTCAGACTGTGGGGCAAGAGCAGTCTAGGCATCCAGACCGATCCGATATCCCACCCCGCGCTGGGTGGTGATGCTGATCGTACTACCGGTGAACTTCTTGCGCAGGCGTGCGATATACAGCTCGATCGCGTTCTCGCCTACATCCGCGTCTTCGAACCCGTAAAGCGAGCCATACAGCCGCGTTTTCGACATGTATTGCCCTTCATGCCGGATCAGCGCGTCCAGCACGGCGGCCTCGCGTGCGGTCAGGTTCAGGCGCTTTCCCTCCAGCGTGGCACTGCGGTCCTTGGGGGCGTAGATCAGTGGACCCAGCGTGATCTGTTCGCTCTTGCGGTCAGCGTCCCGGCGGACGAGGGCGCGCAGCCGCGCCTCCAACTCGCGCTGATCGAATGGTTTGCCCAGATAGTCGTCGGCGCCTTTGTCCAAGGCGGCCACGCGATCCTCGACCGAGGTCAGCGCAGTCAGCATCAGCACTGGGGTGCGGTCACCCGAGGCTCGGATCTTACCAAGGAAGTTCAGGCCGGACCCGTCGGGCAGGTTAATGTCCAGCAGCATGGCATCATAGCTTTGCACCGCGCGGAAATCGCGCGCGGACTCCACTGTGGTCGCCAGATCACACACCACGCCGGACCGGGCCAGATGGGCCACCACGCCCTCGGCCAGGTCCTCGGCATCTTCGACCATCAGAACGCGCATGACCCCTCCCAAGACCGGACGCAGGAACCGTGACAGGTTCGTGACAGCATTATTCGGTAAACAGTTACGACCTGCAAGGACATGCGCCTGCGGGGACCGGTTTCGGCCGCTGGAACGCGGCCCAAAAAGACCCAAGGAGGAGACACGAATGAAACTGTTTGGAACCAGTGGCGCGATTGCGGCTGCTGTCTTTGCCCTGTCTGGCGTGGCCGCCAGTGCACAGGAATGTATCGCCCCGGCCAACCCCGGCGGTGGCTGGGATTTCACCTGCCGTCAGGTCGGTAAATCGCTGCAGGATCTGGGCCTGATCGACCAGACCATGCAGGTTGTGAACCTGGCAGGCGGCGGCGGTGGTGTGGCCTTTGCCGAGGTGGTCAACAAGCGCGGTGAGGATAACGAGCTGATCGTTGCGGCCAGCGCGGCTACCGCAACCCGTCTGGCACAGGGGGCCTATCCGGGCAACACCATGGATCAGGTGCGCTGGTTGGCGGCTATCGGGGCCGACTATGGTGTGATCGCCGTGGCAGCCGACAGCCCGGTCAATACCCTGCCCGAGCTTCTGGATCAGATCAAAGCGGACCCGACCGCCGTGTCGGTTGCCGGTGGTTCGGCCGTGGGTGGCTGGGATCACCTGAAGGTTCTGATTGCGGCGAATGCTTATGGCATCGATGATGTGCGCTCGGTCAAATACATCGCTTTTGACGGCGGCGGTGAGGCGGTGACCCAGCTGCTGGCCGGTTCGGTTCAAGCCTTCACCGGCGATATCTCCGAGGCCAAGGGTTTCGTGGACTCCGGCGATATCAAAGTGATCGCGGTGCTGGCGCCCGAACGTCTGCCCGGTGAATTCGCCGATTTCCCCACCGCCAAGGAACAGGGGATTGATGCCATCGGGGCCAACTGGCGCGGCTTTTACGCCCCCGGCGGTATGACTGATGACGCCTATGGCGACTGGGTCGGCAAGATCGGCGATCTTTACGCTTCGGACGAATGGAAAGAGGTGATGGCCGCCAACGGTCTGGCCCCGCTGGACCTGCAAGGCGCAGACTTCCAGAACTTCGTGGCCGAATCCGTGGGACAGATCCAGACCATCTCGAAAGAGATCGGGATCATCAAGTAACACCACTCACTGGTATCCGGGCGCGGCCCCTGTTTGCTGCGCCCGGGTCCAAATCACTTACCCGAATAATAGGAGACACCGATGAGTGACCGTATCTTCGGGGTCGTCGGATTGCTGCTCGCCATCGGATTTGCCTTTTCCGCATTGGCGATCGAGGAAAGCTTTCTGTCCGATGCCGTTGGGCCCAAGGCCTTCCCGCTGATCATTGCCGCCATTCTTGGTCTGTCGAGCATCGTTATTGCCCTGCGCCCTGATACTGAACCCGAATGGCCCGCGCTGGGCCGTCTGGTCGAGATCGGCGCAGCCGTGGTGATGATGATCCTTTACGCCGAATTGCTGCCCGTTGTTGGCTTTGTCATCGCCACCGCCTTTGCCGCCGCCTATCTGGCTTGGCGCCTTGGGTCCGGCCCGCTGGAAAGCGTGCTGGTTGGTGTCGGCACGTCCATTGGTATTTACGTCATTTTCCACCTGGTTCTGGGCCTGTCGCTGGCCCGCGGACCGCTGGGTTTCTGAGGAGGGGATCATGGAAACATTTGCATCCCTCGCAGACGGTTTCGCCATCGCGCTGACATGGCAGAACTTGATGCTGGCCCTGCTGGGCTGTTTTCTGGGCACGATTATGGGCGCGTTGCCTGGTCTGGGCCCGTCAAACGGTGTGGCTATTCTTATCCCGCTGGCCTTTACGCTGGGACTGGGTCCAACGCCTTCGCTGATCCTGCTGACCAGTGTCTATTACGGGGCAATGTACGGCGGTCGGATCTCGTCTATTCTGCTGAACATCCCCGGGGATGAACCGGCCATGATGACCTGTCTCGATGGGCACCCGATGGCAAAAAAGGGGTTAGCGGGTGAGGCATTGTCGCTGTCTGGCATTGCATCCTTTGTGGGTGCGTTTCTGGCCACATGGGGTCTGATCTTTCTGGCGCCGCAGCTGGTGAAAGTTGCGCTGCTGTTTGGACCGGCAGAGTATTTTGCCCTGTTTGCGCTGGCCTTCATGACGCTGGGCGGCGTGTCTTCGACCAATCAGGCGAAATCCGCCTTTGCCGCCGCGCTGGGGTTGGGATTGGCCACCATTGGTGTCGATACCCAGACCGGCGTGCCGCGCTTTACCTTTGGCGAGGTTCACCTGTATGACGGGCTGGATTTCCTTGTGGCCATCGTTGGCCTGTTTGCTCTGTCCGAAGTGTTCATCTTTCTGGAACATCGCCACGGCGGATCTGACGCCACAAGCAGCAAGCTGAACATCGGTCGCCTGTACCCGCCGATGTCGATGGTCAAGAAATGTACTCCAACCATGCTGCGGACATCGTTTCTGGGCTTTATTGCAGGTGTCCTGCCGGGAGCCGGGGCGTCGCTGGGATCGTTTATTTCCTATTCGATGGAGAAACGGCTGGTCGATAAGGAAAACACCTTTGGCACCGGTGATCCCCGTGGCGTGGCCGCGCCCGAGGCTGGAAACAACGCTGCTGCTGGCGGTGCCCTGGTGCCGATGCTGGCGCTGGGCGTGCCGGGGTCAGGGACAACGGCTGTTCTGCTGGCGGTGCTTCTGGCGCTGAATATCACACCGGGACCGCTGCTGTTCACGCAGAACCCGGATGTGGTCTGGGGCCTGATCGCGGCGCTGTTCATTGCCAACTTCATGCTGCTGGCGATGAACATCCCGATGGTTGGCCTGTTCACCCGCGTGCTGATGATTCCCTCGCGTATCCTGATGCCGATTGTGGCAATGGTCAGCTTTGTTGGCATTTACGGTATCTCAGGGTCCAGCTTTGATTTGCTGGTGATGATCGGGTTCGGCGTTATGGGCTGGGTGCTGCGCAAGCTGGATGTGCCGCTGGTGCCGATCATCCTTGGCACGCTGCTGGGCAACTCGATGGAGAACAACTTGCGCCGCGCGGTCACTATCGACAATGGCAACTGGTGGACCCTGATCGAAAGCCCGCTGTCCATTGCCCTTTGGGCCATCGCCATCATCGGCTTTGTCCTTCCCCTGATCGTGGGTGCGCGGGTCAAGGCCAAGATGCACCAGCGCCGGGATGAAGAAGGCGCGATCAGCGACTGATAATCCGGGCGCTGCCGGTCGGTGATCGGCGGCGCCGAAACAGACTCTGGAAAGATGCGGTGGAACCTGTAACTTTGCCGAACAAGGCAAGTCACTGATCAAAGGAAGCGCGCATGGACCTGAGTGATGAAATCCGCATCTCGGCACCACGGGATGTCGTGTATCAGGCTTTGAACAACCCCGAGATTTTGCAGGAATGCATCCCGGGTTGCGAGGAGTTGACCCAGAACGCGCCCGAAGAGCTTGCGGCCAAGGTCGTGCTGAAGATCGGGCCGGTCAAAGCAAAATTCGCCGGAGAGGTTACACTCGACACCTCCAACGCTCCTGACGGATTTTCCCTGTCTGGCGAAGGCAAGGGTGGAGCTGCGGGCTTTGCCAAGGGTGGGGCTGATGTGACGCTGACCGAAGACGGAGATGAGACAGTCCTGTCCTATACCGCCAAGGTTGATGTCGGCGGCAAGATCGCCCAGTTGGGCAGCCGCCTGATCGCGGGCACCGCGAAAAAGTTGTCTGCTAAGTTCTTCACCCGGTTTGGTGAGATCGTGTCCGAGCAATCGGTGCCCTGACCGAAAGGGCACCCGGCCGCTACATGTGATAGAACTGCTGCGCAGTGCGTCCGAAAACCTGATCGTGATAGGCGTCGGGGATGAGTTCTTTGTGTCTGGCGATCAGGTCCGTGTAATTGGATGACAGGCTGTCGACCGGAAAGTTCGACCCGAACATGCAGCGTTCAGGTCCGAATTGGGTCAGGCAGCGATCGACGATTGGCCTGACACTGTCGGTGCTCCAATTGTGATCGAACATGCCCAGACCAGACAATTTGCAGGTCACCTGCGGCAGCGCTGAAAGGGATTGCAACGCCCTGGACCAGTGTTCCAACCCCTGTTCGGACCGGTCATGCGGCGACCCCGCGTGGCACAGTGCCACTTGCGTTGCCGGTGCCTGAGCCAGCACGGTAGCAGTCCGCTCCATCAACTCGGGCAACAATTGCAAGTCAAAGGACAGGCCGCGGTCGCCCAGTTGTTTGAGCCCTGCCAGAAACTTTGGATTGTCCAATAGGTCATTTGTGCCCGACAGCTGATCCTCACCCGGCGCGCGGCCAATGATCTGGCGTACCCCGCGTAGCGTGGCCAGTGTTTGCAGCCGGTCCAGCTGTTCCGCCAGGTCGCCTGCGGTCAGATCACAAAATGCAACCTGCACCAAAGGCCAGTCAGGGCACTGATCGGCGACGGATTGAAGCCATTGTGCCTCGGCCCATGGATCGGCTGCGCCGACCTGAATATGCACAGAAGCCTCGAATCCAACCGCCTCCGCATCTTTGCGAAACATGGGCAACAAATAGTCGCGCTGAATCGGGGTGGGATCGCCAAAGAACCGCACCGCTCCCTTTTCCATAAGCCATGGGTATTCGACCGCTTTCAGGTTCCACAGGTGGTGATGCGCATCGACCCTCATGGTGTTTCAATCCCAGTTGTACGGGCCAGAATGTCGACGCCCTGTTGTTTCCAGAAATGCAGAAGGTCGATGAAAATCCAATTCTCGGCCAGTTTATCACCCGCGCGGCGATAGATATCGATTACCCGGAACTCGCCGGGCTTTCCGGTGGCCGGCATGCCCATAAAACCGCCTGTCGGCATGGCGGTGAAATTGGGCCAGCCGAAGAAACCACCGTAATGCCCCTCGGCCAGTCGGCAGATATGCCTGGTCTTGGAGCGTTCAGTGAATGAAGCACGGAACGGGCCGGCATGTTGCTTGGCATACCGTTCGATTGTGTAGGTGGCACCGATTCCTTCGGGCCCCCACCAGATCATGTCGTCATGCCATGTGCGGGCCAACTCGTCTTCAAGCGACAGGCCGCTGTTCCACTGGCCAAGGTCCGAGATCATCGCGTTGATCGCCGCAAGTGTCTTGCGGCCTTCTTCCTCGGGTTGGTCTTCGGTCAGCAGACCGTCATGGGTCAGCGGCCCGGGTTGTATCAGATGCGCGGCAGTTTGCGGCGGAAACGGGTTTTGTCCGGCCTGAACCATCAGATGTGGAATGTCGAAAAACATCGCCGTTTCAACGATCTTTCCGCCCGAGATCCGGTGAAACTCGCAATAGCGCAGAAATGCCATTTTGCCGGTGGGGCGAATCCCTAACCATGTCGTATCGAACAGGCCCATCAGATGGCCCATGGACACCACCCAGACATTCGCACCCGATTCCAGAGAATTGGTGCCCGCGAAAAAGACATCCTGCCGGCGCTGCATCCGTTTCAGGCTGGTTTTCAGCGGCTGCCAGAACAAGCGTGCCACCGCGTCTGCGCCGGTGATTTCATCGAACGGATGGAAGCCGCGCCACAGCAATTTTTCAGCACAGAACTGCCCAAGAACGTCGGGCAGATTCGATTCGCTGGTTGCGTTGAGGGCTTCGAAGAACGAGGAGACGAGTGTTTTTTCTTTCTGAAAGCTCACGTTTGTACTGCTTTTCTGATGGCTAGGTTCGGATTTAAGCGATTGAGAATCACTGGTTAGGGTTTTTTTGCATACGTATGCAAAAAAGTCTTGCCAGAAATGATTACTGAAGAATACTGTTTTGCAAACGTATGCAAAGCGAATCCTTGCAGGGGGCACCATGGCGGAAATTCAACTGCGCAACGTCGGCAAACGCTGGGGCAGCTTTGTCGGGGTCCACAATTTCGACCTGACCATCGCGGATCGCGAGTTTCTGGTGCTGCTGGGCCCGTCAGGCTGCGGCAAGACCACCACGATGCGGATGATCGCCGGTCTGGAAGACGTCACCGAGGGCGAGATTCTGGTCGATGGCAAGGTGGTCAACGATCTGGAACCCAAGGACCGCGACGTAGCGATGGTGTTCCAGAGCTATGCGCTCTACCCGAATATGAACGTTTATGAGAATATCCGCTTTCCGCTGAAAGTGCGCGGCATTGACCCATCAACGCATGACGACAAAGTGCGTCGTGCCAGCGCTATGGTCGAGCTGGACGAATTCCTGCACCGCAAGCCCGCGGAGCTGTCCGGTGGTCAGCGACAGCGTGTGGCATTGGCCCGCGCCATCGTCCGTGAACCCAACGTATTTCTGATGGACGAGCCGCTGTCGAATCTCGATGCCAAACTGCGGGTTTCGACGCGCGCGCAGATCAAGAACCTAAGCCACGAACTGGCGGTCACCACCATCTATGTGACCCACGATCAGATCGAAGCGATGACCTTGGCCGATCGCGTCGTGGTCATGAAGAAAGGTGTGGTGCAGCAGGTTGGCAGCCCGACCGAGATCTATGACCGCCCGGCAAACACCTTTGTCGCCAGTTTTATCGGCTCGCCTGCGATGAACCTGATGGACGGTGAGATTTCGGGCGGTGTGTTCCGCGCCAAGCATGTGGAAATTCCGGTCGATGCCGCAGATGGTCCGATGACCTTGGGCTTCCGCGCCGAGGACGCCAGCATTGCCGAAGGGCAGGGCCAGATCACGGCACCGATCTACACACTGGAACTGCTGGGCGACGCGACCATGATCTCGGTTCGGGTCGGCGGTGCGCTGGTATCGGTCAAGGCCGACAAAGCTTTCCGAGCCGAGATCGGCGAGATGGTCTCGTTCTCGGTGCCAACGGAAATCTGTCACCTCTTTGAAGCTGAAAGCGGTGCGCGGATCGGGGAGCAATCCCACAAACAGCCCATTCGGGCATAACACCGGTCCGGACGTCGACGACGGACCGATCCTGACAGGGAGAAACGCATGAAACTCAAATCACTTTTCATGGCAGGCGCCATGTCCCTCGCAGCAACTGGCGCATGGGCCGAATGCGCATATGAAAACGAAGTGCCGCTGAAATCACTTTCGGCTGGTTTTGAGGCCTGGAAAGCCGTCACCGACGCGATGGCTGAATGCGGCAACTTCAGCGCTTCGCTGGACCAGGAATTCCGCGAGAAGCAGCCTGAAGCCTTTGCAGCGAGCCCTTCGCTGTATCAGATCGGTGGCGTTGCAAACGAGACAATGATCCCGCTGCTGAACGCAGGCTCGTTGCGTCCGCTGGATGATCTGGTCGAAAAGTACGGCCAGGACCTGCTGCCGAACCAGCTGATCAAGGTGGACGGTAAAGTCATGGCGATTGCGATGATGGTGAACGCACAGCACCTGATGTACCGCGACGACGTTCTGGCTGATCTGGGTATCGAAGAGCCCAAGACCTATGACGATGTTCTGGCCGCCGCTGCCAAAATCAAGGAAGCCGGCGTCATGGAGTACCCGATTGGCGGGACCTTCAAGACCGGCTGGAACCTCGCGCAGGAATTCGTCAACATGTACATGGGCGAAGGCGGTGAGTTCTTTGGCGAAGGCAACATGCCCTCGATCAACAACGAACAGGGCGTCAAAGCGCTTGAGACCATGAAAGCGATGACCGAGTACATGGATCCGGAATTCCTGGTTTCTGACTCGACCTACGTTCAGCAACAGTTCCAGCAGGGCAAGATCGCCATGGCGAACCTGTGGGCCAGCCGCGCCGCTGCGATGAACGATGAGGCCGAAAGCCAGGTGGTCGGCAAAGTGACCATGGCGTCGGCCCCGATGGGTGCCGCTGCACCGTCGACCACCATCTGGTGGGACGGTATCGTTCTGGCCGCGAACATGAGCGACGAGGAAGCGGACGCCGCGTTCCGACTTGTTTTGGAAGGCATTGATGGCGAGATGGTCAGCGCCAACAACGATGTCGCGGTCTGGCTGAGCCCCGCCTACACACCGGGCGATCTGGCAGCCGGTGCCGCGGCTTCGGCAGAGAACGGCGCCAAAGCGTATCCTGCATCGGCCCCGATGGGCGTTCTGCACAGCGCGCTGGGTAACGGTCTGGCCGACTATCTGACCGGTGCCAAGGATGCGCAGACCACTCTGGCCGATATCGAGGCCGAGTATCTGACCGCCGCCAAAGAAGCGGGCCTGATCAACAACTGATCCTCCCCGGAGGGAGGGCCCCGGCCCTCCCATCCTCTCCTGAACCTTCGAGAACCATGAGAAAGGCAGAGCCATGAATTTCCGGACATTTTCCGCCTTTGTTGGCCCCTCTGTCTTTATGATGCTTCTCTTTATCGCTTTCCCTCTGGTCAGCGTGTTCAAGCAGAGCTTTTACATCACCCAGCCGATCTATGAGACGGTAGAGGTCGAAACCTGCACACCCGGTTTCCTGACTCAGACCTGTGTCACCGAGTTGAAATCGCAGCCGAAGCTGGACGAACATGGCGAGGTCATCACCCAGACCCAGTACGTGGGGCTGCAAAGCTATCGCAACGTGCTGGAACCGGAACGGGCCTGGCGCGCGATCAGCGAAAGCAGCCTGAACGTTCTTTCCACTATCAACTTCTGGAAGGCGCTGCGGTTTACCCTGACATTTACGTTGATCACTCTGCCTTTGGTGATCGTCTGCGGCTTGGGCATTGCGGTTCTGATCAACAACGCGGCGCGGTCTATCCGCGGACCGGTGATCTTTATCTCGCTGCTGCCCTTCATCATCACGCCGGTCATCGGGGTGTTGTCGATCAACTGGCTGTTCCGGGGTGACGGTATCCTGACCGCGCTGATCGAATGGTGGCTGAACCGCGATATTGCCCTGTTTGCGCAGGCCTGGACAATCGAACTCCTGATGATGCTCTACCGCGTGTGGCACGTCGCGCCCTTTGCCGCCATCGTGTTCTATGCCGGTCTGCAAACGGTCAATCAGGACAGCCTGGAAAGCGCCGTGATCGACGGGGCGACCCGCTGGCAGCGGATGAAGTATATCGTCATCCCACACTTGATGCCGCTGATCGTTTTCGTGGCCATGATCCACCTGATGGATGCCTATCGCGTTTTCGAAGAAATCGTAGGCTTCTCGAGCCAGGGCTATGTCATCTCGCTGCAGTGGCTGACCTATGACTTCCTGGTGCCCGATCAGGCCGGCAACCGGTCGATCAGCCGGGCTTCGGCCAGCGCCATGCTGACCATGATCGGTATCGTCATCCTGCTTATCCTTCCGCTGCGCCGGACATGGCGCGATCACAAAGGGGGTCACTGATATGTCCTCACGCGCGCTTCGCCAACCGTTCAGCCTGCGGCTAACCTCGAACATCTTCCTGGTCTTCTGGTGTCTGGTCGCCGCCTTCCCGATCTTCTGGATCGCGGTGATGAGTTTCAAATCCCCTGTGGATGCCTTTGACAGCAACGCGCTGAACGTGATCTTCGGGCCCGCGACTCTGGCCAAGGGCAATGGTCTGTCGCTGCTGGATATCATTCTGGGCATCGCGGTGATCTGGGGCACTATTTTGGTGGCGACCAAAACCCTGCCCTCGATGGTAAAATCCTATTCCAAGCCCGATCAGGAATGGATCGGGTGGGTGATTGGAATTCTGGCCGTGGCCGTGGGCTTTTTGGTGGCCTTCTTCGTAATCCTGCCCGCAATCCTTGGTGTACTGAATCCGGTCCTTGGCCCGTTGGGTCGGGATGTACTGGGTCTGACGACCGAACACTATAAGACCGTCTGGATTGATCGCGGCTTTTCCAACAACTTCCGGAACTCGCTGATCGTGACCACCGGTGTGGTGACCGTCTCGCTGACGGTTGGGACGCTGGCGGGGTATGGCCTGGCGCGCTCTGGTTCGACCTTTGCGTTCTGGATCCTGATCGTGGCACTGGTGTTCCGCGCCCTGCCGCACTCGGTTCTGGTAGCGGGCTATCTTCCGGTCTTCATCAACTCGGCCGAATGGCTCAGCCCGATCCTGGGTGACAATGCTCCGACGCTCTACGGTAAGCCTTTCGCGGTGATCGCGGTTCTGGTTGCGATCAACCAGCCCTTCACCATCTGGATGCTACGGTCGTTCTTTCAGAACATCCCGGCCGAACTGGATGAGGCCGCCCGCGTCGATGGGTGCAGCCACTTCCAGGCTTTCCGCCGTGTCATCATGCCGGTGATGTGGCCGGGAGTGATTACCACGGGTCTGTTCAGCTTTTTGCTGGCATATAACGACTTTCTGGTGACCTCGCTGCTGTTGGACGCGCAGAACCAGACCATGGTTCCGGCCATCGTCGGAATGTTCAACCGCGAAACCACCACAACCGATCAGGTTGTCGCCGTGGCGGCTGCCGTGTCGATTACAGCGCCGTTGATCTTCCTTGTTCTGATCTTCCAGCGCCAGATCGTCAGCGGTCTGACCGCAGGGGCGGTTAAAGGCTGATGAGCAGTCGGTCGCGCACCGGCGCAGTATCGCGCCATCCGGCGCTGAACAGAATGCCGAGGGACTTTTTGTGATCGCGGGACTTTCGTCCCCTCTCACACACTTCTTGCGATCTGAAAGGACAGAAAATGAAAGGTTCCCGTCCCGAACAAGCGGTCCTGACCCGCGACACGGACTTGAGCAAAACCAAAGACACCCGCCGTGTCATCGAAACCATGGTTGACGGTCTGAACGACCACCGGATCGACGACATCGGCGAATTCTTCTCGGAAGGGTTCCGTTGGCTGGGCAATCAGGGCTGTGGCACCAAGACTGGTCTGAAAGAGTTTCAGGACAACTGGCAACGCCCGTTTCAGGCGGCGTTTTCGGACAAGACCTGCGTCGACGAAGCGCGCCTTTACATGGGTGAGTGGGCCGCGGCCTTTGGTCGGCAAGAGGCCACCCACTCCGGCGAGTTTCTGGGCATCGCGCCCACCGGCAAACGGGTTGAGATCCGCTACATGGATTTCTGGAAAGTGGTCGACGGCAAGATCGTCGACAACTGGGTGAACGTCGATTTCGCCCATGTCGCCGCGCAGCTGGGTGTCGATATCTTCAACGGTGAAGGCTGGGAAGCCTATGACCGTGGCGAGAAAACAGCTCCTCGTCCTGAATAAAAAGGGTTTAGACAATGGCAATTGAGTATCTCAAACGCGGTAAGTCTGACGCCGACCGGGCCGAGGACGACGCAAAGACACGCGCCGTGGTGGAAACCACGCTGAAAGACATCGAAACCCGTGGCGACGCCGCCGTGCGCGAGCTGAGCGAGAAGTTCGACAACTACTCGCCCGCGTCCTTCCGGCTGTCGCAGGAAGAGATTGACGATCTGATCGGCCAGCTGACCGACCGTGAACTGGCGGACATCAAGTTC
Source organism: Ruegeria sp. YTSC199 (assembly GCF_059609725.1). Classification (NCBI taxonomy): domain Bacteria; kingdom Pseudomonadati; phylum Pseudomonadota; class Alphaproteobacteria; order Rhodobacterales; family Roseobacteraceae; genus Ruegeria; species Ruegeria sp. YTSC199. The sequence goes on from NZ_JBXWMF010000022.1 coordinate 17,040, forward strand.
GCGCAGGAGCAGGTGCGCAACTTTGCGCAGGCACAGCGTGACTCGATGGTGGATATCGAAGTCGAAACCCTGCCGGGCGTGATCCTGGGTCACAAGAACATCCCCGTTCAGTCCGTTGGCTGCTATGTGCCCGGCGGCAAGTTCCCGATGGTGGCTTCGGCGCATATGTCCGTGGCGACAGCCTCGGTCGCGGGTGTTCCACGCATCATCGCCTGCACGCCTCCGTTCAACGGCAAGCCGAACGCAGCCGTGATCGCGGCCATGCATCTGGGCGGCGCGCATGAGATCTATGTCATGGGTGGAATTCAGGCCATCGGTGCCATGGCCATCGGGACCGAGACCATTGATCCGGTTCACATGCTGGTTGGCCCTGGTAACGCCTTTGTTGCCGAAGCCAAGCGCCAGCTGTTCGGCCGCGTGGGCATCGACCTCTTCGCCGGTCCAACTGAGACCATGGTCATCGCCGACGAGACCGCAGCCGACGCCGAGCTTTGCGCCACTGATCTGCTGGGTCAGGCCGAGCATGGCTATAACAGTCCCTGCGTTCTGCTGACCAACTCGCGCAGACTGGCCGAGGAAACCCTGTCGGAAGTCGACCGTCTGCTGGGCATTCTGCCGACCGCCGGCACTGCGAAAGTGTCCTGGGATGAGTATGGCGAAGTGATCGTCTGCGACACCTATGACGAGATGCTGCAGGTCGCCGATGATATCGCGTCCGAGCACGTCCAGGTCATGACCGACCGCGATGACTGGTTCCTTGAGAACATGACCTGCTATGGCGCGCTGTTCCTTGGTCCGCGCACCAATGTTTCGAACGGGGACAAGGTAATCGGCACCAACCACACACTGCCGACCAAGAAGGCGGGTCGTTACACTGGTGGCCTTTGGGTCGGCAAATACCTGAAGACGCACAGCTATCAGAAGGTTCTGACCGATGAGGCGGCGACGCTGATCGGTGAATATGGCTCGCGCCTGTGTCTGCTCGAAGGGTTTGTTGGCCATGCCGAGCAGTGCAACATCCGAGTGCGTCGCTATGGCGGGATCAACGTACCTTACGGTGAGCCCGCGCCCTATCGGGACGCCGCTGAATGAGTGACACACACACACATCATAAATCGCTGATCGCGCCGCTTCGGGCGGCGATGTACGACTTTAGCGAGGACGGTGTGCGCAGGGCGCTGGCAGATGTCAGTGCCCCTGATGCTGTCTACAGGCTATGCCATCCCTTTGGCGAAAGCACTGGCAGCGACGCGTATTTCGATACCGCATACAAAGACCTGCAGTCGGCCTGGCCCGATCTGGAGCGCCGTGACTATATCGTCATGGCTGGCCCGGATGAACATGGGGCCGATTGGGTTGGATGCGGTGGTTACTACACCGGCACCTTCACCGAGCCGTGGCTGGATATCCCGCCGACCGGCCATCAGGTGACGATGCGGTTCCACGAGTTCTATCGTTTCGCAGATGGCAAAGTGGTTGAGATGCAGGCCCTGTGGGACGTCCCCGAGGTGATGATGCAGGCAAATGCCTGGCCGATGGCCCCCAGCCTGGGTCGCGAATGGCACGTGCCCGGACCAGCCACGCAGGACGGTTTTGTGCCCGGTCCCCATGATGCGGCCAAGGGGCAAGCGGCCTGTCAGCACATCATCGATATGCTTGAACACCTGAAAAAACACCCCTCACAGGGCGGGCCGGAGGTGATGGAGCCAGAGCGGTTCTGGCATCACCGCATGAATTGGTATGGCCCGGCGGGCATCGGTACCGGGCGTGGGTTTTCCGGATTCCGAAACTGGCACCAGATTCCGTTTCTGAACGGGATGCCGGATCGTGGGCAATATGTGGATGACATCACCTATCACTTCTTTGGTGATGGTGACTATGCCGCCGTGACCGGCTGGCCCAACATGATCCAGACCGTGACCCATGATGGCTGGATGGGGATTGCGCCCTCGGGTAAGCGGATCACCATGCGCAGCCTCGATTTCTGGCGGGTGGAAAACGGCAAAATCCGCGAAAACTGGGTTCTGGTCGATCTTCTGGACGCGTATCGCCAGCTTGGCGTTGACGTTTTCGCCCGACTGCGGGAATTCAACAAGGCCCGCAACATGGGGCGCATTAATATACCAGATGGAATGAGCTGATGAGTGATCTGCCCCGCACCCCTTCGTTTTCTCTGTTGGGCAAAACTGCCCTTGTCACCGGTGCGTCATCTGGCATTGGGCAGGGCTGCGCCGTGGCGCTGGCCGAAGCGGGCGCGCATGTGGTCTGCGCTGCGCGCGGTGCGGATCGTTTGAACGAAACCGTCGCCGCGTTTCAAGCGCAGGGCTGGTCGGCGGAGGCAGCCGTGGTGGATCAGGGTGATCTTGCGGCGTTGCGCGACCTGTTCGACGGTCGTGTCTTTGATGTGGTGGTGAACTCTGCCGGAACGGCGCGTCATGGCCCGGCGGTTGAAACCTCTCCCGAGGATTTCAACGCGGTCACCAACGTCAACCTGCGCTCGGCCTACTTTCTGTCGTCTTATGCAGCCAAGGCGTTGATGGCGGCGGGCAAGCCCGGGTCGATCATCCATATTTCAAGCCAGATGGGTCATGTGGGTGGCGTTGACCGTGCGCTCTATTGCGCCACCAAACATGGGCTGGAGGGTATGGTCAAAGCCATGGCCATTGAATGGGGCAAGCAACGCATCCGCATCAATACGGTGTGCCCGACCTTCATCCGCACGCCATTGACCCAATCCACGTTCGACAATCCCGAACGGGCCGCCTGGATCATGGAAAAGATCAAGCTGGACCGGGTCGGTGAGGTCGAGGACATCATGGGCGCGGTGACCTACCTGGCCTCGGACGCCTCGGCATTGGTCACGGGAACATCGATGCTGATTGACGGAGGTTGGACGGCGGACTGATGGCTGAGAAAGTTACCTCTCTTCAGGTTGCGCAGCTGGCGGGTGTCAGCCAATCGGCGGTCAGCCGAGTGTTCACGCCCGGTGCCTCTGTAAGTAAGAAGACTGAAGAAAAGGTGCGCAAGGCCGCCGCCGAACTTGGTTATCGCCCCAATGTACTGGCGCGGGCGATGGTTTCGGGAAAAAGCCGGATCATCGGTCTGGTGGTCGGGTATCTGGACAACTACTTTTATCCCGAAGCGCTTGAGAAACTGTCCAATGCGCTGCAGGAAAAGGGCTATCATGTTCTGATCTTCATGGCTTCGAGGACGGCCGGGAACATCGAAGACGTAATGGCGGAGATTCTCGACTATCAGGTAGATGGGGTCATTTTGGCCTCGGTTGCCATGTCGTCGGAAATTGCGATGCGCTGCCAGCAGGCTGGAGTGCCGGTCGTGCTGTTCAACCGTAGTCAGGATATCGAAGGCATTACCTCGGTCACATCCGACAACTATGTGGGCGGGCGCAAGGTGGCCGAGTTCCTTCTGGCCGGAGGGCACGAGCGTATCGGCTATATCGCTGGCTGGCAGGGTGCCTCGACCCAGCGCGACCGCGAGGCCGGGTTCCGTGCTGTACTGTCGGAAGCCGGACAGAGCTTGTTTGCCCATGAGGTTGGTGACTTTGACACTGAAAAGACGCGGGCGGCGGCCCGGCGCATGTTTGATGTCCCACCTCAGGCCCTACCGGACGCGATTTTTGTCGCCAATGATCACATGGCGTTGGCAGTGATGGACGTGATCCGGTTTGAACTGGGCCTGCGTGTGCCCGAGGACGTTTCGGTCGTGGGATATGACGACGTGCCGCCCGCCGGGTGGCCTGCGTACAACCTGACAACGATCCGGCAGCGCGCCAATCTTATGGTAGCGGAAACCGTCGCCGCATTGCTTGAACATATCGACGCCCCGGCAACGGCGAAACCGCGCAAAGTGGCCATTGACGGGCCTCTGGTCGTGCGGACATCGGCCAGGTTGCCCAGGGGCTGGTCACCACAAAGGACAGAGACATGAAAGGCTTCGATCCGAAGTTTCGGGATTTTCCCGACTATATCATCGGTATTACCAAAGAGATTTGGGAAGACCGCGGCATCTCGACTCTGCACGAGTACTACGCCGAGGACATTGTTGTCCGCGCACCGGGGTCCGTCGTGCTGGGCAACCAGAATGTCATCGGCGCTACAATGGCTACATTGGCCGAGTTCCCGGATCGCCAACTGTTGGGAGAGGACGTGATCTGGTCGGGAACACCGGAGAACGGCATGCTCAGCTCTCACCGGATCATCTCAACTGCGACGCATTTGGCCGAGGGGGTGTATGGCAAGCCCACCGGAACCAAACTGCGGTACCGAATCCTGGCCGATTGCCATGCGATCGACAACATGATCAATGACGAATGGCTGATCCGGGACCAGGGCGCCATCGTTCGCCAGATGGGCTGGGACACCAAGGAATACGCCGCCGATCTGATTGCGCGGGAAGGTGGGCCGGAAAACTGCGTCAGGCCGCTGACCCCGGCCAACGACGTCGAAGGCCCCTACAAGGGGCGCGGAAACGACAACGAGTGGGGTCAGCGTCATGCCGATCTGCTGACCCGGATGATGAGCGCGGATATGGGTGCGGTCGAACGTGTTTATGACCGGGCCGTGCAGTCCGAATTCCCGGGTGGTGTCACCGGACACGGGTGGGACTCGGTGGATCGGTTCTGGATGTCGTTGCGCGCGGCGATGCCCAATGCGACCTTCACTGTCCATCACCAGATCGGACGCGATGACGCGAACATGCCTCCACGCTCGGCTATCCGCTGGAGTCTTCACGGTAAGCACGATGGCTGGGGCGCGTTTGGTATGCCAACTGGCGCGGAAATTTATGTACTGGGCATTAGCCACGCTGAATGGGGAGAACTGACCGGCGGTGATGTCAGGCTGCGCCGGGAGTGGACCCTGTTCGATGAATCATCGGTTTGGAAACAGATTCTTCTGGCGACCGGGGACGTGTAATGCCTCTGGTGCCAGCCCCTCTTGATGCCAGCGAAGGAACCCGGCGGTATCACTGCCACCGGGCCTCTTTGCGGGCAAAGCGGCTGAACAATCGCCCTCCCGGGGCAACGGGCTGACCCCCTGTTGCAACATCAAACCCGTTAGGAGATTAAAATGAGCACCATCCAACAACGCATCGTCCGCTACGGCGAGCTGAAACCCTGCAAAACTGCCTTTATCGACGCCCATACCCCGGGCAGCGATCAGAAGGAAAACTTCACAATCATCGGTGGCGGCGTATCGGAATCCCCCGATCAGCACGTCCACATCACCGACAGGATCGGTTTCAACATCGGTGCTGCGGGTCAGCCGCCGAAATGCCGCAACTCGCTGCACAGCCACACCACGGCCGAGGTCTTCTTTGTCGCCAAGGGCCGTTGGCGTTTCTTCTGGGGCCGCTATGGCACGGCCGGTGAGTTCATCGCCGAGGAAGGCGATATCTTCAACATCCCGACCGGCATTTTCCGCGGGTTCGAGAACGTTGGTGACGACTACGGCATGATCATGTCGATCCTCGGCGGCGACGACGCTGGTGGCGGCGTGACATGGGCACCTCAGGTCATTGAGGACGCGCAGGCGCATGGCCTGATGCTGGGCGAAAACGGTGTGCTATATGACAGCAAAAAAGGTCAGGAACTGCCGCACAACGTGCGCCCCATGCCTTTGCTTACCGAAGAAGAGCTGAAAGCCTATCCAGAGGTGCCCGTCGATGCCGTGATCGGCAAATACGTGGCGCGTTATTGGGACCTGATGGCACTGGCGGCAGACAATCCTGCCGAGGTGATCGGTGAGACCGGCATTATCAAGGACAAGCCGGGCTTCGAGGTCGATTTTCTGACCCGCGGTTCGGCCGTCAACGATCCGGTGACAGCCGAAAAACCGGTAGTCCTGATGCCAGCCAGTGGCCATTGGCGCATCACGGTAGACGGGTATGAAACGACATTGTCCAACGGTGATACCGCGCTGGTTATGGCGGGTGAGAGCTACAGCGTCGCGCCCTCCATGACCGGTCAGGCGGGTCTGTACCGGATCACGGCAACCGACGATCCTGCCGGTGCCACCTGGGTCGGATGATGGTCGATCCCGGCGATACCCATGCCGTCTATGAACGGCAGGCCAGGGCCTATGATGCGCAACGTTCAAAGGCCCTGTTCGAAGCGCGCTGGCTGGCGCGCTTCACCGCCAGCCTGAAGCCGGGCGATCACGTTCTGGATATGGGCTGCGGGACCGGAGAACCCATCGCCCGCTGGTTCAAGGCCGAAGGGTTCACCGTCACCGGTGTCGACTTCTCGGAAGCCATGCTTGAGATCGCCCGCGACCGCTGGCCCGATGGCGATTGGCGGCAGGCGGATATGCGTGATTTCGAGTTGGATCAGAGCTTTGACGGCATCATCGCCTGGAACAGTTTCTTCCACCTGACGGCAGAGGAACAGAGAGATTGCATCGCCCGCATGGCGCGTCATCTGCGCTCGGGCGGGATGCTGATGCTGACCGTCGGCCCCAGCGCAGGTGAGGAACAAGGCACCGTTGGCGGAGAGCCGGTGTATCACGCATCCCTTTCGCCCGCAGCCTATGCCTCTTGCCTTGAGGAAAACGGGATGATCCTGACCGGGTTCCTGGCCAAGGATCCGGATACCCAAAGCCATACCGTGCTGATGGCGCGCAAGAATTAACGGAGGTTCCATGACCGTAAAAACAACACATGTCGGGTCCCTGCCACGCTCGCAAGAGGTGGTGGATTTCATTTTTGCCCGCGAACGCGAAGAATCTTTCGATCAGGCCGCTTTCGATGCGAGCATGGCGAATGCCGTATCCGAGACCGTGCGCAAACAGGTTGAGGCCGGGGTGGATATCGTCAGCGATGGCGAGACCTCAAAGATTTCCTACGCCACCTATGTCAAGGATCGCTATACCGGGTTTTCGGGCGACAGCCCGCGCAATGCCCCGGCTGATCTGAAGATGTTCCCCGGTTTCCTGCAACGGCTGGCCGATGACGGTGGCACACCCCAATACGCCCGCCCGCAATGCACCGGAGAGGTGCGCTCCAAGGGGCAGGGCGAGCTGGAGAAGGACATCGCTAACCTCAAGGCTGCGATGGCGCAGCACGGGGCCGAGCGGGGGTTCATGAATGCCGCATCCCCGGGCGTCATCTCGTTGTTCCTGCGAAACGATTTCTACCCCACGCGCGAGGCGTACCTGGCTGCGCTGGCGGATGCGATGAAGGACGAATATGAAACCATCGTGGCTGCCGGGTTGGATTTGCAACTGGATTGTCCCGACCTTGCGCTCTCGCGCCACATGCTGTTCACCGACCTGTCCGATGAGGAATTCGTCAAGATCGCAGACATGCATGTCGAGGCGTTGAACCACGCGCTGCAAAACGTCCCCCAGGATCGAGTTCGAGTGCATATCTGCTGGGGCAATTACGAAGGACCGCATTGCTGTGACATCGCCATGGACAAGGTGTTTACGACGCTGATGAACACAAAGTCCCGCTATGTGTTGTTCGAAACCTCGAACCCGCGTCACGCCCATGAATGGACCGTGTTCCGCGACCGCCAGGCCGAGATTCCAGACGACAAGGTTCTGGTTCCCGGCGTTGTCGACACCACGACGAACTTTGTTGAACATCCCGAATTGGTCGCGCAACGCATCACGCGTTTCACCGATATCGTTGGCGCAGATCGCGTGATTGCAGGCAGTGACTGCGGCTTTGGAACCTTCGCGGGTTTTGGCGCGGTCGACCCCGATATCGCCTATGCCAAGCTGAGTGCGTTGTCCGAGGGCGCAAAACTGGCATCTGTATGACGCCGCTGGTTCTTTTGCCCGGCATGATGTGCGACGCGCGGCTGTATCAGCCGCAGATTGCCGCTTTGTCCGGGTCCCGACCGTTGCTGACCTTCCCGCTGGCGACGCAGGACAGCGTGCAGGCGATGGCTGCTGATATCCTGGTCAACGCGCCGCCGGTCTTTGCGCTGGCAGGGCTGTCGATGGGCGGCATCGTCGCGATGGAGGTCGTACGTCAAGACCCCGGCCGGGTCGAAAAGCTGGCCCTGCTGGACACCAACCCGCTGGCCGAAAAGCCCGAGGTCAGGGAAAGGCGCGGCCCGCAGATGGAGGCTGTGCGCGCGGGCAAGCTGCGGCAGGTGATGCGGGACGAGATGAAGCCCAATTATCTGGCCGATGGACCTAATCAGGGTGCCATTCTGGATCAGTGCATGGCGATGGCGATGGATCTCGGCGCGGACGTGTTCCTGCGCCAATCCCGGGCCCTGATGGATCGTCCCGACCAGTCTGAAACACTGAAAACTTATACTGGCAAATCGCTGGTTCTATGCGGCCGCGAGGATGGTCTGTGCCCGGTCGAGCGCCATCATCTCATGCACGAGCTGCTGCCCAACAGTACCTTGGAAATCATCGAGCAGGCCGGGCACCTGCCCACTCTGGAACAACCCCACGACACGACAGCGGCCCTGATCCGCTGGCTGGAGGCCAAATGACACCGTTCCTTCTGACCCTGTTGCGCAAGGTCGACACGCCCACCGTCTGCAACGCCATCGAGGTGGCGCAGGGCAAGCGCGGGTTCAATGCGTTCACCCGCGGTACAATGCTGTGTTCGGCCCCGTCCGAGCCCGCGATCGTGGGATATGCCCGCACCGCGAAGATCGCCGCGGTACAGCCGCCGTCTGAGGCGCCGGAAGTCATCAAGGAGCGCCGCATGGCCTATTACAAATACATGGCCGAGGGCCCTGCTCCCTCAGTTGCGGTGATCGAGGATGTCGACTTCCCTAACTGCATCGGTGCCTATTGGGGTGAGATCAACACCACCGTGCACAAAGGCTTTGGCATGTCGGGCGCTCTGACCAATGGTGTCATGCGCGACCTCGGCGATCTGCCCGAAGGCTTCCCGGTGGTCGCCGGATCGGTCGGGCCCAGCCATGGCTTTGTCCATGTACGCGCGCTCGATACGCCGGTGTCGGTCTTTGGCCTGACGGTCAACTCCGGTGATCTGATCCACGCCGACAGGCATGGTGCGCTTGTGGTGCCAGGGGATGTTGTCAATCAGCTTGAGGCTGCGATCCAGAAACTGCTGAGCACGGAACGCATCGTCCTTGATGCCGCCACCCAGCCGGGATTTGATTTTCAGGCATTTCAATCGGCCTGGGAAAAGTTTGAAAAATCAAGGGTTTGAAACGGCCCCCGGTCACGCAATAATACCGGGGAGCAGGAAGGTCAGGCGCATGTTACTTGCGCCCGGCCGGAAGATCGTCGCGTTTTTCTTCCAAAACGGTTTGGAACAGCGCGGTCAGTTCGGATTTTTTGATCGGGGAAACCCTGCGGCCCGTTGCCGACATGGTTTCCATGTCCTCAGAAACAGCGCCCTGTACCGATTTGGTCGTTTTGAAGCGATTGAGAAATGATCTGATATGCATAGCCACCTTCCTCCAAAATTCCGGTCTTAAAAACTTGCCGCTGCGGACCTGATCCGAACCCGCTGGTTTCGGGCTCAAGGATCGATGATCCGTGAGTGGCGGTCCGCAGCGACAGGGGGCATTTACGCACCGTGTTTTTTCGGACAAGGGGGAAGAATTTAACCTTCTGCGTCATTTTTTAACCGTTCAATCAAAAAATGATTTCAATCCTTACCTTTACGTAAAGATGTTGAAGGAGAGGCTTACGCGCCGCGACGCCACGTCACTTTAGAAACTGACGTTTCAACCGCTCCAACGGGGCTTTCACTCCAGAAAAACTTGACCGGAATCGGAAGGTCGGAACCATGGCCTGAAGCGGTGGCTAAGCAATCTATGAGAACAGGGGGTGACTCCCGCAGACACGGTTAGAATCCGAACGTGCGAATTGCTCTTTTACGTTATCGGGGGATTTGGTGCCCAGGAGAGGACTCGAACCTCCACGTCCATACGGACACTAGCACCTGAAGCTAGCGCGTCTACCAATTCCGCCACCTGGGCAGGTGTCGTGGAGGCGCGTTTAAGCCTACTGGCGGGGGGCGTCAACACGATTCGGAAAGTTTTCTAAAAGTTTTTTGGCCGTTGCCTCAAACAGACCAGAATCCGTCTTTTTTCCCAGATGCGCGGCGTTATTGCGCCTTGTTTGCCGGGGCTTTGGGCGGTAGATCGGATCAAGATCCATCAGCAGGAGCCCTCGCATGTCCAAACTGGTCACGATTTATGGCGGATCGGGATTTGTCGGCCGTTATATCGCACGTCGCATGGCGAAAGAAGGATGGCGCGTGCGGGTCGCTGTTCGCCGACCTAACGAAGCGATGTTCGTCAAACCCTACGGTGTGGTTGGTCAGGTTGAACCCATTCTGTGTAACATCCGCGATGATGCTTCGGTGGCCGCAGTTATGCATGGCGCGGATGCGGTGGTGAACTGTGTCGGCGTGCTGAACGAGCTGGGCAAGAATGAATTTGATGCCGTGCAGGCCGAAGGGGCCGAGCGGATCGCGCGTATCGCCGCAGAACAGGGCGTTGCACGTATGGTACATGTCTCGGCGATCGGAGCGGATGCAGTCTCCAACAGCGAGTATTCCCGCACTAAGGCGCAGGGTGAAGCTGGCGTGCTGGCGCATATGCCGAATGCGATGATCTTGCGTCCATCGATCATTTTCGGGACCGAGGATCAGTTCTTTAACCGCTTTGCCGGAATGACCCGGATGGCGCCGTTCCTGCCGCTGGTCGGGGCGGAAACCAAGTTCCAGCCGGTTTACGTGGATGACGTAGCCAAAGCCGCTGTTCAGGGCGTTTTGGGTCAGGCTGAGGCTGGCACTTATGAGCTGGGCGGGCCGGAGGTGAAATCATTCCGCGCGCTGATGCAGCAGATGCTGGGGGTGATCCACCGCCGCCGTGTCATAATCGGGGTGCCGTTCTTTGCTGCCAGGATCATGGCGGGCGTGCTGGATATCGCAAAATTCGTCAGCTTTCAGCTGTTCCCGAACCACATCCTGACCCGCGACCAGCTGAAGAGCCTGCGTCGTGACAACGTGGTGTCCGAGGGCGCCAAGGGCTTTGACGATCTGGGAATCGAACCGGCCACGCTGGAATCGGTACTGCCGGATTACCTGTGGAAGTTCCGCCCTGCCGGTCAGTATGACGACATCCAGAACTCGGCCAGCAACCTGCGGCCTGATCAGCTGTAGGCGATCACCAGCAGGATCGCACCCAGGATCACGCGATAGACCACATAGGGCGTGAAGCTGACGCTGCGCAGCAGGCGCATCATCAGGGTCAGCGCAAGCAGGGCCGAGACAAAGGCGAAAAAGGCGGCAATCGCGCCGTCCTTCGCCAGTTGCGCGTCCGCCTCTTGGATCACATCCACCGATAGAAGCACGCCCGAAGCCAGAATCGTCGGGATCGACATCAGCATCGCAATCCGTGCGCCGTCTTCGCGGCTGTAACCCAACTGTCGCGCGCCGGTGATGGTGATACCTGACCGCGAAGTGCCAGGGATCAGCGCCAGAACCTGCCACAATCCCATGATAAAGGCGTCCCGTAGGCCCCAGTCTCCGGCCTGCTTGGTCTGTGGGCCTTTCTGGTCCATCCAATACAGCACCAGCCCGAAACCCAGCATAGTCCAGCCAATCACGGCCATCGAACGCAAGGATTGGCTGAGCCCGGTTTTGTACAGGATAGCGCCAACGATGACGGTGGGAATCGTTGCGATGATCAGGCCCAGTGCCAGTCGGGCCTGAGGGGTATCGACACGCCCGGTCAGGGCGCGTGGCAGACCGGCCATGGCTTGCTTCACATCGGACCAGAAATACAAAACCACGGCGCCCAAAGTGCCCACATGCACGGCAACATCGATTGCCAGCCCCTGATCGTCCAAGCCGGTCAGGCTGGGCAGCAGGATCAGATGACCCGAGGAAGATATCGGCAGAAATTCGGTGATACCCTGAATAATTGCCGCGAGAATCAACTGAAAAAAACTCATTTAACCTGCCGTGCTGCCGCCACGTGTTCGTTGCGCGCAATGGGTATAAGTGTGGTGCCGAAAAGGAAAGCGCGTAAATAGGTCCGATTCGGAACCAAAAAACCGAATATTTTCGGAGGATTTCAGTTTCCATCTCAGATTTTTTCAATTTAGGTCAGCACAATTGACTTTTCATCCGAAACCGTATCTCTTAAAGAAGTCCGACCAAGCCAATTCATGGAGTCCGACCCGTGGCCAAGCAACCGATGCTGAAATTTGTGCAGATCGACCGCGTCATGCCTGAAAAGCGTGCCGCCGAAGCACGTAAAGAAGACTTTGACGAAATCTATGCTGAATTTGCGTCGGCCAAGGCAGAAGAACAAGCCAGTCGCTGCAGCCAGTGCGGTGTGCCCTATTGTCAGTCGCACTGCCCGCTGCACAACAACATCCCCGACTGGCTGCGCCTGACCGCGACCGGTCGTCTGGAGGAGGCCTACCAGACCAGCCAGGCCACTAACACTTTCCCCGAAATCTGCGGCCGTATCTGCCCGCAGGACCGCCTTTGTGAAGGCAATTGTGTAATCGAACAGTCCGGTCACGGCACCGTTACCATTGGCACCATCGAGAAATACATCACCGACACCGCCTGGGACAAAGGTTGGGTGAAACCGGTCGCTCCGGGCGCCGAACGCAGCGAGAGCGTCGGCATCATCGGCGGTGGCCCCGGTGGTTTGGCCGCAGCCGACATGTTGCGCCGCGCGGGTATTCAGGTCACCGTCTACGACCGATATGACCGCGCAGGTGGACTGCTGATGTACGGCATTCCGGGCTTCAAACTGGAAAAAGAAATTGTCCAGCGCCGCAACGACCTGCTGGCCGACGGCGGGGTCGAGTTCGTTTTAAACTGCGACGTGGACGCCGCCAAGTTTGCAGAAATCCACGCTAAGCACGACGCGGTGATCATTGCGACCGGCGTCTACAAGTCGCGTGACCTGTCCATGCCTGGCAGCGGTCTGGCCGGCATCGAGAAAGCCATCGACTTCCTGACCGCCTCGAACCGCAAGAGCTTTGGGGATGCAGTTGAAGACTTCGACAATGGTCGCCTGAACGCCGACGGCAAAAAGGTTATTGTCATCGGCGGCGGAGACACTGCGATGGACTGCGTACGCACCTCGATCCGTCAAGGCGCGACGTCGGTCAAATGTCTGTACCGCCGCGACCGCGCGAACATGCCGGGCTCGCAGCGCGAAACGCAGAACGCCGAGGAAGAAGGCGTGATCTTCGAATGGCTCAGCGCGCCCAAGGGTTTCACCGGTGGCGACAAGGTCTCGGGCGTTATGGTTCAGAAGATGCGTTTGGGTCAGCCCGATGCCTCGGGCCGTCAAGCGCCTGAAGTGATCGAAGGCGCGGATTACGTCGAAGAGGCCGATCTGGTGATCAAGGCGCTGGGTTTCGAGCCCGAAGACCTGCCCACCCTGTTCGGCCAGCCCGATCTGCCGGTGACCCGTTGGGGCACCGTAAAGGCCGCGTTCCAGACCGGCGAGACCGAAATGGATGGTGTCTATGCCATTGGTGACATCGTGCGTGGTGCCTCGCTGGTGGTCTGGGCGATCCGTGACGGCCGCGACTGTGCCGATGCGATCATCGACCGGTTCAACGCCAAGGCTGCCGTCGCAGCCGAGTAAACCAACGCCCAGCGACAGGAGGGTTCGAATGCCCGAATTGCAAGGCCAATGCATGTGTGGCGCGGTCACCGTGACCGCCACCCCGGCGAAAGACTCGCTGGGCGCATGTCATTGCGACCAGTGCCGTCGCTGGACCAGCTCGATGCTGGTGACGTTTCAGGCCGAACCCGGCTATGCCGCATTGGGCCCGGTCAAAACCTTTACCTCGTCCGACTGGGCCGAGCGTGCCTTTTGTACCGAGTGTGGCTCGGCACTTTGGTACCGCATCACTCTGCCGGGCGAGATGCACGGACACACGCAAATTGCAGCGGGCCTGTTTGAAGACACAGGAAACCCGCTGAAACTGGAACTTTATATCGACAAAAAGCCCGATGGGTACGCGTTCGCAGGTGAGCGCCGGCAGATGACCAAAGCCGAGGTCGAAGCCATGTACGCCCAGCCGGAAGAAGGAGACAGCCAATGACCAAACATGATGCCGATTGGGTGCGGGCCGAGGAAGCCAAACGCAAATGGATGGCGGAAAACGGTCTCTATTCCGAGGAAGAGGAGCATTCCTCCTGCGGTGTGGGCCTTGTTGTATCCGTTGACGGCAAGCCGTCGCGCAAGGTTGTGGATGCCGGGATCGATGCACTCAAGGCGATCTGGCACCGCGGAGCGGTGGATGCTGATGGTAAAACTGGCGACGGCGCGGGTATCCATGTGCAGATCCCGGTGCCCTTCTTCTATGATCAGATTCGTCGTACTGGCCACGAACCGAATCTGGACGAACTGATCGCCGTTGGTCAGGTTTTCCTGCCCCGCACCGATTTCGGCGCGCAGGAACAATGTCGGACCATCGTGGAAACCGAAGTTCTTCGGATGGGCTATTACATCTATGGCTGGCGCCATGTGCCGGTCGATGTGACCTGTCTGGGCGACAAGGCCAATGCGACCCGGCCGGAGATTGAGCAGATTCTGATCTCAAATTCCAAGGGCGTGGACGAAGAGACCTTCGAGCGTGAGCTTTATGTCATCCGCCGCCGCATCGAAAAAGCCGCCACTGCTGCTGGTATCTCCGGCCTGTATCTGGCGTCACTGTCCTGCCGTTCGATCATTTACAAGGGCATGATGCTGGCCGAGCAGGTCGCCGTCTTCTACCCAGACCTGATGGACGAACGCTTTGAATCAGCCTTCGCGATCTATCACCAGCGTTATTCGACCAACACCTTCCCGCAATGGTGGCTGGCGCAGCCGTTCCGCATGTTGGCCCATAACGGCGAGATCAACACGCTGAAGGGCAATATCAACTGGATGAAGAGCCATGAAATTCGCATGGCCAGCGGCACCTTTGGCGACTATGCCGAAGACATCAAGCCGATCATCGCCGGCGGATCATCAGACTCGGCCGCATTGGACTCGGTTTTCGAGGTTCTGGTGCGTGCGGGCCGTTCCGCTCCGATGGCGAAAACCATGTTGGTGCCGGAAAGCTGGTCCAAGCAGGCGGTCGAGTTGCCACAGGCGTGGCGTGACATGTACTCCTACTGCAACTCGGTGATGGAGCCGTGGGACGGCCCTGCAGCCTTGGCGATGACCGATGGCCGTTGGGTCTGTGCCGGTCTGGACCGGAACGGTTTGCGTCCGATGCGCTATGTGGTGACCGGCGATGGGCTGGTCATCGCGGGCTCCGAGGCCGGCATGGTGCCGATTGACGAGGCATCCGTGACCGAAAAGGGCGCGCTGGGACCGGGGCAGATGCTGGCCGTTGATATGAAAAAGGGCAAGCTGTTCCGCGACAAGCAGATCAAGGACAAGCTGGCGCGCGCGCTGCCCTTCGGTGACTGGGTTGGCAAGATCAACGATCTTGACACTACGCTGGCCGAAGTGTCCGAGGCGCCAATTTTCTCGGGCGAAGAGCTGCGTAAGCGTCAGATCGCGGCGGGTTATTCGATTGAGGAACTGGAGCAGATCCTCGCGCCAATGGCCGAGGACGGCAAGGAATCCATCGCTTCGATGGGCGACGACACCCCGTCGGCGGTTCTGTCCAAGCAATACCGCCCGCTCAGCCATTTCTTCCGCCAGAACTTCAGCCAGGTGACCAACCCGCCGATCGACTCTTTGCGTGAATATCGCGTGATGTCGCTGAAAACGCGCTTCGGCAACCTCAAAAACGTGCTGGACGAAGACAGCAGCCAGACCGAGATCATCGTTCTGGAAAGCCCCTTTGTCGGCAACGCTCAATGGGACAAGCTGGTCGAGAACTTCAATTCTCCGCTGGCCGAGATCGACTGCAGCTTTGAACCCGGCCGGGGGGCCCTGAGCGCCGCATTGGCCCGTGTCAGAGCCGAAGCAGAAGAGGCCGTGCGGTCCGGCGCCGGGCATCTGGTACTGTCCGACATGAACTCGGGTCAGGGTCGTGTGGCAATGCCGATGATCCTTGCCACCAGTGCGGTGCATTCGCATCTGACCCGTCAGGGGCTGCGCACCTTCTGCTCTTTGAATGTCCGTTCGGCCGAATGTATCGATCCGCATTACTTTGCGGTTCTGATCGGGTGTGGTGCAACAGTTGTGAACGCCTATCTGGCCGAAGACTCGCTGGCCGACCGCATCGACCGTGGTCTGCTGGACGGTACCCTGACCGAAAATGTCGCCCGCTTCCGCGAGGCGATCGATCAGGGCTTGCTGAAAATCATGGCCAAGATGGGCATCTCGGTGATCTCGTCCTACCGTGGGGGTCTGAACTTTGAGGCCGTAGGCCTCAGCCGTGCCATGGTGGCCGAGTATTTCCCGGGTATGACCAGCCGGATTTCCGGTATCGGCGTGACCGGCATTCAGACCAAGGTCGAGGAAATCCACGCCAAAGGTTGGGACAGCGGTCTGGATGTGCTGCCCATCGGTGGGTTCTACAAAGCGCGTAAATCAGGTGAGACCCACGCGTGGGAAGCAACCTCGATGCATATGATGCAGATGGCTTGTAACCGCGCGTCCTATGAGCTGTGGAAGCAGTATTCCGCGAAAATGCAGTCGAACCCGCCAATCCATCTGCGCGATCTGATGGATTTCAAGCCGCTGGGTAAGCCGATGCCGATTGAAGAGGTCGAATCGATCACCTCGATCCGCAAACGCTTTGTCACGCCGGGCATGTCCCTGGGCGCGCTGTCGCCCGAAGCGCACAAGACGCTGAACGTTGCGATGAACCGTATCGGGGCCAAATCGGACTCGGGCGAAGGTGGTGAAGATCCCGCACACTTCGTGCCGGAACCCAACGGCGACAACCCGTCGGCCAAGATCAAACAGGTGGCGAGCGGTAGATTCGGTGTGACCGCCGAATACCTGAACCAGTGTGAAGAGCTTGAAATCAAGGTCGCCCAGGGTGCGAAACCCGGTGAGGGCGGTCAGCTGCCCGGCATGAAGGTCACCGACCTGATTGCGCGTCTGCGGCATTCGACCAAGGGCGTGACCCTGATCTCGCCGCCGCCGCACCACGATATCTATTCGATCGAAGACCTGGCGCAACTGATCTATGACCTGAAACAGATCAACCCGCGCTGTAAGGTGACGGTCAAGCTGGTGGCGTCCTCGGGAGTGGGCACGATAGCAGCCGGCGTGGCCAAGGCGAAGGCGGATATTATCCTGATTTCGGGTCACAATGGCGGTACGGGTGCGTCGCCCGCGACCTCGATCAAATATGCCGGTCTGCCGTGGGAGATGGGCCTTACCGAGGCGCATCAGGTTCTGGCGATGAACAACCTGCGCGACCGCGTGACCCTGCGGACCGATGGCGGCCTGCGGACCGGTCGTGACATCGTCATGGCTGCGATGATGGGGGCCGAGGAATACGGTATCGGCACCGCCGCCCTGATCGCGATGGGCTGCATCATGGTGCGCCAGTGCCAGTCGAACACCTGCCCGGTTGGCGTGTGTACACAAGACGAAGACCTGCGCGCCAAATTCACGGGCAACGCGGACAAGGTGGTGAATCTGATCACCTTCTACGCACAGGAAGTGCGCGAACTGCTGGCCAGCCTTGGTGCGCGTTCGGTCGACGAAATCATCGGCCGGGCCGATCTGCTGGCGCAGGTCAGCCGTGGTTCGGCGCATCTGGACGATCTGGATCTGAATCCGCTGCTTATCACTGTCGATGGCGCGCATGACATCGTCTACAACCGCGACAAGGACCGCAACGCGGTGCCGGATACGCTGGATGCCGAGATCGTGCGCGATGCGGCCCGGTTCCTGAAAGACGGTGAGAAGATGCAGCTGTCTTACGCGGTGCAGAACACGCACCGGACCGTGGGCACCCGCGTCTCCAGCCATATCGTGCAGAATTTCGGCATGCGGAACACTTTTCAGTCCGACCATCTGCATGTGAAACTGCAGGGCTCGGCCGGTCAGTCGCTTGGGGCCTTTGCGGCGCCCGGTCTGAAACTGGAAGTATCCGGTGACGCCAACGACTATGTCGGCAAGGGCCTGTCGGGCGGCATGATTGTCGTGCGCCCGCCGCAGGTCAGCCCGCTGAAGGCGGATGACAACACCATCATCGGCAACACCGTCCTGTACGGGGCCACCGATGGGTATTTGTTCGCCGCCGGTCGCGCCGGCGAGCGGTTTGCGGTGCGCAACTCGGGCGCCAAGGTGGTGATCGAGGGCTGTGGCTCGAACGGGTGTGAATACATGACCGGCGGTGTTGCGGTAATCCTGGGAGATATCGGGGCCAATTTCGGTGCGGGTATGACGGGCGGTATGGCCTATCTGTACGATCCGGAAGGTAGGGCCGAAAAGCTGATGAACATGGAAACCCTTGTTACCTGCCCGGTGACGGTCGACCATTGGGAAGAGCAGCTGAAATCGATGATCGAGACCCATCGGGCCGAGACCTTCAGCCGCAAGGCCGCAGACATTCTGCAGCATTGGGATGTGGAAAAAGCCAACTTCCTGCAGGTCTGCCCGAAAGAGATGCTGAACAATCTTAGCCATCCTCTGACCAACGAGGCAGAGGCGGTTCCGGCTGAATAAGCGACCGGCAAAGCCCTGAAAGAAAAACCCGCGTGTCTCCTGGAGCACGCGGGTTTGTTCCGATTTGGAGTAATTTACCCGCATTTATTGCATTTTTGCGCTGTTCGCGCCTAGCTATGGCCATAGTTTCTTCGGGATTTGCAGAGACACTGCTGTCCAACGTGACGAGCAGGCAGGAGCAGACACATGCCAACGACCTATACAGACCAGTTCTTTGACATGGACCCTGCGAACCCGCCCGCAGCGGGAACAACGCTGACGGTACAGCAATATGATCTGGTGGATCAGAATGACGATGGCGATATCGATCGGTTTAACAACGACACCGTCAACGGTGTGGATGTTACCCGGTCATGGCCGGGGGATACGGTTACAATTAACGTATCCGGTCAGGGAAACGTAACCTACATCGGAACAACCTTTTATCTTGCGGATGGAACGCGGGTTTTTACTCCGACTGATGGCAAGGTATTGCAAAGTGGCACCTTTGTATCGTCAACCTTCGTTACTACGCAGGGGCCACTGGATGTTGACGCGCTGGGTCCGCCCTGCTTTACGCCCGGCACAATGATCGAAACGCCGAACGGTCCGCGCCCGGTCGAAGACCTTCAGCCGGGGGACATGGTTACCACCGCCGATCACGGCGCCCAGCCGTTGCTGTGGGTTGGCAACACCCGTGTCGAGGCGCGGGGCAAACTGGCCCCGATCCGGTTCGAGGCCGGCGTTTTGGGGCTTGATCGTCCTCTGACCGTATCGCCGCAGCACCGGATGCTGGTGGCGGATTGGCGTGCGCCATACCTCTTCGGCCATTCCGAGGTTCTGATCGCTGCGCATAGTCTGGTTAACGACGACACGGTGGCCCGTATCGAATGTGGTGAGGTCGAGTATATCCACCTTCTGTTTGCCCGGCATGAGATCGTCATTGCCAACGGAGCAAAAAGCGAAAGCTATTATCCCGGACATGCGGTGAGCCAGGCGGATCGTGACACACAGGCCGAAGTGCTGAGCCTGTTTCCGGAATTGCGCAGCCGAGATCCGGTGATGCCGGAAACCGCGCGTCCGGTCGTCCGCCCGCGCGAGGCGCGCGCGCTGGCGATTTAAACCGTTTCAAACCAAATCGCCGCGTCGTATAGCAACATCATGGCAAAAAAAGCAGCGCGCAAATCGAGCAGTAAGAAAAGCAAGGCGTCAAAGGCAAGAAAACCAATCACATTGCGGATTCGCCGTTGGGTGACTCGGGCTGTGTTGGGGGTGGTTGTCTTTGTGGTTGGGCTGGTGGCGCTTTATTCGGTGTTGAACCCGCCGGTGACCCATACGATCTGGTCCGAATGGCGCCGACTGGGCAAGGTCGAGCGCGATTGGGTGCCGATCGAGGAAATCTCGCCTGTCATGGCTCGCTCGGTCGTGGCGGCCGAGGATGCCAATTTCTGCCTGCACTGGGGCTTTGACGTCGAAGCGATCCGCGATGCGCTGGAAAATGGCGGTACACGCGGTGCGTCGACCATCACACAGCAGGTGGTGAAGAACGTTTTCCTGTGGCAGGGCCGCAGCTGGGTGCGTAAGGCGTTGGAAACTTCGATCACGCCGGTTGTCGAGGTTTTCTGGAGCAAGCAGCGCATCCTCGAGGTCTATCTGAACGTGGCTGAAACCGGGCAGGGCGTGTTCGGGGTCGAGGCTGCGGCCCAGCGCAATTTCGGCGTGCCTGCCTCTCGGTTAAGCCCCGTACAGGCGGCGCGGATCGCGGCGATTCTGCCATCTCCCCGCAATCGGTCGGTCACCGACCCCTCAGTTCGAACGCGCAGGCGGGCGACATCGATCCTGGATGGGGCGGCCACCATCCGCGCAGATGGTCGCGCGGATTGTTTCGAGGATTGAAACCCTATGCCCCTCAAGGCTAAAGCTGGGGGGTATTCACTGGTTCGATTGGAAGCCCATGGCGCGTCTGTTTCATGTTCCCCTGTCCCCGTATTGTCGCAAGGTGCGCCTGTCGCTTGCGGAAAAGAAGATCGAAGTTGAGCTGGTCGAGGAACGATACTGGGAACAAGACCCGGACTTCCTACGCCGCAACCCCGCCGGAAAAGTACCGGTATTGCGTCTTGATGGACAGGTCATGGCGGAGAGCGCCGCCATTTGTGAGTATATCGAAGAAACCCGCCCTGAACCTCCGCTGATGCCCAAAAAGCCCGAAGCACGGTACGAGGTGCGGCGTCTGGTGGGTTGGTTTGATGACAAGTTCCATCACGAAGTGACATCGCGACTGCTGTATGAGCGTGTTAACAAAAAGGTGACGGGCGAGGGCTATCCCGACAGCAAAAACGTCAAGGCAGGCGCAAAGGCGATCAAGTATCATCTGGATTACATGGCCTGGCTGCTGGATCACCGCCGTTGGCTGGCCGGGGATCAGATGACTCTGGCCGATTTTGCCGCTGCGGCGCATCTGTCGGCGTTGGATTACATCTCGGACGTGGACTGGAATCGGTCTCAGGCGGTCAAAGACTGGTATGCCAAGATAAAGTCGCGGCCAGCGTTCCGGTCGATCCTGGCGGATCAGGTACCGGGGTTCCGGCCGCCAGTCCATTACGCTGATCTGGATTTCTGATAGGGTAATTCAGGGCGGCGGCTGCCCCCATCTTGGCCCTTTGGGCCAATTCACCCCCGAGGATTTTGTTGGCCAGATGAAGAGCGGATCGGGTTTAAAGGAAAGATTGACAGACCAGGCGCTGAGCGAAGGCTTTGTGTCCTGTCGAGTGTGTCGGCCTTGGGACGTGCCTGAGGTTCCCGCCCGGTTAGAGGCGTTTTTGCAGGCCGGGTATCATGGGCAGATGGGGTGGATGGCCGAGCGGACGCATTGGCGTGGCGACCCGGCGGCACTGTGGCCCGAGGCACGGTCGGTGATCATGCTGGCCGAGAGCTATACGCCCGACCATGATCCCACTGAGGTGTTGGATCATCCGGACCGGGCGGCGATTTCGGTTTACGCCCAGAACAAAGATTACCATGATCTGGTCAAGAAACGGCTCAAACGGTTGGCGCGCTGGTTGATTGCCGAGGGCGGCGGAGAGGTGAAAGTCTTTGTTGATACGGCTCCGGTGCCGGAAAAGGCTTTGGGTCATGCCGCAGGATTGGGATGGCAGGGGAAGCACACCAACTTGGTCAGTCGAGATTGGGGCAATTGGGCCTTTATAGGGTCAGTTTTCACCACTTTGGATCTTCCGTCAGACATGGCCGAAGTAGATCATTGCGGATCGTGTCGGGCCTGTCTGGACGCCTGTCCGGCGGATGCGTTTCCGGCGCCGTATCAGTTGGATGCGACGCGCTGTATTTCGTATCTGACCATCGAGCATAAAGGACCAGTAGACGAAGGCCTGCGAGCCAAGCTTGGTAACCGGATATACGGCTGCGACGATTGTCTGGCGGCTTGTCCTTGGAATAAGTTTGCGGTTGCCGCCAGCGATTTGCGCTATGCCGCCCGAGATGATCTGAAAGCGCCTGCCCTGGCGGATTTGGCGACGCTGGATGACACCGCATTTCGCGCGAAGTTTTCCGGATCACCGATCAAACGTATCGGGCGGGATCGGTTTGTACGCAATGTGCTGTATGCCATCGGCAACTCGGGCGTGGATGACTTGCGGCCCATTGCACAGGGTTTGACGGAAGATCTGGACCCCACAGTGGCCGATGCCGCGCGCTGGGCGGTGCAACGATTGTCATAAGTGCCGCAAACAGGCTGGACGTGTCGGTCCAAACCGCTACACCCATCTGCAGCGAACAGAAAGGAGATCCCGATGGCGTTGGCTTTGGGGGTGGATACGGGTGGAACCTATACGGATGCGGTGCTGATCCGGGATGAGCGTGAGGTGATAGCCTCGGCCAAATCCCTGACCACGCGGGCTGACCTCGCGATTGGTGTGGGCAAGGCGATTCAGGCGGTTCTAGGCACCGCGCAGGTGGCGCCGGAGCAGATTTCAATGGCGTCGCTGTCGACCACCTTGGCAACGAACGCGCTGGTTGAAGGGCAAGGCGGGCGTGTGGCGCTGGTCTATATCGGGTTCAAGGACAGTGATCTGGACAAGCACGGGCTGCGGGACGCGCTGAAAGGTGATCCGGCCTTGGTTGTTGGGGGTGGTCATACCCATGCCGGAGGTGAAGCGGCGCCGTTGGACGTGGCGGCGCTTGAGGCCTTTATAGACTCTCATAAAGGCATTTCGGGCTTTGCTGTTGCGGCGCAGTTCGCAACACGGAACCCCGCGCATGAATTGGAAGCCGCGCGGATCATTAACGAGCGGACCGGTGCTCCGGTCACTTGCTCGCATCACTTGTCGGCCAAGCTGAATGGTCCGAAACGGGCAGTGACTGCGGTGCTGAATGCCAGGCTGATCGGGATGATCGACCGGCTAATCGGACGCGCTCAGGACCGGCTGTTGGAGATGGGTATCACCGCGCCAATGATGGTGGTGCGCGGGGACGGTGCCCTGATGAGCGCCGAGCAGGCGCGCGAGCGACCGATTGAAACGATCCTCAGCGGCCCGGCGGCGTCGATCGTCGGGGCAAGCTGGCTGACGGGAACAGAGAACGCCCTTGTATCGGATATCGGCGGGACGACGACCGATGTGGCGCTGATCCGAGACGGAAAGCCCGCAATTGACCCGGCGGGCGCGCGGGTTGGCGGGTTTCGCACCATGGTCGAGGCGGTTGCGATGCGAACTCATGGTCTGGGTGGTGATAGCCAGGTGCATGTGATGACCGAAGGCTTGGGCGGTGGCGTGTTTCTGGGTCCGCGCCGGGTGTTGCCGGTCTCGTTGATTGCGGCCGAAGCGCCTGAGGCCGTTCATGCCGCTTTGGACGCGCAGTTGCGGGCGACAACGGTGGGCGAGCATGACACGCGTTTCGCTCGTCGCGTTCCCGGTATCCATGCCGAAGGCTTGGGTGCGCGGGAAGCGGACCTGCTGGAAAGACTGGATGCAAAAGTTCTGCCACTCAGCGAATTGTTGCGGACCCGGATGGAGAACGGGGCTCTGGCGCGGCTGGTTGATCGCGGGATCGTACAGGTCTCGGGCGTGACGCCATCAGATGCGAGCCATGTTCTGGGCCGGTTGGACGTGTGGGATGCGGATGCCGCCCATAAGGCGCTGGAACTGATCGCGCGCAAGCGAATTGGAACTGGTGACAGGTTGGCCAAGACGCCGGAGGAACTGGCGCAGATCATCGTGGATCAGTTGACCGAACAAACCACATTGACCTTATTAGAGACTGCTTTTGGAGAAGAGACCGAAGCGTTTGGTGTGCCATCGGCCGAGCTGGCACGCCATGTTCTGACGCAAAAGGGTCTTTCCAGTCATCGCGGTCTGTTGGCGCTGGATACGGCGTTGAACGTGGATGTTGTGGGGCTAGGGGCGTCGGCTTCCAGCTATTACCCGGCGGTTGGCGAGCGTCTGCGCTGTCGCATGATCCTGCCGGAACACGCAGGCGTGGCCAATGCCATCGGTGCCGTTGTGGGCCGCCTGACCCTGCGCAGAACGGGCACGGTCACGTCTCCGTCCGAGGGCCGGTTCAGGGTTCATCTTGAAGACGGGCCGCGGGATTTCAACGAATCCGAAGAGGCGTTGGAACTATTGGAATCGGTGTTGCGGACCGAGGCAGAGGGAGCCGTGCGTCAGGCGGGGGCCGAGGATATCCGGATCGTGGTTGATCGGGATATCCGAACCGCCCGGATCGAGGCGCAGGACGTGTTCGTCGAAGCCATGGTCACCGTCGAGGCCAGCGGCCGCCCGCGAGTGGCGACAGGATAGCCCCCAAAGGGCCTTCCCTTTATTCAGCTGCGTCGCGTTTGGGCAGCACCCAATCGGGGCGCGGGAAGTGGCAGGTATAGCCGTTCGGGATACGCTCGAGGTAATCCTGATGTTCTGGCTCGGCCTCCCAGAAATCGCTCACGGGTTCGACCTCGGTCACCACTTTGCCGGGCCATATGCCGCTGGCGTTGACGTCCGCGATTGTGTCCAGGGCCACCTGTTTCTGGGCATCGTCCACATAATAGATGGCCGAGCGGTAGCTCATGCCGCGGTCATTGCCCTGACGGTTCAGCGTGGTTGGATCGTGGATCTGGAAGAAGAACTCCAGCAATTCGCGATAGGTGATCTTGGCAGGGTCGAAAACGATCTCGATCCCCTCGGCATGGGTGCCGTGGTTGCGATAGGTGGCGTTGGGCACGTCACCGCCGGTATAGCCGACGCGGGTGCGGGACACGCCCGGCAGTTTGCGGATCAGGTCCTGCATACCCCAGAAACAGCCCCCGGCAAGTACGGCGCGTTCATCGGTCATTGGATATCCTCCACATGGATCAGGTATTCGCCATAGCCTTCGGCCTCCATCTCGTCCCGATGGATGAACCGCAGTGCGGCAGAGTTGATACAATAACGCAGCCCGCCATGTTCGCGCGGACCATCCGGGAACACATGCCCCAGATGGCTGTCACCGTGTTTCGAGCGGACTTCGGTGCGGATCATACCATGAGTGGTGTCGTGAAATTCCTCCACATGTTCATGAATGATTGGTTTTGTGAAACTGGGCCAACCGCAGCCGGACTCGTATTTGTGGGTCGAGGCGAACAGCGGCTCGCCCGAGACGATGTCCACATAGATCCCCGGCTCCTTGTTGCTCAGGTGTTTGCCGGTGCCCGGGCGCTCGGTCCCGCTGCGCTGAGTGACGTGGAATTCTTCGGGGGACAGGGCGGCGACGGCCTCGGGGTCTTTGGTATAACGGGTCATGGCTCCTCCGGTCGTTTTTCTTGTGGCATAATCTGGGGGCAGGGGCGCGGAAATCAAAGTCCTATTTCAGTGGCCTCGCGCGTTCGTGCGGGTGATCTGCAACCGGTTTTGAAACGTAGTGTAGGTAAAAGGAGACCTAATCATGCTCAGAATGTTTCTTTTGACGGTTTTGATCCTGCTCGGCCGCGCAGTGCAGGCGGCTCCGTTGGCGGGGGAGTTCGCATCGATCGATGGGGGAACCTTGTCGATCGAAGACTGGAGAGGCCAGCCGGTTTTGGTGGTGAACACCGCCTCGCAATGCGGGTTTACCGGGCATTATGCGGCTCTGCAAAAGGTGTTTGAGGCCTATTCGGATCAGGGCCTTGTGGTTCTGGCCGTGCCATCGGATTCGTTCAACCAAGAGTTGGGCTCGGCCGATGAGGTGAGGGAGTTTTGTGAGATGAACTATGGCCTGACCCTGCCGATGACCGACATTACCCCGGTGAAAGGCGCAAATGCACACCCGTTCTACAAGGCGGTTGCGGCGCAGACCGGGTTCGAGCCCCGCTGGAATTTCAACAAGATCCTGCTGGACTCCGAGGGTGAGGTTGTTGCCACCTATGGCGCGAACACGAAACCAGATGCGCCCAAGCTTCTGCGTCAGGTCGAGGCCTTATTGCCCTGAGCAGGTTGCCGCGACAACTGAACCGCCAGAATACCAAGCGTCGTAATCCCAACCCCCACTGCGTCCAGTGGCCCCAGCTTTTCGCCCAGCAGGATGGCAGCGATGGTGACACCGAAGACCGGGTTGAGGAAATGGAAGGTTGCCGCGCGGGTGGCGCCGATCCGGTCCAGCAGCAACACCCAGATCAGTGTCGCCAACAGGCCGGGGAACAGGGTCGTGTAGGTGAAGGCCAGCGCCAGTGACACGGTCGGATGAATGTAGATCGTTTCAAACAAGGGTGCGGCGACAAACAATACGGCAGAGCCCACCAGCATCTGCAGCCCGACCACCATCATGAAATTGCCGCCCGAAGTGGCGCCACGAATGGTCAAGGTGGCAAAGGTCAGCGCCAAAGCTCCGACACAGCATAAGGCTACGCCGAACATATCAACGCCACTGCCGATCCGTGTGCTCATGATCAGGGCCACGCCAGCAAAACCTGCAAACAAGCCCAGTACCGCGATCGGTCGTAGTTTTTCCCCCAGAAACACCCACCCCGCCAGCGCCACCAGAAGTGGCATTGTCGAAGCGATGATGGCGGCGAGCGAGGCCTCAACCGTCTGCATCGCATAGAAATTTAGACCCAAATACAGGGCATTCTGGCAAATTCCGAACAGGATGGTCGCTCGCCACTGGGGTCGGGTCAGGTTCCAGCTTTGACCCATCGCACGCGCGATGGCGACACCGATTACCCCTGAAATCAGGAACCGCAAAGCCAGTGAAAACAACGGAGACGCATCTGCAACGATGATCCGGGCCGAGGTGAAAGCCGAGGACCAGATGAACGCAAATGTCAGCCCCATAGCAATGGCGCGAAGATCCATTCCGGTCCCCCCTTAGAACTTTCGCGCACTGTTCACCAATTTCGCAACCGCCGCAAGAAGCGGCGTTTCTTGCGTCAAAAAAGGCACATTTGGCGTGTGTCACAGGTTGCCAGGTCGTTTTTATTGATTGACCCGCCAATAAAAGTTAACACCGTCGGCATCCGAAATATCATGGGAGGCGTTTTGGTGCTTTTGGAATACATACTGTCGTTTGGCGTCCTGCTGGCCCTGGGCCTGGTCGCTTTCTTTGTAGTGAAGTGGTGGAACCTGCGCTGTGTCGGCGTGACCCCCGTCCATCTGTTCACTTTCATTGCGATCCTGTTCACATCCGGTCTGGATGTGGGACTGATCATGTTCCCGTTGACCGAGTTCGGTGGTTATGCCGAAGATCCCGCTTATGCCTTCGCCAATCCGCTGGCGATCGAGTTCGGCTTCTGGGGCTTCCTGATCTGGGCCTTCTACTTCCTGACAGCATTCTATTTCTGCGTCATCGAACCCCGCGTGAAGTTCTTTGAGATCCCACTGGTCAAGCTGATCAACAACGTGGTCATCATCGGCACCTGTGCCTTTACCGCCAGCCTGTTCCTGATCTACCTGCCCGGCTATCTGCCCGAAGTCGGAGATGGCGAATCCGTGGTCACGACCTTCTACGTCATCGTGTTCGTGGTTATCCTGGCGGCGGCCTATTCGTCGACCGACCTGAAATACGTACGTATCTTGTCGGTTGGCTCGACCTTCTTGTTCCTGGCGCTGATCCTCGGCATGTGGATTGCCGGAGGGATGGGACTGACCGGGTTCTTTGAAACCGGCAGCAATATCGGGGCCTATTTCGGCAATCTGCACAAGTTCGTCCTGCCGCTGACCGACTATCACGCCTTCTACCTGTTCTGGTGGTTTGCGTGGTCGATCATGATCGGCCAGTTCACCTCGCGCTTTGTGGGCGGGTTGAAGACCTGGCAACTGCTGGCCGCGCTGCTGATCTTCCCGTCGATCCCGTTGGCGATTTGGTTCACGGTTCTCTACTACTACCACCTGAATGGCATCAGCACGGCAGGTATCACCAACATTGCGATGGTGATCGTGGGCGTGACCTTTGTGATCAACTCGCTGGACTCGCTGATTAGGCTCTATACAGATAA
Organism: Ruegeria sp. YTSC199; assembly: GCF_059609725.1. NCBI lineage: Bacteria > Pseudomonadati > Pseudomonadota > Alphaproteobacteria > Rhodobacterales > Roseobacteraceae > Ruegeria > Ruegeria sp. YTSC199. The sequence continues at coordinate 45,053 of NZ_JBXWMF010000022.1, forward strand.
CCTGAACATGACGGTCGAACGTTTGGGCAAACTGGTCTATATCGGCGGCAACGTTGCGCTGCTGTTCGTCCTGACCCTGTTGTTCCAAAGCCAGTGGCTGCAGATCCAATGGATCGGTGCGGTTGTTGTCGGCCTGTATCTGGCCTGCGTGGTCTATATCCTGATCACCAAGCGCAAAGAGGTTCTGAGCATCGACGCAATGCCGGAAGACCGTGACCTGGACTTCCACAAGGTTGAGACTGTTCACTGATCAACTTTTGTAAAGAAACGGAAGCGGGCGTGTCTAGCGCCCGTTTTCTTCTGGGGCGGGTTCTTAGTACAGCTATGTCCGCTATACGGACAAAGTGAGCATTTCTTAGACAAGCACAATGGCCTGCTCTCGGACTTCAGGTTTTTTCTGGGGCTCAAAAAAGGAACTGCTACCGCGTTTCCAAAAGCGCCAATGAAGGCAGCGGAGCTTGGGTAAGTATCGACAAAGTGTCTCTAATCATTCTTACTTGCTGCGCCACAGCAACCAATACGTGACACCAAACGCCAGACCGAGACCCGAATACCCAACGAAATAGAGCGGTTCCAAGTCCGACGTATCGAGTGTGATGACCTTCCGGGCTACGGCCATCAGAGCGGTTGCAACAACCAGTTTCACGTGAATGACATCGGCAGTCAGATAGAGTGTGACATTGGTGTAGATTTCGATGGCGATCAGAACCACAAGGGCGGCTGCAAAGACGTCCAGCAGATCACTCACATCAAGAATAAAGATCGGCGGTCAACAAACAAAGCCTGTGCCAAACTTCAGCGCCCCCTGGGCAAGACAACCTGTGCCTGTAAGCGGAAACGAACGCCCTCCGCACCAACTTCGGGTGCTTCCAGCCAATAACCCGCTCCCGCTTGCAAATTGATCGGCAACGCCCCCCATTGCACCAGCTTGGACACCGACGCGTTTATGGGCACGGCCCAGGCTTCAGCCTCCCAGTCATAGGTGCTTTCGCTTTGCAACGAATAGGTCCAGGCGCCTTCAGTGGAATACGCAAGAAAAGGCTGGAGAAAGCTTACATTCGTGGGGGTTTCGGGATTGCTCTCCAGATCCCACAGATGATTAGCCAATGCACCATAGGTCCACGGCCCGGTCTGACGCAGGGCAATGCCGGTGATCCCGGCTGCCCAGGTGTCGCTCGATACGTTGCTGAAGGTGGGAAGCCGCACAACAGGACCAAAGCCCCAGGTCAGATCTCCTGTTCCGGTGGGCGAAAGCCAGGCGGAAAACAAAATGTCGCCGAACCCTTCCTGACGTGTCTCCGGCACAATATCTTCCTGCCAGATGTAAGGAATAATTGTACGGGTGATCAGGTTAAGGTCATTATTAAGCTCAAAGGGCACCACTGGCTGAAAATTGAGCGTGGTGCGCGACCCCTGATCGGAGACACCCAGATTATCATCGTAGTTCAACTGAAACGGAACCGAGATGATTGCCGCAAGCGGGTTGGCCAGTTCCTGAGCCAAATCGGATGCCTCATCTGCAAAGGTTGAGGTTCCTGCGCTGGCTGCAAAAATCAGCCCCGCAAGTGCATGGGATCGACGCATAGCCGTATACTCCCTCTGAAAGGCTGTAGGTCACGTGGCTCAGTTCACGGGTTCAATCTCTGGGAAGGTCCAGCTGCCATTCAGGATCGGTTCCTGCGGTTCATAAAGGCGTACGGCAGTGTTCCAGCCAGGAGTGATCGGGATGCAGTTGACCCGCCCGTCCCCGCACCCGCCGAAATGCAGCGTGATCGCCCCGTCGGCACCGGCTTCGGCAGTGAAGTTATTGAAGCTGTTGATGCCGAGATCGTTGGCTTCAAGAAACCCGTCCGCGTTATAGACTGTGACCGACCAGAACGCGTCCACGGGCACATCCTTGACGGTCACTGCGTGGGGTGTTTCGCCATCATTTTTGTCGACCGCGTCCAGAACATAATTCGCCGACACCGCGGGCAGGCCACCCCAGCCAGACGCCGCCCCGACCAAGTGGTCGATTGGGCGGGTTTCCTCCTTCCGACCAAAGGCGTAGCGCGCGTTGAACCCGAGGACCGCGATTTCATTGAGCGCCTGTCGCGCTGTCGCAAGTGCTTCTGTGTCCCAATCCGGGGCCTCAAACGGGCCCGGACCGCCACCGCTGACAATGATTGCGTCCTGGGTCGCATGCGCGGCGTCCATATCCGCGGAGTCGGTGACATCCGCAAACGTACGAAAGATGACAAAGGCGAACCGTGTGCCAACCTCATCCTGGGTTAGTTGATATGTGCCGGGCGCGGATTCGGCGTACATAAAGTGGTCCTGACTAATGACATGCATCGAGATGTAACGCCCATCCATGTCTGGGATCGTAATCTCGGCAGGATCGCTCAGGTCCAGCACGACCAATGAATAGAGCGTATCCTGGTTCATCCGAATAATCGGTTGATTGTCAGTCGTAGCGGGTTCGCGTTCGTGCTTTAGCTCGCCAATTGACGCTCCTAAGTTTTCCAGGTTGCTGCGGAACATATGGTCGGATTCAGCACGGATGAACGTCTCCACTGTCACATCGGGTGCGTCGTTGCCCCACACGATGGTCGGCAGAACAAGAGCGGTTGTCAGAAGTAGGTTTTTCATGACTTAAATTCTCTTTCTCAGTTAACAGGTTCGGCAGTTGGAAAGACCCAGGAGCCATCAAGTATCTCAGGTAAGGGGCGATAGAGGCGCACGTTGTAGTTCCAACCTTCCACGATCGGCATGCAGTTGACGCGACCGTCCTCACAGCCGCCAAAATGCACCGTCATGCTTCCGTCTTCGTTTCGCTCTCCGCTGACAGAATTGATGTTGTAGGCCCCCAGATCGTTCGGCTCAAAGAAACCGGCAGCGTTATAGGTGCTGACGGACCAGAACTCCCCCACGGGCACATCCGCTGGCACCTCGATTTTGAACTCTCCAACCGGAAGACCTAGATCAACGTTGAGATACAGAGCCTCGTCCTCGGGCAGGCCACCCCACCCTCCGGCGGTGCCAATCAGGTGGCGGACACCGTCAACCTCGCTTTTGGGGCCAAACATGCGCGTGCTGTCCGGCAAGAAGGGCCCAAAGGCGAGGATGGTGTTGAGCAGCCCCTCAAAGCTTTCCTCGTCATAGTTGGGAAGCACGAACGGATTGGCCGAGGCCGCATCAAGCGTTATCTGCTGCTGAAGCGCGTTCACGATGGCCACATCTTCGGGATCGGAGGCATCGACCAGAATGCGGGTAAACGCGACAACGTAGGGTGTGCCAAAGGTGTCCACGTCCAGCTCAAAACTGCCGCCGCCATTGAACACCTCGTTCACGAAGTGGTCCTGGTTGACGATCATCGTGGTCATATATCGGTCACCCGTGTCGGGCAGCGTCAGTGTCGCGCCATCGCTGATGTCGATCACTACCGAGCTGTAAAGCGTGTCGCGGTTCATCCGGATCGTGGGCTGCTGGTTCACGTCTACCGGTTCAAGGAAGTGATAAAACGCGTTCACACCGCCCCCGAGGGCCACGTATGTCCCCAACTCGATATCCGTGGCGGCCCGGACGAAGTTATCGATATTGACCGGTACCGCTTGCGTATCAGGGAGCGCATCAACAGTAGTATCAAAGCTTTGAGCCGTCGCGGTGCTCCCTAGTGCTGCAGCCAAGGCCGCAAGCTTCCAGCGTTTACGCGTGTGTTTGATCATTTGCCGCTCCACTAACCAACTAAAGAAATGTATCGCTTGATGGTCCCAACGCCTGATCAGGCGCTCGCTCTCACGCCTCTCACTTGGCGGTTTGTAGAGATTCTTCGTTTGGAACCATGGCCATCGCCGTCAAACAAACCACAGAATTCGAATGTATACCCTGACAGTTTGGAGCAACCGCGCCGGAAAACAGGCCTAAAATGACAGACTAAGATAACGCATCGAAGACGCCTGTCAGACGCTCTTATTCTTTCGAACCACACAAATGACCCGTCAGTCCTGTAGCGATGTCAATGTACTAGACCGCGCTCAGCGGACGGCGAGGTTCATTTCTGGCAAGCCTAAACCGGCAGAAACCTGGCTTTTTAGTCTCAACAAGTGACTTCAGCTTTGACGCAGGTCAGGGACACGAAACCGCGCCAGTCTATGTTTGGTGTACTCAATCGTTCCATCTTCAGCATTTGCAGGATGTTTGATGACGAGCCAGGACGGAATTGCTCAACAGGGAACACCGCCTCTCGCGCGTGGGCGGGTTCTTCTGCCGCTGTTGCTGGCGTATCGGGAATCCGGTCAATCGGTGGAAAACCTTCTTGCAGATTTCGATCTTTCGCTCTCAGAGCTAAGCGCATCACATTTCTTTGTTCCGCATGATACGGTCTATGCCGTGTTCGAAGCCGTTGCGCAGAACACATCGCCCGACTTTCCGGCGCTTGTTGGCCAGACCTCAGATCCGACCGTTTCATCCCCGTTCGGGCAGGCCTTTCGCGCTGCAAAATCCCTGGCTGATTTCATTGCCAGATTCTGCGTTCATGCGGGAAACAATACGAATGCGGTCGCGATGACACTTGATGTCTCCGGAGACTACGCTGTGCTTTCGGCCAAACGTAAGTTCACTCCGCGCTGCTCTCCCGCATATATGGATGCGTTTCAGATCAGTCGGTGGGCCACGTTGCTGCATGAAACCGCTGGTCCGCATTGGGAAGCGAACAAGGTTCTTGTTCGGGTGAACAGTCCTGCCCTCCTCCCGTCATACTTCTACGGCATCAGGGCCGTGGGCGCAGGCCCAGACGGCTATTCCGTCCGCTTCCCAAGCGCCTGGCTTTTGCACGAATTGGTCAACCGAACTGCGAGCGAGGCCGTCCCGGCAGGTCAGGACGCCAAAAACCCGGTGCCGACAGACTTGCTGAGTTCGATCCAGAGCGTTGCCAACTCTATGGTTGGGCGAACTGACTTGTCAGTTTCCAAACTTGTCCGGGCATGTGGCATTCGGGGCGCGGTACTCAATCGACGACTTGCCGCTTATGGGACAACGCTCTCTCGCATCGTCACAGAAGCCAAATGCGGTCGCGCCAGACATTTGCTTGCCGAATCCGAGAAGTCGATGGCCGATATTGCTGATCAGTTGGGGTACTCTGACGCAACAGCCATGACGCGGGCATTCAAGAAATGGACCGGTCAAACACCTTCCGAGTTTCGCGCCAACGCATTGAAGAGCCACAGGGCATCTGTTCCGATACTCGACCCGGTCGAATGCGATTGTGAAACGTAACAGGACTGCGGCGCGGCGCGTCTTTTGCCGCGTCTCAAACTCGGGATAGGCAAAAAGGGGGGCGGGTCATGGAGTGCTTGGAAATAAGGTGTATCGTGGGCAGTTTGCTGGTTTCGGCGACGATGCTGCTTGGCGGATCAATAGCAGTGGCACAGGATTCCGACTGGAGGTTTTACGGCAACTTCTACACCAACGCAGCGGACACCAAGACAACCAATGGCTCACTGAGCGCGGACTACATGCGCACAGACCTGTGCTTTAACAGCGATACTCCCGGCCGGGTATTCAGCGGCGCTGATGGTCAAACAAGGTTCAAGCTCTCACAATCAGGACCCGTTTTGGGTGTAACTTACAGCTTCTGAGTACGGGTACAGATGTGACACTTTATCAGTCGCAGACCGATAAAGCGCTCGCCATGTCGCGGTTGATCTTCGGGCGCGACCGTCCGGGCCAGCTTTCCGATGAAGCAGTAAACGGGTCTCTCTTCCAGAACCGACTGTCAGAAATGAGAACCTTAACATCATCGACGTGACCGGGGCAGAACCGGCCAGCACAGGTAACGGGCATTGGTACTTCCGGTCTTCACCTTGGGCCAGCAGCGACCTGTACATTTCTCTGCTTACGGACCGAGGCCCTCGCGCACGTGGACTAGTGCGTGCGCCAGGTGAAGCTGTCTGGCGTTTCCCACCGACTTGTCCGCAGGTGTTAAAACACTATCGCAAGAGCAACTGGGTTCGATCGCCTCAAGATCAAAGTCGATCACTCAAGACTCCAGTGCCACAAACGCTGGGTGGAACCCCGATCACACTGTTTTTTTGCAGGCGGCATTCCATCAAGGCCGACATTCGCTGCATCGCAGGAATTTGGAGAAGAGGGCTTCTAGCAGACATCAGAGGCTGCACAGCGTCCTGTTGAATTGTCCCTCGTCAGCTGCGGGTTGTCGTTGTGGGAGAGCTTTGCGGATTGGAGGATCAGTCATGGAAACAACTAATTTACCTATATTCGCGCGCTTCGCCCAGCTTGGAACAAGGAACGTTTTGTCAGTCAGAAGCGGCCGCTAGAGTCAAAGCAAGTCTGGGCAATCCGAGTTCGGTCAGAACAGGCCAAAAACCAACGTGATTTCGCGTTGTTCAACATGGCAATCGATAGCAAGCTGCGCGGCTGTGATCAGGTGAAGAAAAAAGTCGCCGACATAATGGCTTCTGGCCAGATCAAGGAAAGGGCGTCGGTATTGCTGAGCGAGATGCAGAATCCAGTGCATTTTGAACTATCAGGCGAGACGTGTGCCTCCGTCGAAAAGTGGATGGAAGACGATCTCATGATTGGGTGACTTCTATTGGTTTGGAGGCGAACGCTTACGGTACAGATTCAATGCGGCAAACCAAGGTCGCACAGATTAACAAGAAGAAGGGCAATCTGCGCGGTGCAGCTTTTGCCCGGTCATACAATGATGGGCAGCACAGTTCGGCATCTCGGTGTGGAGCTTGAGGACGCGCTAGCCATTGCTGCAGCCACCGAAATCTTGTTTCCCCGGGGCCGCCTCCACGGGTGGCCCATTCCGGTCAATCATCGCGTCAAGCCACGCTACAAAGCAGGTTAACCGAACCGGTCATTTGCTGCGCCCGCGAGATCGACGCTTTGCCCAAAGTTGGCGGTGCGGACTTTTTGCCATAATTTTAGGTCGCGACCAAAATGAACTCCCAACGCGAAGCGGACCAACCGCCTTTGGTTCGAAGCTACGATAGCTGTAGTACAATGCGCGGCTTCAGAACCAATAAATGGCGAGGCTTCAAAATCCTTTGCAGGAGTGGATGCAAGTTGGACGAATCTTTGCCAGATTGTTTCCCATCCGGCGCAAATTGCACCTAAACTTTGTTTCTGTTTAGCTGATTGCCCAGGCCCAACGCGAAATTCGACGAAACTGTGAAACAGATGTTGGGTTTGAGGCAGAAACATGTCTTGGTAGCCCCTGATTGTTCCTCCCGAAATGGTTGTTCCGGGGGGGCGTTTATGGCACTTGGCGCCGTAGCAAGTAAGTTTCGCCTAGCGGTAAACAAAAGCGTAACGATTAAGAGGGTGTAATGAAATTGAAGATTCTGGCAGCTGCAGCCATAGCGATTTCTGGTGTTGCCGCAGGAACTTCGGCTTCGGCCGCAACTGTTCAACCAGACTTTCTGATCATTGAAAGCAATAAAAACCGGGGTAACGGCAATGCTGTAGGCGATGTTAACGGCACTGAAGCTCTTGGCCTCATTACAGGGACTATCGGTATAGCTGGTAGAATCGTTGATGGAATAGACGCTTATTCGTTTACATCTTTAAAAAACTTCAATTTGGATTTCGTGAACCTGTTAGGTTTGGATGGGTCAGATATTGATGATTGTGAAGGCTTCGACGGCAGCGACTGTAGTCTCGGTTCCGAGAACAATGAAGCCGACCGTGAGGCACGGTTCTCGCTTTATGATGGCACTACGACAACGTCGGTGAACTTCACGAGCAACGTCGCGGCAGGAACGTCCATTTTTTCCAACATAGCGGCGGGCTCTTACACGTTTTCTATTAAAGGTTTATCCGGCTCCGCTGGCTCAACATACGATGTGGCAATTTCGCCTGTTCCAGTCCCTGCCGGGCTTCCTTTGCTCCTGGCTGCACTTGGTTTGACAGGGATTGTTGCGCGCAGGAAGCAACGATGATGTAAGGCGCTAAGCTAAAGGAAAGAGGCCCATGGGCCTCTTTTTTCGTTTGGGCCTTAAGCTAATTGGTGCAATCAGAGGTTCTGTCCGACAAACTCGAACTCGTTTCTGTTAGGCCAGAGAGACTGTCCTTTATGCCGCGCCAAGTTCGCGCCACTCTGCAAGTGCGGCGCTGCGTGTCAACTTGAAGGTTTCTCGGCTGGAGAGCGATCTTTCCTGATTGAAGTGGTTGTAGACGCAGGAATGAACGGCGGCAAACTTCTGCAAACTTCGTATGCTGAAAGCGAAGCATGGCACGTTCTCGTCGTCGGAATGGCAAATGCGGGTTCTCGACGCGGTTGTTGAGCCACCTGCCCGTCTTTTGTTTTTCTTGCGCACCGATTTCTCGCAGAGCTGCCTTGTAGGATGCTAAACGATCCGTGACGATTTCTTTCGCGCGGCCATGGCGCTTCATCAATTTCTTGAGGAATTTCAACGCTGCTTGTTTCGGCGTTTCGGGATGACCGCTTCCAGAATCTCGCCCTTGAGGTCCACAGTCCGCCAAAGGTAGTGTCGCTTGCCGTTAATCTTCACGCAGACTTCGTCCATATGCCACTTCCGTTTGGAGAATGCACGCAATTGCTGCAACCGCTTTGGTCATATCTCAGAGGCGAAAACCGGGCCGAACCGGTTCCACCGATAACGCACAGTTTATTGGCTCACCTCAATGCCGCGTTCATGCAGTAGGTATTCGACATTCCGCAGTGAAAGCGGGAATCAGACGTACAGCATCACCGCCAATCGAATGATAGCCGGACTGGTTCTGAAGTACTTGAATGGCGATTTGCTATTCATAGCTGGAAGCTACAAAAGTGTCCTGCCCCTCTCAACATAAGTTCCTCTGACAAGACCCACCAATGACGGCAGTGCGGAAAAAGCCGACAATGCCGGTTTGGGTGTGAACGTCTGCTATTCATCCCAATGCAAAAAAGCCCACACCCTTGACCAAGCGCCCTAGCACATTTAGGCAAAATTGATCTGCCCGCCGGGACGACCCGGCCAGGAACGGCGCTTAGTCAGGACGACCTGATAAAACTGAGGTCGAAGATGACAACCAAACACAAAAATGCAAAGAAACTGATCGAGGGTCGACCCGCCCTGATCGTGATCGACATTCAGAAGAGCACGTTCATTGATAACAGCGCAGTCCGCTCAATCGACAATATGCCGGGTTATAAGGAACGAATGATCGCTGCGCGCGATTTGGTTGATGCCGCGCATCAAAACAATGTGCCCGTCATCTTCATACAGGAAGTTCATCGCTCCGACCGGATCGACTTCGGCCGGGAGTTGGATGGCGATGAGGACATACACTGTCTCGAAGGTGATCCACGGACAGAGGTTGCCAAAGAAGAGATGGGATATCGCACTGGTGACTATTTGGTTCCGAAGCGGCGTTATTCTGCGTTTTTTGGAACCGATTTCGAAATTCTGCTGCGCGGCCTGAAGGTAGATACTCTGATACTATGCGGAGGGCTGACAGATGTTTGTGTGCACTACACGTTCGTTGATGGCCACCAATCAGACTACTTCTGCCGCGTTGTGGAGGATTGCGTCGGCGGGTCATCCATCCAAGCCCATGAAGCTGCGCTCAGAGCAATGGAGTATTTGCAAACCGGCGCTGTTCAGAACCGTGAAACAGTGATCAACGCGATCTCTTTGCTGTGATACGTAAACGGCTTCCTTATGTCTGCTTCACATTACCTAAAGCCCAAACCAGCCATTCGAAATGTGTCGAAGGCTGGTAGGTTTGGGCTCAGAGCTACGCAGGCCCATAGGCCAACCAAAGCTGCCAATTGCATTCGAAGCACTCAAGATTTGCGGCAACGGCAGGCAAGGTTCTTAGCGAGGCAGCCTGCTGGGCACTGAGCTAATTCTGAGTTGACGCTCTGGCGCCGCGATTCAGCGCACCACTACGTAGAGGCAAGGCTAATGTGCAGCCTTTCTACTGGCCCCTCTCGTTGCTGTCTGTGTCGTTCGTCAATTGCAAGCCGATTGGCCCGCATACATTCCAAGCCCGGCACCAGCCGCCGTTGCAAGGGTCTTGCCCGTGCCTGAACCAATCTGGTTGCCTAAGACGCCACCAATAGCCGCCCCTCCCAGAACCCCAGCGGCACAACGAGCGTCGTTTTGTGCTTGAGCTTGAGTTTGCGTTGTCGGGGCACCACATGCCCCCACAAGGAATACACCACCAAGCAGGCAAGCTACTGTTGTCTTCTTCATGTCAGTTTCCTTAGGTTCACTTGTTTGTCATGACCTTTTGTTTCCAGAGATGTATGTTCTGCCGAACCTCTCTCCAACCTGTCGGCGGTCCAGAAGCAAAAACCCGCCGAACGGCGGGGTCGCTCGTCCGCTGAGCAATATCGTCATGCGGTCCTAGGGTGAGCCACAGTTTGATCCACCTACCTGACTTTCATAGTCAGTAATCCCAACGCCCGATTTCCGTTGATTGCGACTTTCTGCAAGGGCAAAGGACAATAATGTGATCAACGTCGGCTAATGGCTCACTGCCCCTGTCGATACCATCCGCAGAGAACGGCAGGGATGAGCCCATATTGACCAATGCTTCAGTGTGTCCGAATGTCGGCTAGGCTGATTGAGCAAACAACCACCGACGCTGTTTTGGATGAAGCCTAACCGGGAGCGGCAGCACCCAGAATGAGCGCTTTCACCGGACGGCTACGATCGTTTTATTGGCCGACTAAGAGAGGTCGAGGTGGCTCTCGCGGAGGGCGCGACGGTGGTGGAGGTTTGCCGACGAATTGGCGTAACCGAGGTGACCCGTTAATGCTGGCGCAAGGAGTTTTTCGGCATGCGGATTGTCGAGCCGATCTTCAGCCCTTAGCGCAACCCTTCGAGCATTAACCTTGCGCTCTCAAGGTCCGGGGTATCAAAGCCTTCGGTGAACCATTCATAGACCGGTACCAATGTACGATAGGCAAGAACATCCGCGCCTTTGCGTTGGTAGACTTCGGCAAGGCTCAATGCGGCGCGAAGTTCCCAGCTCTTCGCCTCTTGAGCTTTCGCCAATTCGAGTGCTGCAAAGTAACATACCAGCGCAGGTTCCGGATCGTGCTCCTCGGCCTGTTGTTGCAGTAGCAGATCGCCCTTAAGCCGTAGCGATTCGGGCTGGAACCAAACCTCGCCCGTACTATCCGCAATCTCGATAGCGCGATCAACGAGCTCCATTGCTTCATCGTTCTTGCCAATTCTCGCGGCGGCGCGAGCCAGTTCACTCCAGAGCATCCCGGTGTTCAGGCGGCCGCCGGCGGAGGTCCAGGAATCGAGACCCCTTTGGAAGAGCGCAAAGCCGGTCTCTTCATCGCCTGCATAGCTTTGCTGTAAGCCTCCGAAAATCGGGCAAATACAATGCTCGATAAAGGCCAACCGGTTTTCCCTGGCGATTTCCAGCGCTTCTTCGGCGTGGGAGACGCCCAGCTCGAACATCCCCATCCATGCCAGAGGAGGGGCTCCGTCTGTGAGCGCAAAACTCAGATTAAACGGATGAGCGAGCCGTCGCGCCGCTTCGATCATTTCTTCGAAGCTCTCGAGCGCACGGTCGGGATACCCGCACACCCAATGCTGATAGACGCCAGTCCACTGCAGCGACAGCACCTTTGGATCATGCATCGTGTAGGCGACGATTTCACGATGGCGGGCCAAATCGTAGTGGCGGAGGATCGCTTCTCGGCACCTGTAGCTCTCATTGTAGTTCGACAGCCAGAAATTTGTCGCGGAGCCGGCCATGTTGGCTACAAGCGAGAACTCAGTACCTTGAACACTGGCGTCGTCATCTATCAGCTCGCCAAGCCAGCGTTCGGCGGTCGCAAATTGGCCGACGCAGGCGCGGTTTACCCAAATACCCCAAAGCGATCTGACCAGGTTATCCGAATCGCCTTGGTTCTTGGCCAATTCCACGGCTGGCTCAAGAGCATCGAGTACACCATCGTGCGTCCAGCCCAGATGCGCCATGCGCACCGCGCCAAGCGCAGCTCAAGTTCGAGTCGCTTTCCCGTTTCCGATAACGGCAATTCCTCAGCTAAACCAAGTGCAAGTTGCGCTTCCGCTTCGGATAAAGCCGTGCGGGCGAGCGACTGTGTGCCGGCCCTCAAATAATAGGATGCTGCTTTATCGGGCTCTCCTGCGAGTGAGAAATGCCGGGCGAGTTCGCTCGCTTCTGGGTTTGCGTGCTGCTCCAACTCTTCGCCAAGTAAGAGGTGCAATTGCTGCCTGCGACTTAGGAGAATGCTCTCATAGGCCGTGTCTTGAACGAGCGCGTGCCGGAAAACAAATGTCGTGTTCGGCTTGTCTCCCCAGCTGGATACGAGCCCCGACTCGACCAGCTGCAAAAGAGCTTCATCCAGATCGTGCTCGTTCAACGATGAGACAGCGGTGACAAGACCGTATTTGAACTCCCGGCCAATACATGCGCCAAGCTGGGCGACTTCCTTGGCAGACGACAGCCGGTCCAGGCGGGCTGTGAGCGAATCCTTGAGTGTGTCGGGTATCTTCAAACTGCTTGCGGGGCCAAGAAGCTTGAAACCGCTCTCGGTTTGTTCGAGCAGTCCGCTTTCGAGCACAGTCTTCGTCAACTCTTCCACAAACAACGGGACTCCATCCGTTTTTTGCAGGATCTGGTCAAGAATCGCGTCCGGGAACTCCTTGTGATCGACCACCTCCGCGACAATCCGGCGTCCTTCATCAAATCCCATTCGGCTCAGCGTTAACTGGCAAGGCGAAACCGGACTATCCCAGGAAGGCTCGAACTCGGGACGGAAATTAACGATCAAGAGCCGTTTTGTACCTCCCAGTTTGCGGAGAAGAACGCCAAGCCATTCTATCGTAGTGGCATCGGCCCAATGAACATCTTCGACAATCAGGATCGTGCTCTCGGGCTCATCCCCGATGGCGCACTCTGCCAATAGGGCGAGCGTAAGTTCCTTTTGCAGCTCTGGACCCAGGCCAAGTTCAGGTTGGCTGACACCTGATAGCCCAAAGAGCGCTGCCAGAAGAGCTTGAGCTTGTTTGGGGTCTTCGAGATTGGCAGGCACCCATTCCTCGATACGGCGCAAACGATCGAGATCATTGTCGCATTCGTTGATAGAGGTGGCCCGCGACAGGGCATCCATGACCGGATGCAGCGGACTGTTGGTGTGGTGAGGTGAGCACTGATAGTGGCGGACATTGGGTTGGCATGCGGCGCGCGCTCTGGAGAGGAATTCCTCGATCAGCCGGCTCTTGCCGATGCCGGGCTCGCCTCACACGAAAACCGCTTTTCCGTCGCCCTCGCGGGTACAGATCCAGCGAGACCAAATCGTCTCAAGCTCGGCATCGCGGCCGACATAGGACGTGAGCCCGCCGGCAGCTACCGCTCCAAAACGCGAGATCGCGAGCGATCCGACGACCTTGTACGGGGTAACGAAATCAGAAATTCCCTTAAGTTGGCGCGGCGACATTTGTTCGAGCTGGAATCGCCCACCTGCCAATCGCTGCGTTTTCTCACTTATGACGACGTCATTCGGACCTGCTTCTCCCTGCAACCGAGCCGCCAAATTCGGTGTGTCTCCCAATACCGCCCGAGATTCGGAAACGCCCTCGCCGACGAGATCGCCGGCAACAACGAGGCCGGTAGCGATCCCGATGCGGACCTGGAGTTCATGTGCCCAATCACTCCGGTTCAATCGTTCGACCGAATCTACCGTACGAAGCGCGGCTCTGATGGCTCGCTCCGCATCGTCTTCATGGGCATGCGGGTATCCGAAATAGACCAGCATGCCGTCGCCCATATAGCTTGCGATATACCCACCGAACTCATTGAGCGCCCGCGAAGCCGCTGAGCGATAGTCAGTCAGCAGCTCTCTGAATTCCTCCGGGTCCATCGATTCCGAAAGGGCAGTGGAACCGACCAAATCGCAGAACATGACGGTCAGTTGGCGGCGTTCGGCGTTGGAAGCGGTGGGTTGGGCTTTAGCAGTGGCCGGGATTGGGGATGCGACGCGTTCGCGGACCGCGGCCTGAAATCGTCTTCGATCTCCAGGATTTAATCCATGGTCCTTGAGATCGTCTTCGGACAACTCAGCAACTACATCCAGGCCGATGCCATTTTCTTTAAACGATCTGGCATGGTCATGGAGCTCATGATCACGGAGCCATTTGACAATGCTATCCATGCCGTTGGAGAGCTCCAATTAAGTGGTTCATCGAAATTGTAAGTGTATGACCGGCCTCTAGTCCATTGTGATGATGCTTTTGGTCCTGTTTTGACCGAGAGCCGCCGTTGCCATGGTCCCCGCAGACAGCAATTAAGTCCCGCATCACCTACTATCTGCTAACCAATCAGGGAGTGTCCGGTTTGCGATGAATTGCGGACTTGGCATGGTAGAGCGGACGAACCAGGGCCGGAAATCAAAGAACCTTGTTCATAGAGCTTCATAGCCCGCCAAAATAGACCTTGATGGGGATCGCCAAGGACCAATGAGTTCGCACTTAAGCGCAACTTTTATGGCTCATTGGTTAAGAAGAAGCGCGTACCAGCGATTTCTGAACGATTGGAGATTGCAAAGTGATCCTTCGAAAAGCTTTGAAATCAATCTTTGCTCTTCACCAGAAAATTGGGTTCTCATCTTTCACTATGCAAAATTCGCTCTTCCTGAGTTTTTAGCGTCTTCAAGCTCAGCCATTGGCCAAAATGCGATATAGAGAACTGGCAAATTCCTGCCGGAGAATTGGGCGGACTCTTTTCACATCCGCCAGATCGCAGTAAAACACCAGCACCACTCAAACCGGCAATATAGTTTCTTGCAAAGCATCACTGGCGAAACGAATACGAATTGGCTGCGCCTGACCGGCAGCACAACCCGTGCCGCGATTGCGATGGGGCTTATTGCTCTTGTCTCTGCCTGCGCTCAGAACCCAAACGACGCGGATCTTAATCCGGAACGTCAGTTAATGGCGCTGCAAGAGGTCTCGAAAAAGCAGGCTCAGGGGCAAAGAGTATGGTGCGTGCCCTACGCGCGCGACCTCAGCGGCATCGAAATCCGCGGCAACGCCAAGGACTGGTGGGGTAAGGCGCGCAATGCTTTTAATCGGGGCAATGAACCGGTTGTCGGTGCGGTCATGTCTTTTCGGGCAATTCGCGGAATGCCACTCGGCCATGTCGCCGTCGTTTCAGATGTTGTAACGGAGCGGGAAGTCGTCGTGAATCACGCCAATTGGCACCGTAACAAGGTATCATTGAAAATGGGCGTCAAAGACGTATCCAAAAACAATGATTGGACGATGGTCCGGGTCGAAAGCCGTCCGGGTCAGTTTGGCCGTATCTACCCGGTCAACGGGTTCATTTATCCAAAAGACGATGGGTAACCTAAATCAGTTTCTCTTCGCATCCACCGCGAGTCCATGGAAGGTGCAATAGGCGTCTCCTTTCTTGGTCGTAAAGCGCATACTTTAACCCCCTGCGTAGGCGCGGCGAATGACGGCATTTTCGCATACCTCGGAAAGTGCATACCCTTATTACGGATGGCCGGTTCAGGCTGTCGACAGCTGAGTGCGCCCGCAGCATTCGGCCGCATAGCGGTGGCGGCATCGGGCTCAAAGTCGACAAATACAAACGACGAAGTAGTAAGGGTCAAATAGAAAAAGGGCCCCCAAACGGCGGCCCTCAATCGTTTGCGGTGAAAGACTGAAATCAGCCGTTCACGCTGTCCTTCAGCGCCTTCGCGATGGTCATTTTGACCACCTTGTCGGCCTCTTTCTTGAACTGCTCGCCGGTAGCGGGGTTGCGCACCATGCGCTCGGGGCGCTCGCGGCAGTAGATTTTGCCAACGCCGGGCAGGGTCACCGCACCACCGGCCGACACTTCGCGGGTGATCAGGCCGGTCACGGCCTCCAGCGCGGCGTTCGCGGCTTTCTTGTCGGTTCCCATTTCCTCAGCGAGAGCAGCAACCAGCTGAGTCTTTGTCATAGGCTTTGCCATTTCTTGGTCTCCTTAACGTGCCCGATAAATAGGGCCTCACCGCGTAACTGTAACGGGATATTGTGGATGAACACAACGAATAGTAGCGCGGAAAACCCTAAAAATAGGGGGAAAACGTTGCTTTTTTGCTTCAGAGAAAGGCCGTTTCGTCGAACGAACGCAATTTCCGGCTGTGCAAACGCTCTAACGGCATGCCGCGCAGGTGTTCCATCGCGCGAATTCCGATCGCCAAATGGCGGCTGACCTGAGTGGTATAGAACGCTGAGGCCATACCGGGAAGCT
The DNA here is from genome assembly GCF_059609725.1 of Ruegeria sp. YTSC199. Classification (NCBI taxonomy): domain Bacteria; kingdom Pseudomonadati; phylum Pseudomonadota; class Alphaproteobacteria; order Rhodobacterales; family Roseobacteraceae; genus Ruegeria; species Ruegeria sp. YTSC199. The sequence continues at coordinate 61,298 of NZ_JBXWMF010000022.1, forward strand.
TTAATTCGCCATGAAGCGGCTTGTCCGAAACACACAGCAAAGTGCCGTACGGCACCCGAAACCGATAGCCGTTGGCGGCGATGGTGGCGCTTTCCATATCCAGTGCAATCGCGCGGGATTGGCTGAGGCGCTGCACCGGGCCAGACTGGTCGCGCAGCTCCCAGTTGCGGTTATCGACCGAGGCGACGGTGCCGGTGCGCATGATCCGTTTCAGTTCATAGCCTTCCAGTTCGGTGACCTCGGCCACGGCCTGTTCCAACGCCACCTGAATCTCGGCCAGCGGCGGGATCGGCACCCAGACCGGAAGATCGTCGTCCAGAACCTTGTCTTCGCGCAAATAAGCATGGGCCAGCACGAAATCCCCCAGCGCCTGCGTGTTTCGCAGCCCGGCACAATGGCCGACCATCAACCAGGCATGAGGGCGCAGCACCGCAATATGGTCGGTGGCGGTTTTCGCATTCGACGGACCGACGCCGATATTGACAAGCGTGATCCCCGCCCCATCCTCGCGTTTCAGGTGGTAGGTCGGCATTTGCGGCAGTTTTAGCGGTTGTTCCAGGGTGCCGTCCGGGGTTGTGATCTCGACATTCCCGGTCGAGACGAAACTGGTGTAACCGCTATTCGGGTCGGCAAGCTGCTCACGCGCGTAGTTTTCGAATTCGGACACGTAGAACTGGTAGTTGGTGAACAGAACGTGGTTCTGGAAATGGCTGGGATCGGTCGCCGTGTAATGTGACAGCCGTGCCAGCGAGTAATCCACCCGTTGTGCCGTGAACAGCGACAGCGGGCCGATCTCATCCTCGACGTCATGGATCCCGTTGACGATGTCGTCGTTGGTGGTGGTCAGGTCCGGTACGTCGAACACGTCGCGCAGGGTGAACCCCGCCGCGCCTTGATGCGGCACCACAAGGTCGGGGTTGTTGGCCACCGCGAAATGCACCGGTATGGGCGTGTCGGATGCCTGAATCGTCACCGGCTGATCGTGGTTTCTGATCAGCAGAGCGATCTGTTGCGTCAGATAGGAGCGAAACAGATCGGGCCGCGTCACAGTTGTTGCGTGGGTGCCAGGCTCGGACACGTGGCCAAAACTCAGGCGGCTGTCGACTTGCGCATAGGACGAGGTCTTGATGCGAATTTCCGGGTAATAGGCCCGGTACCGTTCGGCCGGTGCGCCTTGTTCCATCGCGGTGGCAAAGCTGTTGCACAGAAACTGCGTCGCCTTCTCGTACAGCTCTTCCAGGCGGGCCACCGCGGCGGCGGGGTCTGTGAACTTTTCAGGAGACGGGACGTCGGGTGTTTTTATTATTGTCATGCAAGAGGTTCCAGAAGATCGATCTTTTTAAATGTACGCACGTCAACCAAACCCAGATCGGAGATCCGCAATTCCGGGATAACGACAAGGGCCAACAGCGAGTGCTGCATGTAGGCGTTGTTCAACTGACAGCCGCAGGCCTGCATAGCTTCGACCATCTTGTCCGCCTTGGCAGCAACCTCGGCGGCGGGGCTGTCGGACATCAGCCCGGCAATTGGCAACTCCACCAGCGCGAGTTCCTCTCCATCGCGGAAGATGGTGATACCACCGCCGACCTCGGCCAGCCGATTTGCAGCCAGCGCCATCTGTTCCCGGTCGGTGCCGACCACTATCATATGGTGGCTGTCGTGTGCCACGGTCGAGGCTATGGCCATCCTGCCGTGATACCCGAAGCCAGTTACAAAGGCGTTGGTCACACCTCCGGTTGCGCGGTGGCGTTCGACCAGCGCGATCTGGCAGACGTCGCCTTCGCCCTCGACCAGCCCGCCGATGATTGGCAATTCTGCCTTCAGCGCCTTGGTCGGGGCCTGGTTTTCAACTACGCCGATCACATTGGCCTGAACACGGTTGGCACCGGCCGGGGCCTTGATCTCAAAATCCGCCTGCGTCAGGCTATGGCCCAGATGCACCGTTTTTCGCGCAGGTTCGGGCCAGTCCAGATGCGGGCAGTCCACCTTGATCGCGCCATCCTGGGCCACGATCTGACCTCGGGCGATAACCATTTCGATGGGCAATTCTGTCAGGTCCGAGCTGAGAATGATATCCGCCCGTCGCCCCGGCGTGATTGAACCGATCTCACGCTCCAAACCGAAATGTGTGGCTGTGTTGATCGTCGCCATCTGTAGTGCGACCAGCGGGTCGCATCCGCAGGCAATTGCGTGACGCACCACCCGGTTCATATGGCCTTCATTGACCAGTGTTCCGGAGTGGCAATCATCCGTGCACAGGATGAAATTGCGCGGGTCCAGCCCCTTTTCAGTCACAGCCGTGACCTGGCTTTCGACGTCATACCAGGCTGAACCCAGCCGCATCATCGACCGCATTCCCTGCCGCACGCGGGCAATGGCGTCAGCCTCGCAGGTACCTTCGTGATCGTCTGCCGGGCCACCCGCAACATATGCCGCGAAATCAGGCCCTAAATCAGGCGAAGCGTAGTGCCCGCCCACCGTCTTGCCCGCCCGCTGAGTCGCAGCGATCTCGGCCAACATTTTCGGATTACCATGGATCACACCGGGGAAATTCATCATCTCACCCAGCCCGATGATACCGGGCCAGTTCATCGCCTCAACCACATCTTCGGGTGTGATCTCATAGCCCGTGGTCTCCAACCCCGGGGCCGAGGGCGCACAGGACGGCATCTGGGTAAAGATGTTCACCGGCTGCATCAGCGCCTCGTCATGCATCATGCGTACGCCGTTCAGCCCCAGCACATTAGCAATCTCATGAGGGTCGGTGAACATAGAGGTAGTGCCATGCGGAATCACCGCGCGGGCAAATTCGGCCGGGGTCAGCATGCCCGATTCGATATGCATATGGGCATCGCACAGACCCGGCAGCATGTATCGGCCACGCGCCTCGACGATTTGCGTGTCAGGGCCAATGCAATGCGACGCATCCGGCCCGACAAAAGCCACGCGCCCGTTGGAGATGGCGATGTCATGATCGGGCAGCGCCTCACGGCTGTGAACATTGACCCAAATTCCGCAACGAATGACGAAATCCGCAGCTTCGCGTCCTGCGGCAACTGAAATCAATTGGGGGGCGACATCGGGCCAGCTTGGGAAGGGCGTGTATTCCATGGCTCAACTTTCCCAATTGCTGAGAAAGGTGCAACCCCCAGAACGCAGCTATCATCAAACCGTCACGCAGCGCGTCAGCGCTGCCCCGCCCAACCAGAGGAGATGTCGCGCAGCGGCATTGACGATGGACGGGAGCGCCCCGATCACGCCAACCGGTCCGCCTCCATCTCGCGCCGCAGCCAATTGGCAAAGGCCAACGCCCCCGGCGTTTCCTCGGCTTGCGGGGACAACAGCAGGTAATAGGCCTCGGGCATCACCGCGCGGTGGGAGAAGGGGGCCACCAACCGTCCCTGCCGGATCAGGTCGCGCGCGATGGTGTCGTGGGTCAGGCAAAGCCCGCCTCCGGCCATCGCTACGGACAGGCTGACCAGATAGGTGGTCGAATAGGTAATCGGAGGGTTTTCCCAGTTCAGCGGCTGATCCTCTGCCCAACTCGCCCAGTTGGACATCAGGTTGGAACAGTCAAACAGCGGCTGCTGCTGCAGCGTGTCCAGCGTTACCTCGAAACCGGGGGCGCAGACCGGGTAATAGTGATCGGTCCGCAGCAATTCGGTACGAACCGTATCAGACGGCCGCAGCGAATAGCGGATTTCCACCGCCGCGCCCTCAGCCATTTCGCGCGGTTCCCACAGTTCGGTAAAGATGTTCAGCTGAACCTCGGGGTGTTCGGATCGAAACTGCGGCAAGCGCGGGGCCAACCAGTTGACTGCAAAACTGATGTTGCTTTGCACCTGCACCGCGTTTTGCTGTGCCCCGGTGACAGCTTGCGTGCCGCGCACCAGTGTCCGAAACGCCTCGCGCACCACTGGCAGGTAGGTGATGCCCGCTTCGGTCAGCTCCAGAGCGCGCGGGCGGCGCAGGAACAGGGGCTGACCCAAGTAGCCTTCCAGTGATTTGATCTGCTGGCTGACCGCGCTTTGGGTCATGTTCAGATCCCGTGCCGCGCCGGTGAAGGACAGATGCCGGGCCGAGGCCTCGAACGTGCGCAGCCAGCCCAGAGGAGGAAGCGAATTCTGAATGTTCATAACCCTGACATTAGCTCAGCTAATGAAATAGGTCTGTTTTTTTCGTTGGTCAAACATTCGCGCCGCAGGCACGCTTTTACAAAGTCCAAGCTATTCCAACAGGAGCCCGCAATGACCGTCACCAACCTGCGCCCAAAAATCGACCACTGGGTGGAACGCGTGGATCTTGCCGCCACTTTCCGCTGGACCGAGCGGCTGAACATGCATGAAGGCGTGGCCAATCATTTCAGTCTTGCGGTGAACGAGGACGGCACGCAGTTCCTGATGAACGCCAACCAGATGCATTTCGCGCGGATCAAGGCGTCGAATCTGCTGTTTCTGGATGCAAACGATCCGGACGTGATGTCTCAGCCCGGTGCGCCCGATCCAACCGCTTGGGGTCTGCACGGATCGATCCACCGACACTGCCCGCATGCGCGTTGCGTGATGCATGTGCATTCGATCTTTGCCACCGTGTTAGCATCTCTGGCGGACAGTTCGTTGCCACCGATCGATCAGAACACGGCCACTTTCTACAACCGCTATGTGGTCGATCAGGAATTTGGTGGATTAGCCTTTGAAAGCGAGGGCGAGCGCTGCGCCGGGATGCTGTCGGACCCGAAAAAGAAGGTCATGATCATGGGCAACCACGGTGTGCTGGTAATCGGAAGCGATCCGGCGGATACCTTCAACCGTCTCTATTACTTCGAACGCGCAGCAGAGACCTATATTCGCGCGCTGCAAACGGGCCAGCCCCTGCGCGTGCTGTCGGACGAAATTGCTGAGAAGACAGCACAGGAACTGGACGACTATCCCGATCAGGCCGAGGCACACCTGCGCGAGATCAAGGCTTTGCTCGATGTCGAAGGCTCCGACTACGCCACATAAAGGGTATTGCCATGACTGACGTTACCCAAGATTCCGAAGCCGCCCGCTGGCATTATCACCCCGAAGGACCGGTGGGGTTGAACCCGCTGTTCAACTGGCCTCCGCGCCCCGCTGCCGTGCTGAAATGGTATAGCGGCGCATGGTTGCAGATCACGTCGCTGACCCTGTGCTTGGTACTGGCCGTCACAGCCTACATGTTCTTTTTCCCAGCATTGGAAACGATGCAAAGCTTTGCGCCGGGATGGATGCTCCGCATTTGGCTGCTGAATATGGTGCCTCAGATCCTGATTGCCGGTGGCCTTCATTGGTGGCTGTACATGCGCAAAGGGCAGGGTATGTACAAGAAATTCGACCGCCGTGATCTGACCCGCAATAATGGTAATTTCACATTCCGCAATCAGGTCTGGGACAATATCTGGTGGACGCTGGGCAGCGCGATGACGGTGGCGACCGTCTATCAGTGGGTGATCTACTGGGCGATGGCCAACGGCTATGTGCCCACCGTCACCTGGGCCAGCGCGCCGGTCTGGTGTGTGGTGTGGATGCTGTTCATTCCGATGTGGTCGGGGTTGCATTTCTACTGGGTGCACAGGCTGGAACATCACCCCAAGCTCTATAAACACGTCCACGCGGTGCATCACCGGAATGTCAACATCGGGCCGTGGTCGGGGATTTCTAACCACTGGTATGAAAACCTGCTGTATTTCACCACCTATTTCGTCCACCTGATCGTGCCGTCACATCCGCTGCATGTGCTGTTTCACACATATTTTCAGCAGATCAGCCCGGTCCTGTCGCATTCCGGCTTCGAAAAACTAAAGGCCGGGGATACGGATGCCGCCCGTGCGGGGGATTTCTTTCACCAGCTGCATCACCGGTATTTCGAGTGCAACTATGGCACCTCTGAGATTCCCTTCGACAAGTGGTTTGGCACCTATCATGACGGTTCGGCCGAGGCGACGACGCGCACTCGGGCGTTCAAGAAACAGATGTACACCTAAGGGTCAGGTCCGCTCGAACAACGCGATCAGCGCCGTGTCGTCCTTGTTGGGACCCACGGCCAGATCGCCATAAATCCGCACTTCGGGCAGGGTCAGGTTTTGTATCTGACCCTGTGCCAGTTTGTGCAGAGCTTCGGCAAAACCCAGTGTTTCGTAGTGCTGCGCATTGATCGACAGGGCAAATTGCGCGCCGGGGCGGGCAATACGCAGAAGGGCGGGCAGGGCCTCGGGCCCCAAATGGCCATGAGTGAACGTGCCGGATGACACAATCCCCGAGTAACACTCATCCGGAACGGGGATGCCCTGGTTCAGATCGGCCTCGATCGCATCACGATATATGTCTTTGCGCATGGCCTGATCCAGCATCTCGGCGCTGATGTCCGTCGCGTCGATCGGACCAACACCCAGCCCGGCCAATACCGCGCCACATAGCCCTGTGCCGGCGCCGACATCCAGAACCGGGCCTTGGCCGCCTGCGGCCACAAAGGCGCGGGCCGTGTGAATGTGGAGCTGGTAATCCTCGCGCGCGGCGAAGGTTTCGTCATAATCTCCGGCCCATTCGGCATAGAGTTCTTTGTGACCCTCAGGCGATTCCAGGGAATAAGCGGTGCGCAGGTTTGGTTTTTTCTCAGCCATGCCTAAAAGAAAGGCGCATTGAGGGATTCGAATCAAGTATTCAAGCGCAGGTGCTTGCATCCGCCGGGATTGCGGATCATCAAAGGCGACATGACAGGAACTCTTTTTTCGTTCGGCCACGGATATTCGGCGCAAGCCTTGTCCCAGCTACTGGACCCAAAAGGGTGGCGCATCATCGGCACCACCCGCGATCCCGCCCAATCCGCCACCATTCGTGAATCCGGCGCTGAGCCGCTGATCTGGCCCGGGCAGACACCGGAATTGGACGGGGTGACGCATCTGCTGGTCTCAACGGCACCCAACAAGGACGGTGATCCGGTACTGGCCGCGTTGCAGGACGAGATCACCGCACGGGCGGCGCAATTCAAATGGGTCGGCTACCTGTCGACGACCGCCGTTTATGGCGATCATCAGGGGGAATGGGTGGACGAAACCACCCCGCCCACACCCACGGCCGAGCGCGGCCGCTGGCGGGTGAAGGCAGAACAGCAATGGAAGAGCATCCCCGAACTGCCTGTCCATATCTTCCGGCTGGCCGGTATTTATGGCCCCGGTCGCGGTCCGTTTTCCAAGCTCAAGCGAGCGGGAATGCGGCGTATCATCAAACCCGGGCAGGTGTTTTCCCGCATTCACGTAGCTGACATCGCGCAGGTTCTGGCCGCGTCGATGGCCGCACCCAATCCCGGCGCAATATATAACGTCTGCGATGATGAGCCGGTGCCGCCGCAGGACGTAATCGCTTATGCCGCCGAGCTGCGGGGCCTGCCCCTGCCGCCTGCAGTTCCGTTTGATCAGGCCGATCTGACTCCGATGGCCCGCAGTTTCTATAATGAAAACAAGCGGGTCCGAAATGACCGGATCAAGGATGAACTGGGTGTGCACCTTCTGTATCCGGACTATCGCACCGGGCTGGAGGCCCTGATGAAAGACGCCTGAGGATCAGCCTGCGGCCTTGATCACGTCGGCGGCTTTCTCGGCGATCATGATGGTCGGTGCGTTGGTGTTGCCCGAGGTCAGTGTCGGCATGACCGAGGCATCAACCACCCGCAGACCCTCGATCCCGCGCACCCGCAGCTCCGGGTCAACGACGGCCATCTCATCCACCCCCATCTTGCAGGTTCCGACAGGGTGATAGATCGTGTCGGCGCGATTGCGGATGTGCTGCTCCCAATCTGCGTCAGTGCGGGCAGTGTCGGTTCCGAACATCTCTTTGTGGCGGTATTCGGCGAGGGCGGGGGCCTCAAGGATGTCGCGCATCATCCGCGCACCCTTGATCATCGTATCCAGATCGCGGTCGTCCGACAGAAAGGCCGGATCGATGGCGGGCGCGGCAAAGGGATCAGCGCTGTTCAATCCAACCGTTCCACGACTTTCGGGGCGCAGTTTGCAGACATGACAGGTGAATCCGTGGCCGTAATGCAGCTTGCGGGCGTGATCATCGACCAGCGCGATGGTGAAATGCAGCTGAATATCCGGCCGATCCTGCGCGGCCGAGGTCTTCAGAAACCCGGCCCCTTCGGCAAAGGGCGTCGCAGCCATGGACACGCCGGTCTTGCGCCAGCGCAGAAGGTGTCGGGACAGGTTTACCGATGCAGTCGCGCCGATTCCGAAATTGTCGGTATCTTTGGTCTTGTAAGACAGAATGAAATCCAGATGGTCCTGCAGGTTTTTACCCACGCCGGGCAGGTGGTGACGCACGGCAATGCCGTTCTTGGTCAATTCCTCTGCGGCACCGATGCCAGACAGTTGCAGCAGGTGCGGGGATTTCAGCGCACCGGCGCATACCAGCACCTCGCGCTTTGCCGTGACCGTGATATCGGAGCCCTTGGCTTTCATCCTGTAGATCACGCCGGTCGCGCGCTTGCCGTCAAAGGTCAACTCTTTGGCATGGGCATGGGTAATGACCTTCAGGTTGGGGCGGCCCATGACAGGAAAGACATAGGCCGCAGCGGCCGAGCATCGCTCGCCGTTCTTGGCCGGGTCGTGGAACTGTGTGACCTGATAGAGACCGACCCCTTCATTGTCGCCGCGATTGAAATCATCGGTGCGGCGATGCTGCATCTGTTCGGCCGCTTCGATGAAGGCATGGGTGATCGGGCGCGGCTCTTTCTGGTTTGACACCTGCAACGGGCCGTTGGCGCCATGCAGGTCATCGGCGCCGTCCTCATTGTTCTCGGACCGTTTGAAATAGGGCAGGACGCTGTCCCAGCCCCACCCGGTACAGCCCAGTTCTTCCCAGCCGTCATAGTCCTGACGATGGCCCCGTACATAAAGCATAGCATTGATCGCGCTGGACCCGCCCAACGCCTTTCCTCGCGGCTGATAGCCCCGCCGCCCGTTCAGCCCCGGTTGCGGCACCGTTTCAAAAGCCCAGTTGTTGATCTTGGGACGTCCGGGCAGGGCGGCAACAACGGCCGAAGGCATTCGGACCAGAATACTGTCGCCGCGCCCGCCGGCCTCAAGCAGACAAACGCGTTTGCTCGGGTCTTCGCTGAGACGACTGGCAAGCACTGAACCTGCGGACCCGCCGCCAACAATGACATAGTCGAATTCCATTTCGATTCCCCTTCCTGCCGGGCCGGTCAGAGCGATGCCCGGGACAGTCCTGACACAGACTGTGGCCGAGCGCCGGGAAAAACAATTGCCGTATCCGAGGTGTGACCCAAGGTTAATGAGGTCCGGTCTGAGCAAATCTAAAAATATCATAACCTTTCCCTATTAAACTCATCACTAAACAAAACTTTTTTGCATGGCTTTGGTTTGCTACTTCTTTAAGGGACAAGACAGAAGAGTCGCGGATACCCTTGCCCAAGACGCGCCGGACACACCGCGCATCCACGGCGGGGTAAAAGTGTCATCTACATGTGCTCTTGATCGACCGAGTTTTGACCGCGCGAACCTGCCGGAAATTAGCCAGGATTGGAGATCGATATGGACGGAAGTGATAACCCCAAAACGGGCGGTTGCCCGGTAATGCACGGCGCGGGTACCCGGTCGAACCGGGATTGGTGGCCGAACCAGCTGAACCTGTCGATCCTGCACCAGAACACGCCGGCGTCGAACCCGTTGGGTGCGGATTTTGACTATGCCGAAGAATTCAAGAAGCTGGACATGAAGGCGCTGAAGGAAGACCTCTATGCGCTGATGACGGATTCGCAGGACTGGTGGCCGGCGGATTATGGTCACTACGGTGGTCTGTTCATCCGTATGGCATGGCACAGCGCCGGCACCTACCGAACCGCGGATGGCCGTGGCGGTGCCTCGACCGGCAACCAGCGTTTTGCGCCGCTGAACAGCTGGCCGGACAACGGCAACCTAGACAAGGCGCGCCGTCTTCTGTGGCCGATCAAGCAGAAATACGGCAACCAGATTTCCTGGGCCGATCTGATGATCCTGGCCGGCAACTGCGCCATCGAGTCGATGGGGGGCAAGACATTTGGCTTCGCCGGTGGCCGTGAAGACATCTGGGCGCCGGAAGAAGACATCTACTGGGGCTCCGAAACCGATTGGCTGGCCCCCACCGACAATCCGCACAGCCGGTATTCCGGTGAGCGCGACATGGAAAACCCGCTGGCCGCCGTTCAGATGGGTCTGATCTACGTGAACCCCGAAGGTCCGGATGGCGAACCCAACGTTTTGGCTTCGGGCCGCGATATCCGCGACACCTTCGGCCGGATGGCAATGAATGACGAGGAAACCGTCGCGCTGGTTGCTGGTGGCCACACCTTTGGTAAAGCCCACGGTGCAGGAGACCCCGATCTGGTCGGTCCTGAACCCGAAGCAGCACCGATCGAAGAGATGGGCCTTGGCTGGATCAACAAGTTCGGTTCAGGCGTGGGTGATGACACCACCACCTCGGGCATCGAGGGCGCATGGACGGCGAACCCGATCAAATGGGACAACGGCTATTTCGACCTCCTGTTCGGATATGAGTGGAACCTGACCAAAAGCCCCTCGGGCGCATGGATCTGGGAACCGATCGGCGTCAAGGAAGAAGATATGGCCCCGGCGGCCGGTGACCCGACCAAGAAGGTTAAAACCATGATGACCACCGCCGACATGGCGATGCGCATGGACCCGATCTATGGCCCGATTTCGAAACGCTTCCACGAGAACCCGGAAGAGTTTGCGGATGCCTTCGCGCGCGCCTGGTTCAAACTGACCCACCGTGATATGGGTCCGCGTTCGAACTATATCGGCCCCGAAGCCCCGACCGAGGAACTGATCTGGCAGGACAACGTCCCCGCAGTGGATCACGATCTGGTCGATGATGCCGATGTTGCAGTCCTCAAGGCCAAGATCGCTGCAACCGGTCTGTCGGTGTCCGAGCTGGTCTCAACCGCATGGGCCTCGGCCTCGACCTTCCGCGGGTCTGACAAGCGGGGCGGTGCCAATGGTGCCCGCATCCGACTTTCGCCGCAAAAGGATTGGGACGTCAACGAGCCGATGAAACTGTCCAAAGCGCTGGATGCGCTGGAAGGCGTTCAGAATGCATTTAATGGGGCGCAGTCGGGCAACAAGAAAGTGTCTCTGGCCGACCTGATCGTCCTGGCCGGTGCCGTCGGCATCGAACAGGCCGCCAAGGCTGGCGGTCAGGATGTCGAGGTTCCGTTCACTCCGGGCCGCACCGACGCGACGCAAGAGCAGACCGATGTAGACAGCGTCGCAGTGCTGGAGCCCGCGGCAGACGGTTTCCGCAACTACCAAAAGACCGACTACACCGTCTCGCCCGAAGAGTTGCTGGTTGACCGGTCGCAGCTGCTGAACTTGTCCGCGCCTGAGATGACCGCTCTTGTTGGTGGTCTGCGGGTTCTGGGGGCCAATTTCGGCGACAGCAAGCACGGCGTGTTTACAGATCGTCCCGGAACGCTGAGCAACGACTTCTTCACCAACATTCTGGATATGAGCACTGAATGGAAGCCGTCTGGCAAGGGCGTCTATGAAGGCTGCGATCGTGCCAGCGGTGAGGTGAAGTGGACCGGCACGCGCGTCGATCTGGTCTTCGGTTCCAACTCGCAACTGCGGGCGCTGGCCGAGGTCTATGCTCAGGCTGATGCCGAAGGCAAATTCGTCTGTGACTTTGTTTCGGCCTGGAACAAGGTGATGAACGCGGATCGCTTCGACCTGAAGTAAGTAAGAACAACCACTCAGGAAGCGACGCCGCCCGAGGAAAATCGGGCGGCGTTTTCTTTGGCCGGGCTCCGCGTAAATACCAAGCATTGGGTACGATTCTGCCTGAAGGCCAACTTTTTAGGCTTCCCGTCGAAAAGCGCATGCGCAAGCAGAGGGAATTCTGAAGCTAACATGTTGTTTTCATTAACCTGAACAAGTTTCTGCCGAGAATTGTGAAGTTTTTTCAAAATGGGGGTTGCAGGTCCCAGACCTAATCCGTAAATACCCCTTCACCGGCGCTGCTGAGGCGGTGCTGACGGGTTGGAGAGACGGCCTGACGGACTGGAAAGACGGTTGAGACG
>NZ_JBXWMF010000023.1:0-72934 GCF_059609725.1 Ruegeria sp. YTSC199
CGGTCTGCCAGAGTTGGTTCGGCCGAGTGGTTTTGTCGTGGAACTCGTCGGCCGCCGATAGAACCACATAGGCCGGGCTGGTGATCAGGTCGTAGGATTTGAGGATGCGATAGACGGAAGCCTCTGAGACAAAGTACTTTTCTGTGTCGGTGAACTGCACGGCCAACTCACGCGGCGACAGTTCGCTCTCCTTCAGAGCCAAGTCCTTGATCTTCTCACGCATCGGCTGTGGAATGCGGTTCCAGACCCGTGAGGGCTTGGGACTACGATCTTCAAGCGCCTCAGGGCCACCCGACAGATACCGGTCATACCAGCGATAGAAGGTGGTCTTCGGGATGCCCAGCTTTTCCAAAGTGCGCTTGGTCGGCAACTGCGAGCCTTCGACCAGACGGATGATTTCAAGCTTCTCGGATGCGGGATATCTCATGCGTCGTCGTCCCCATCCCCGATCATGCTTTTTTTGAGCAGCCGCAGTTCCAGGGCCTGTTCCGCCACAACTTCCTTCAGATCGCGGGCTTCTCGACGCAGATCCTTGACCTCCGTAGAGGTCGCCGCACGAGCCGTATCGCCAGCAAGGCGTTTCTTCCCAGCTTCGAGGAACTCCTTGGACCAGTTGTAATACAAGCTCTGCGCGATGCCTTCACGGCGGCACAGCTCCGCAATGCTATCCTCGCCCTTCAGGCCGTCCAGCACGATCCTGATCTTCTCTTCTGCGGAGTACTGTTTGCGGGTCGCACGGCGAATGTCTTTTACGATCTTCTCACCGTGGCTCTGCTTGGTTCCGGGTTTCTTTCTCATCTCCACTCCTTGGCGGTTACGATGAGCCAGAAACCCTCTCTTATCAAATCGACCTAAACTGTCCCATTGGCGCTGACGTCAGACAAAGATGTCGGATTTCGGCTCATCCCCGGGAGTACCGTCAAGAAAGCTAGGCCGAATGAATAGTTAGGCTTGTTGAATTCGACAGTTCCATGTTTCACTTATGATTTTTCAGAGAGTTTGTCAGGTGGGGGGCGAAGCCGCAGCTCGACTTGGCATTGTCAAATCCACCTGACGCACGACCACTACAATCGTTGGAGGAATGGCGGCTACACTACGAACCACTCCCGCGTTCGCCACGTAGCAGATCAGCAGGAACAGGCGGCTTCGCCGTCTGATCTGCAAATCAGCCCTGATTTTCCGGAAGGTAAGCGGAAGCAACAATCATTTAGATACTGGTCACGGAAGATCGCTTTCAAAATTGGGGGTTGTTGTAGCGTGAGGCACAGCAGACAGCTTTTCCCGCCCCATGTACGGATCACATGTCCACTTTGGGCTGAGAGCGGTCATTGATTGTTCGGCATCCAGCGGCGGCATTGTCCCGCGTTTTGTCGGTTCTTATGGCGCGCAACGAACGCCGATCGCTCGGAGACCGGCTGTTAGCCCGAGTCGCGGCGAAGGTTCCAGCAGAGCCCAAAACGGCATATGCTGCAGCTTCTTCTAATGTCGGTTTCGGATAAACCAGACCCAACTCTCGCACGTATAAGAAAGCACAGAGCGGTACCGATATTTTTGTCGGCGCAAGGCGCATCGGGTGTCTCATGGCGCCGATCTATTTGCCAAATGCCGGTTTTTTGGACAGTTTATCAACATGGAATTTCTCGACGTCAGCCACAGCGGTTTCCTCGTCACGATGTCTTGCCTTGTTGCTTTGGTGGCAGGTTTCACAGGGCTATCGATGACGCGGGATCTTGCCGCGAAGCCGGTCTTCGAAAAGAAGGTCTCGATTGCGCTTGCGGCGGTGGCACTTGGCGGCGGCATCTGGGCGATGCATTTCGTGGCCATGTTGGGGCTGCAAATGCCCATTCTGTTCTACTATGACGCAGCGATTACGCTTACATCTGCCCTCGCGGCGATACTGATTGTCGGCGCGGCTCTTATGTTGCTGCATTTTGCAGAGCGGACCCGTTTGACAATCTTGCTCGCGGGCGGCGTGGTTGGAATTGGCATTCTGGTCATGCACTATATCGGGATGGCCGGTTTGGAACTGTGTCGGGCGGTTTATTCGCCTTCGGGCGTTATCTTGTCCTCGATCGCCGCGATTGCGCTGTGCATGCTCGCCTTCAGCATCGCATATGGGCACAGGACAAACAGGCATATCCTTCTGGGCACGCTTTGTTTCGCAGCGGCGGTTTGCTCTGTCCATTTCCTGGCTATGGCTGCAACGAAATTTGTCACTGTCCCCAGCGGGGCAGAATTCGGACCACTGATGAGCAATGAGACATTGGCGCTTGGCGTGATCACGTTCAGCTTCATCATATTCGGGGCCTGTCTGTGGGTCAGCGTGACCTATCTGCCGAGCCTTGCAAAGACCGGGCCGGAGCCGGAACCGGCGACAACCGAGGCCCATCCCATGCTACAAATTCCTTGCGAGCGGGATGGAGGCAAGATCTTCATTTCCGCCGACGATGTTTTGTTCGTTCGCGCCGATGGGCATTATACGCAGGTCTATACCGCGACAGATCGGCTGTTCTGCGTCTGGCCGGTCACTGAGGCGGCGAAACGCTTGGTCCCATCCGGCTTTCTGCAAACCCATCGCAGTTATCTGGTGAACCCGCTGCGCGTCACGCGGTTTGAACGCACCAAGGACAAGGGACGGTGTCTGTTTGGTGACGGCGATGTCCCGCCCGCTCCGGTGAGCCGGTCCAAGCTCAAGGTAATACAGGACGCGCTGGCGTCGCAAGTCAGCGCAATTCGTGCGACCTAGGGCGCATTTCGTGCAAAATACCGGGTTTTCATTGAATATCTGAAGCCTCCGCATCTGACCCTATGCAGTGATCTGTGCAGCAAGAACATTCGCTTTGAGGGAGGAGAGCCGGTGATTCCAGCCGCATTTGAATATTACAGACCCAAGGATTTGGCTGCTGTGCTGTCCCTTCTTGAGAAACATGGCGACGATGCCCGCGTCATGGCCGGTGGTCACAGTCTGATCCCGATGATGAAGTTGCGGATGGCGGATGTGCAGCATCTGATCGATCTGCAGGATGTCGGCGGTATGTCCGGGATCAAGATTGATGCTGACCGCATCCGCATCGGTGCCATGGTCACGCAGCATGAGATCATCGACCATGACGGGCTTGCGCAGGCGGCGCCGATCTTGCGCGAAGCGGCGCTGCAGATCGCCGACCCGCAGGTCCGCTACATGGGCACGGTCGGCGGCAACGTTGCCAATGGTGATCCTGGCAATGACATGCCCGGCCTCATGCAGTGCCTAGATGCGACCTTCACTGTGGTAGGATCCGATGGCGTGCGCGATCTTCCCGCGCGCGCGTTTTACGAGGCGGCCTACATGACCGCACGCGAAGACGAAGAGGTGCTGACGGCCCTCTCCCTCCCCCTGCCCAAAGGCGGATACGCCTATGAAAAACAAAAGCGCAAGATCGGCGATTATGCGACTGCGGCGGCTGCCGTTCAGATCGTGAAACACGGCGATAGCTGTGCATCGGCCGCCATCGCGATGACCAATCTCAGTGATACACCGGTCTTTTCCGAAGCCGCCGGCGCGGCGTTGGCCGGGACCTCCGTCGATGATGCCGCCTTGAAAGCGGCCGTGGCCGCGATGCTGAACGATATCGATCCGACCGAGGACAATCGCGGCCCCGTCGCCTTCAAGAAACATGTCGCGGGCGTGATCCTGCGCCGCGCGATCGAGCGCGCCTGGTCCCGTGCCTGAGAGGAAATTCCATGTCAAAGAAACAGCACTACACAATCTCGGTGAATGGCAAGGAAGAGGAATTTCTCGCCGAGCCACGCGAGTTGCTTATCTACACGCTCCGCGAACGGCTCAACATCACCGGCCCGCATATCGGTTGCGAGACCTCACACTGCGGCGCCTGCACCGTCACCATCGATGGCAAGTCGGTGAAGTCCTGCACCATGTTTGTCGCGCAGGCTGACGGCAAGGACATCACAACGATCGAGGGGATCGGCGGTCCCGATGACCTGCACCCGTTGCAGGCGGCCTTCAAGGAACATCACGGGCTTCAGTGCGGCTATTGCACACCTGGAATGATCACCCGCGCCACCAAGCTGCTGGAAGAAAACCCCAACCCGACGGAAGAGGACATCCGCTTTGGCATGTCCGGCAATATCTGCCGCTGCACGGGCTACCAGAACATCGTGAAATCCATTCAGGCCGCCGCGGCGGAGATGAATGCAGCCAAGGAGGCGGCAGAATGAAAGACGACGTCACAAGCCGCGAGGAACGGGTCGAGAACCTCAAGGGCATGGGTTGCTCGCGCAAGCGGGTCGAGGATGCGCGTTTCACCCAAGGCCAGGGCAACTATGTCGATGACATCAAGCTCGACGGAATGATCTTCGGCGATTTTGTCCGCTCGCCCTATGCCCATGCGCGGATCACCAACATCGATACGGCGGCAGCGCTGGAGGTTCCCGGCGTGCTGGCCGTGCTGACCGCCAAAGACCTTGAGCCGCTGGGCCTGCACTGGATGCCCACTCTGGCCGGCGACAAGCAGATGGTGCTGGCCGATGGTAAGGTGCTGTTCCAGGGTCAGGAGGTCGCCTTTGTCGTGGCCGAGGATCGCTATGCCGCCGCTGACGGCATCGAAGCGGTCGAGGTGGAATACGAAGAACTGCCGGTACTGGTCGACCCGTTTGAGGCGCTGAAATCCGATGTGGTTCTGCGCGAGGATACCGTGGATGACAGCGGCAAGCCAACCGACGGTGCCCACGGTCCACGCAAGCACCACAACCACATCTTCACCTGGGAGGCCGGTGACAAAGAGCCGACCGAAGAGGTTATCGCCAACGCCGACGTCGTCGCGACCGAAACGATGTATTATCACCGCACGCACCCATGTCCGCTGGAGACCTGCGGCTGCGTGGCCTCGATGGACAAGGTCAATGGCAAGCTGACGCTTTGGGGCACGTTCCAGGCGCCGCATGCGATCCGCACGGTTGTCAGCCTGATTTCCGGGATCGAGGAACACAATATCCGGGTGATCTCGCCCGATATCGGCGGCGGCTTTGGTAACAAGGTGGGCGCCTATCCCGGCTACGTGTGTTCGGTCGTGGCCTCGATCGTCACCGGCAAGCCCGTCAAGTGGATCGAAGACCGGATGGACAACCTTATGACCACCGCCTTCGCCCGCGACTATCATATGACGGGCCGGATCAGTGCCACCAAAGACGGCAAGATCACCGGGCTCCATTGCCACGTGACGGCGGATCACGGCGGTTTTGACGCCTGTGCCGATCCGACCAAGTTCCCGGCGGGCTTCATGAATATCTGCACCGGGTCCTATGACATCCCGACCGCCTTTTTGCAGGTTGATGGTGTCTATACCAACAAGGCACCGGGCGGGGTCAGCTATCGTTGTTCCTTCCGCGTGACCGAGGCCGTGTATTTCATCGAACGCATGATCGAGATTCTGGCCATCGAGCTGAACATGGATGCGGCAGAGCTGCGCCGGATCAACTTCATCAGGAAAGAGCAGTTCCCCTACACAGCGGCCTTGGGCTGGGAATATGACAGCGGTGATTATCACGCCGCCTGGGACAAGGCCTTGACCACCGTGGACTATAACGGTTTGCGGACCGAGCAAGCGCAACGGGTCGAGGACTTCAAGGCGGGCAAGACACGTTCGCTGATGGGGATCGGTCTGTCATTCTTTACCGAGATCGTCGGCGCGGGCCCGGTCAAGAATTGCGATATCCTTGGCCTTGGTATGTTCGACAGCTGCGAAATCCGCATCCATCCGACCGGGTCGGCGATTGCACGTCTCGGGACCATCTCGCAGGGTCAGGGGCACGCGACTACGTTTGCGCAAATCCTTGCCTCCGAGATCGGCCTGCCGGCGGACAGCATCACCATCGAGGAAGGCGATACCGACACTGCGCCTTACGGTCTTGGCACCTACGGCTCGCGCTCGACGCCAGTGGCCGGTGCTGCGACGGCGATGGCGGGTCGCAAGATCCGCGCCAAGGCACAGATGATCGCGGCCTACCTGCTGGAAGTGCATGATGACGATGTGGAGTTCGACGTGGACCGGTTCGTCGTCAAAGGCGCCCCCGAGAAGTTCAAGACGATGAAAGAGATCGCCTTTGCCGCCTACAATCAGGCGATTCCGGGGATCGAACCCGGTCTGGAAGCGGTCAGCTACTACGATCCGCCCAACATGACCTATCCGTTTGGGGCCTATGTCTGTGTGATGGACATCGACGTCGATACAGGCGTATCCGAGATCCGGCGCTTCTATGCGCTGGATGATTGCGGCACACGGATCAACCCGATGATCATCGAAGGCCAGGTGCACGGAGGTTTGACCGAGGCGCTGGCCGTCGCGCTGGGGCAAGAGATCGCCTATGACGATATGGGCAACGTCAAGACCGGGACCCTGATGGATTTCTTCCTGCCAACGGCATGGGAAGTGCCGAACTACGAGACCGACTATACCGTCACGCCGTCGCCGCATCACCCGATCGGAGCCAAGGGCGTGGGCGAAAGCCCGCATGTGGGCGGCGTGCCCTGTTTCTCGAACGCGGTGCACGATGCATTCCGGGCCTTCGGACTGCGGCATACGAACATGCCGCATGACCATTGGCGGATCTGGAAAACCGCCAACGAACTTGGTCTGCACGACTAGAGGCAAAAGGCAGGGCGGCGTTCGCCCCGCCCTGCCGGAGACATCCATGACCTGGACCGAATTACAATACGCTCTCGGACGAGAAGGCTATGTTGCCTCGGACGATCTGGCCGTGGCGCTGCATCTGGCGCTCGCCCTGGAACGCCCGATTTTGCTTGAGGGCGCCGCAGGTGTGGGAAAGACCGAGGTTGCACGCACCCTCAGCGCGGTGCGCGGCGCCAAACTGATCCGTCTGCAATGCTATGAGGGTCTGGATGCCGCGCAGGCGATCTATGAATGGAACTACCAGCGGCAATTGCTGACAATCCGCGCGGCGGCTGAAAACGGAGAGACGGGAAAAACCGTCGAGGACCGGATTTTCTCCCGTGAGTTCCTGTTGGAGCGCCCGTTGCTTGCGGCGATCACTCAGGACACGCAACCTGTATTGCTGATCGATGAGATCGACCGCGCCGACGAGGAATTCGAGGCCTATCTGCTGGAGGTGCTGTCCGACTATCAGGTCTCTGTGCCCGAACTCGGCACCATCACGGCCACCAACAAACCCATTGTCGTGCTGACATCGAACGGCACCCGTGATTTGTCTGACGCTTTGCGCCGCCGCTGTCTTTATACCTACGTCGATTATCCAGACATTCAGACCGAACTGGCCATTCTCAGGGCCCGCTGTCCTGGTATCGAGGCGCGGCTCGGGGCGCAGATCGTTGGGTTTGTGCAGAAACTGCGTCAGGAAGAACTGGAAAAGACACCCGGCATTGCCGAGATGCTCGACTTTGCGGCAGCTCTGGCGGGCCTTGGGATTGCCGATCTGACCGACGATCCGGCGGTGCTGCAATCCACACTGACCACCCTGCTGAAAACGCAAAGCGATCAGGCGCAGATCACCACCGAAGTGGCCGCGCGCATAGCGGGGAAAGCGGCATGAGCCGCGTTACCAGGTTCGCAGCGCGAGACCCGGGCCCCGCAGCCCGAGTGAGTGGCTTCGTTGCCCACCTGCGTCAAAACGGTCTGCGCCTCGGTGTCGCCGAGGTCGAGCTTGCGTTGCACGCCATGAGCGAGGTCAATGCCATCATTCCTGATGAAAGCCGCCGCGCGCTCCGTGCCGTTTGCACGGGCTGCAAGGACGAGGCCGAGCGGTTCGACGTACTATTCGACAGTTTCTGGATGGATGCAGGACGTGTGAAGCAGAAGAATGTGCCAAAGGCGCAATCTGCGCTGAGCGATGACGTGCACTCGTCCCGGCATGCAACAGGACAGGACGCAGCCGCGTCCGGTAGTGCCACCGCCCCGGACGATGGCATCGGTGAGGCCGAAAGTGATGGCACCGGCAAGCTGATCGCGACGGTCCAGCGTAATCTCAGCCGCCGCGATCTGCGCGACCTTGTGACACCCGATGAGATCGCCGAGGCAGAGACCATTGCCCGCCGCATCGGCGCGGCCCTGCGCCACCGGCGGTCGCGCCGCAGAATCGCCGGGCGCAAAGGCGACCGGCTACATTTCCGCAAAACCATCCGTCAGAGCCTTGCTACTGGTGGCGAGCCGCTGCGTCTGCTGCGCAAGACACGCCCGGATCGCAGCCTTAGAGTCGTGGCGCTCTGCGATGTCTCCGGTTCGATGAGCGTATATGCGCAAGTCTTTCTCGCATTCCTTACGGGGCTGATGCGTGCCGACAAAGACGCCGATGCCTATTTGTTCCACACCCGCCTCGTCCGCATCACCGAAGCCCTGCGCGACAAGGACACCATGCGCGCGATCGGGCGGATGTCCTTGATGGCTGACGGCTTTGGCGGAGGGTCAAAAATCGGGCCATCGCTGCAACGCTTTGCCGATACCTATGCGCGACGCTTTGTGAACAGTCGTTCAGTCGTGATCATCCTGTCGGATGGCTATGACACCGAACCACCCGAAAGACTCGCGGCCGCGCTTGCGAAGATCCGGAAACGCGGTTGTAAGATCATCTGGCTCAACCCGTTGAAAGGGTGGAAGGATTATGCACCGGTCGCTGGCGGCATGGCGGCCGCGCTGCCCTATCTTGATCTGTTTCAACCGGCAAACACCCTCGCGGATCTTGCCGCCCTTGAACCAGAACTGGTGACGCTATGAGCCCGGCCGAGATACTCGACACCGAACTTGCCGAAGTGGCACAAGATCTGCGTGGCCGTCAGGAGCCGTTTGCATTTGCCACGATTATTCGCACCGCTGGCGCAACGGCTGCCAAGCCCGGTGCCAAGGCTTTGCTCAGCGCGGATGGGACAATTCTGCATGGCTGGCTTGGCGGCGGCTGTACGCGCAGCGCTGTCAAACGGGCGGCTCTGGATGCCTTGAAAATGGGTCAGCCCCAATTGATCTCGGTCGCCCCCGAGGAATTGCTGGAAGAAAACGGCATAGCCCCGGGCGACGAGGTCGACGGAACGCGCTTTGCCCGCAATGGCTGCCCGTCCAAGGGAACGGTCGATATCTTCATCGAGCCCTGCCTTCCCATGCCCGAGCTTGTCGTGCTGGGCACATCCCCGGTGGCACAGGCGCTCAGTTCGATCGCGCCGCAATTCCACTGGTCAGTGTCGACAGCCTTTGCGCCTCAAATCTCTGACCCGCGTCAGAGATTTGTCGTCATCGCAACCCAGGGCCAGGGTGATCTGGACGCGTTGAAATCCGTCCTCGCGGCATCGCCTGACTATGTGGCGTTTGTCGGCAGCGCGAGGAAATTCGCCACACTGGAAGAAATGCTGAAATCGAGCGGGATTTCCCCCGACGCTATCGAGTCGGTGCATGCGCCAGCGGGTCTTGATCTCGGGGCCGTCACACCCGAAGAGATCGCGCTTTCCATCCTTGCACAACTGGTTTGCGTCAGGCGTCAAAGCGTGGGTGAAACGCATGGTACTGCGCAGATGCAATCCCGGCAGGCGTTGCCTCGATGAAAAAAACGCTCAATCGCCTGCGCCGGCTCCTTAAGAAACTGGCTCTTACGCCTCAGCAAGCTGACAACATCAAGTTCCCCTGTTGCTAAAAAGGAAAGACGATGGAACTGAACGACGAGATCATCATCAACGCCCCGAGAGATCGTGTATACGCTGCGTTGAACGACCCTGAAGTGCTAAAGCAATGCATTCCCGGATGCGAGGAACTGACCAAGCATTCTGACACAGAGTTGGAAGCGAAGGTCGTCCTGAAAGTCGGACCGGTCAAGGCACGCTTCAGCGGCAACGTTGTTTTGGACAAGACCGGCGCGCCTGACGCGTTTTCGCTGACGGGACAAGGTAACGGCGGACCTGCGGGACATGCGAAAGGCGGCGCGGAGGTGACTCTGACCGCAGATGGCGATCAGACGATCCTGCGCTACGAGGCAAAGGCCGAGATCGGCGGAAAACTTGCGCAATTGGGCAGCCGCTTGATCCAAGGCACCGCAAAAAAGCTTGCTGTGAAGTTCTTCAAGTCCTTCGCTGACGTGGTTAGTGAAGACGCGACGGCTTGAACGGCTTGCCTATTTCGAGCCCATCGCAGACCGCGATGATGAGGCCGTGCCGGAGGCAAAAATAACAACGCTATTTTTTTGTGGCGCTTAAATCGCCAGACACAGAAGATGTCTTGGCCGTACCGGTCGGGCACAAGTGCTGCTAGACGCCGATCTGCGCGAAGATATTACGATGGAAAACAATCCTGACTTTGCCATGATCGTCCACGTCGAAGAAGCGTTTCATCATTGCGGCAAGGCTATGATCTGGACCGATCTCTGGGAACCGGCAAAGGCCGTTTTGGGGGAAGTTTTGCCGACCTATGGCCGTCAGGGTGAGGGCGCGGCCCTCCGCCTCAGGCAACTCTATTAGACAGGGCCGTGTCCTCGGCTGTGCCTGCGGGCCGCGCCACCTCTGTCGAATAGCATTGCCTCGCCCCCTCCCGTGTTCTCCACGTGGCAGATCAGCAGGAACAGGCAGCTTCGCTGTCTGGTCTGCAAATCAGCCCTGATTTCCGGAAGGGAAGTCAGATCAAACGAAATCTTTGCGGGGGTAATTAGATGGAGAATTTGGATCAGTTTAAGACCCAAAGGTCAAATTCAACTGATGTCCAACGTTGGGGGCGCCATCCGATGTCGAACGTTCACCTCGTTTCTGGTCCAACTATGACGGTTGGGTCAAGTTCGTGTGACGTTCGACAGGAATGTCGGGCGACACATAGTTTTGCCATTCAACGACAGCTTAGCCATTGATTTTGAATCAACTGGATTTTCTGAAACGCACAAGTTTTGCCATCAAATCAGAGTAGTCAGAATGCCTCCACCAGTCTTCAGTGCGACTTCGTTAGGCGAGGAACCTATCTTTGATCGACTCCGACCAAATCGGAATAGGAACGCTCGCCGCGAGTGATTTGCCGTTTGAGGGTGTTCTTTGCAGCTTTTTCTTTACCCTCGTTCAGAAGCGCCGTGATCGTTTGATGCTCCTGGAACGATTTCTTCGTTCGATCAGAACGCTTGGACAGATGAGACCGCATGGTTTGGACGATGTCGCCGACTTTTTGGTAACCTCCTCTCAAATAGCTGTTTTCGCAGTACTTGAAAAAGGCGTGGTGAAATTCTGCATCTAGTTCCAAGTACTGCTCGAATTCATCTGCTTCCCGCGCTTCAGACATCTTCGATACAGTATCTGCAAGTTCATCAAGCAGAGCGTTATTATTTTTTTTGATTGCCTGCTCCATAGCAGCAGATTCGAGGATGAGTCTGTATTGGCAAAGCTGCACCACATCCTCTTGAGAAAGAGAAAACACGAAGGCCCCGCGGTGTGGAAAAATCTGAACAAGCCCCTGAAGGTTCAAAGCCGCTAAAGCCTCGCGAATCGGAGTTTTACTGATGCCCATGGCATTTGACAACTTCACTTCCGGCAGCGCTTCACCCAGCCGGAACGTGCCGTTGATAATACATTTCCGGATGTGGTCTTCGGCAGTTTTACTCAACGAATCCGGTCGCTTAATCTGCAATATCTCGCTCATTTTCTCTCCGCTCTTATTCGCCTTCCCAACACAATAACACATGTATGCTTGATTTCTATATTATATCTGATATCTCAGATGGTAGATAGAAAGAAAATCGAATCCTTGGGAGGATACCTTGTTCAATAAATCAACACTCGCACTAGGCGTCGTCATGTCTGCAGGGCTTGCCTTTGCAGCATCCGCTGAAACAGTCATTAAGGTCGGGCATGGCGCTGCGGAAGCGTTTCACATGCATCGCGCGCTTCAGAAGTTTGAAGAACTGGTTGAGGCCGGCTCGAACGGCGAGATCGATGTCCAGATCTTTCCATCCTCGCAGATGGGCCCTGATCGTGAGATGATCGAAGGTGTCCAAACCGGCGTTCTTGAAATGGCCATTCCCCCGTCTTCTTTCTTCGCAGGCTGGGATCCGGCTTTTGCGGTGATCGAACTTCCCTACATGTATGCTTCCAAAGACATCGCCTTTGATGTTCTTGATGGTGAGGCCGGTGACGGAATGCTTGGACGGGTCGAGAACCAGGGACTGGTCGGTCTTGGTTGGCTTGAATTGGGTGTGCGTAACGTGACCAACAATGTTCGCCCAGTCGAAACACCCGAAGACCTCGAAGGCGTAAAACTGCGCACTATGAAAGTGCCAGCACATGTGGCGACATTCGAAACACTCGGGGCCAACCCAACGCCGATGAACTTTGGCGAGGTCTACTCTGCCCTCCAGCAAGGCGTGATCGACGGGCAGGAAAACCCGCTGGCGATCATTACCTCACAGCGTTTCTATGAGGTGCAGAAATACCTTTCGACCACGGGCCATGTCTTTGCGGTCTACATGCCAGTCATCTCCAAGCCGTTCTTTGACTCGCTGCCTGCCGAGCATCAGCAACTAATCCGGGACTCGATGGCCGCCGCACGTGATTATCAGGCCGAACTGGTCGCCAGCGAAAATGCAGAGCAGTTGGAACAGATCCGTGCCGCTGGTGTCGAGGTTCTCGAACTGACTGCAGAGCAGAGACAGGCCTTCGCCGACAAAACCGAAAGTGTTCGCCTGCAATATCGCGATGAAGTTGGTGCCGAAGCCTACGACGCTTGGGTCGCGGCGGTATCCGCAGCAAGCGGAAGCTGACCCTCGGTAAATTCAGCCAATCCGGGCACCCGTGCCATGCAGGTTCGGGCGCCCATTTCGTTCAAGCGGAGGTGAACGATGTCGGTTATCAAATGGATCGATGTGAATGCCGAAAAGGTCTTAGCCAGCGCGCTCCTGGCCGCGATTGTCGTGTTGATCTTTGGCAATGTGTTCATGCGCTACATCATGAATGCCTCCCTTTCATGGGGTGAAGAGCTAACGCTTTGGCTGTTCGTCTGGTTCGTCTGGCTTGGCGTCAGTTATGCCTTCCATACCGGCGATCACGTGCGCATCACGGTCCTGCGTGATGTCCTGAGCGAGCGGGCGAGGCTTTATGCAGATGTTGTGATCGCGCTTCTGGTCCTTGGGTTTCTGATCGTTCTGACAATTGAATGCATCAAACTGATCCGGCAGCCCTTTGTGGCCAGCCAGACCTCAGTTGTTCTGGGGCTGCCAATCCCGATCCTTTATGCCTCAGCGCCGGTTGGTGCGGGTCTGTCTGCGATCCGCGTCACTCAACACCTGATCCGAACCCTGCGTCTGATCGCAGGAACCAAAGCGTGAGGAACCCGGCATGCTTGCGACAACGCTTTTCCTGACGCTTTTCGCCCTTCTGCTTTTCAGCGTGCCCATTGGCATCTGCCTGGGTCTTGCGACCATGATCGTGATGGTCTTCGTGGATGGCACGCCGCCGATGGTTCTTCTGGCGCGCTCGGTGGTCACAGGCGCGGATTCGTTTCCGCTAATCGCTGTTCCCTTGTTCATCCTCGCAGGAGACCTAATGCAGCACGGCGGAATGTCTCGCCGACTGGTTGGGTTCGCCAATGCACTGATCGGTCATATCCGGGGTGGGCTGGCTTATGTGAACGTGCTCGCCTGCGTGTTCTTTGCCGCCATATCCGGCTCGTCTCCCGCGACCGTAGCCGCCATCGGATCGAACATGATCCCCGAGATGGAAAAGGTCGGCTATACGCGCAAATTCAGCGGCGCATTGACGGCATCCTCGGGAATGATCGGCGTTATGATACCGCCAAGTATTCCCTTCATCATATATGGTGTTACTGCCGAGGTTTCGATCGGCAAGCTGTTCCTTGCAGGTGTTGTTCCTGGCATCCTTTTTGCCCTCATGTTCATGTTGGTCGCCCGCGTTCTGTTGCGAAAGGACGCGGTTGTTCAGCAATCGACGACTACGTTCTCAGGCCCGGGCGTCTGGCAGAGTTTCCGATCTTCGATCTGGGCGCTTTTGGTGCCTGTAATCATCCTCGGCGGCATCTACAGCGGTATCTTCACCCCGACCGAAGCCGGCGCGGTGGCCGTGGTTTATGCCGCCTTCATCGGCATATTCGTCTATGGAGACATCACCCTCAAGGAGCTGCCTGAAGTGCTGGCGGGCAGTGCAAAGACCAGTGGGACCATTCTGATATTGGTGATCATGGCGACCGCCTTTGGCAGGCTGATCACGCTTGCAAGAATCCCGACTGAACTCGCCACAACAATCACCAGCCTGTCCGACAATCCGATCATCATTTTGTTGTTGATCAATTTGCTGCTGTTGGTGATCGGCATGTTCATGGAGACGATTTCTTCGATCATCATCATGACGCCCATCCTGCTGCCTGTTGCAACCGCACTAGGTGTCGATCCGATCGTCTTTGGTGTCATTCTGACGGTCAATCTGGCCATCGGATTCTGCACGCCACCTTTGGGCGTAAACCTGTTCGTGGCCAGCAGCATTTCGAAGGTTTCCATCGAAAGCCTCAGCCGGGCAATCCTGCCATTCTTTGCTGGCATGCTGATCTTGTTGATGTTCATCACTTATGTGCCCGCAATTTCCCTGGCCCTGCCGTCTCTTTGGTGACCGGCTGAAGCCCTTCTAACGTAAGACAACAACACCAGAGGACCCGGATGGATCTGGACCTATCCCACCCGTCGATAGAAGACCTTCGGAAAAGCGCACAAAAGCGCATTCCGAAGTTTGCCTTCGAATACCTCGACAGCGCAACCGGCCGGGAACTGGGGTTGAAGGTAAACCGTGACGCACTCGATGCCATCGGATTCATGCCGCGTGTTCTATGCGGCCGAACAATGGCCGACCTGCAGACTACACTGATGGGCCAAAAATATGATCTGCCTTTCGGGATAGCACCTGTGGGCATGTCCGGCCTGATGTGGGCGGGTGCAGAGCGGATGCTTGCAAGGGCCGCGGTCGCTCACAACATTCCGTTTTCGTTGTCCAGCGTGGCAGTAGCATCGCCGGAAGATGTGGCGCCCTATATTGGCAACAACGGATGGTTTCAGCATTACCCGGTGAACTCTGGCGAGTTGCGCCGCGCAATGCTGCCGAGGATCAAGGCAGCAGGGTTTCACACGCTGATCATCACAGTGGACGTACCAGAAGAAAGCCGGCGCGAACGACAGCGCCGTGCCAACCTGACCGTGCCTCCAAAAGCTGACCTGCGCACTCTTTTAGAAATGGCGTCACGTCCCGCCTGGTGCCTCGCGCATCTGCGCGAAGGTATCATGCCACGCATGCGGTTCTTTGACGATTATGTCCCCACACGCGGGCGCGAAAGCTTTACCCACGCGGGCGCCTTGATCCGTGGGATTCCGGATTGGGAGTACCTGCGCGAGTTACGGCAGGAGTGGGAAGGCAACTTGATCGTCAAGGGTGTCCTGCGGCCTGAAGATGCTCAAAAATTGGTAACCGAGGGCGTGGACTGCATTTGGGTATCCAACCACTCCGGGCGACAATTCGAAGCCGGGCCCGCCGTGATTGATCAATTGCCGGATATTCGCGAAGCGGTCGGTACAGACATGCCATTGATCTACGACTCTGGCGTTGCCTGGGGATTGGACATCATGCGTGCCCTGGCGAAAGGTGCAGATTTCGTCATGGTCGGACGCGCGTTTCAATATGCCGTTGCAGCGTTTGGAGCGCGAGGGATCGACCATCTCGTTCACATCCTGAAAGCTGACATTGAGGCCAACATGAGCCAGCTTGGCAGCGAAAACCTAGGCAGTCTGGCAGAGCATCTTCTGAGAACCAGCTGATCGGCAATTACGGCGTGCCGCGTATCAGACAGGCGTGTTGTTATCCCCGTCAATCAGCCCCTTCACGATCAGATCCGCAGTTGAGCGCGAACATGCCATTGGCAGATCATAAACCGTGGCAAGACGGGTCAGAGCTTTAACGTCGACGTCGTGTGGCATGGGCGACAGAGGGTCGACAAAGAAAATCAGCGCATCCATTTTCTCTTCACAGATCATGGCGCCGATCTGTTGGTCGCCTCCGAGTGGTCCACTTTTTAGGCAGGTCACATTCAGTTCTGGAAAGGCCTCTTTTATTCGGCTACCAGTCGTCCCTGTCGAAAAGATTTGCACGCCGGACAGGCGAGACTGTTGTAGACCCACCCATTCAACGATTTCGTCCTTTCGCGCATCATGAGCCACGAGCGCGAAACGCGGCGCGTCACCGGATGAATTGTTCAACGTAATCTTCTCCAAGCCCTACTTCCGCAAAGTGTTTTCGGCACAGATCAATCTTGGTAAAGACATCTTCGTAGCCAGTGACCTTGCCCCACGGATCAACATAGCACATCACGCCATTGACCTGGAAATAGGTGACCATCTCTTCGACATCGTCGGGGACGACCAAAGTATGAGTCTCACCCGGCGGCTCAAAGACATATCCTCCTTCTTCCGCAACCCAATCATGCTCCAGATAGTGCCAGCGCCCTTTCAGAACGAAGCCGTGGACGGGTTGGGGGTGGCGGTGCCGCGAAAGAACACCAGCTCTGCGTACTTTGAGAAGGTTCATCCAATAACCTTGCGAGCGGTTCAGGCAGAGCGGTCGGAACCAGACGTTCTCTGCCTGCGGAACCCATAGCCTGTCGTCCTCACTCATGGCATTCGGGATCACGATCTCTTCTTGCGCATCCTTGGGGAACGGCAATTGATAAGGCATTCGGGCGGTGTCATCGTCATTCATTGATTGTCCTCACATAGCGAGATAGCCGCCATCGACCGGATAGATCGATCCGGTCACATAGCTGGCGTTTTCACTCAAAAGCCATTGTACAAGCGCGCCGACCTCTTCGGGTTTTCCCCAGCGTTTCATCGGCGTGCGCGCCATAATCCCAGCCGTTCGCGCCGGGTCTTCTCGAAGGCCTTGGGTCATCTCTGTTTCGATCCACCCCGGCGCGATGGCATTGACCCGGATGCCGTCTTCGGCCCAGCGACCTGCAAGCGCCTTGGTTAATTGTGCGACGCCGCCCTTGGAAGCGGAATAGGCTGGAACCAAAGGCCCACCAAACGTGCTGAGCATTGAGGCGGTATTAACGATGGCCCCACCTGTTTCCGCCAGCAAAGGATGTGCGGCGAGGCAGCAGCGCATCGTACCGGTCAGGTTCACATCAAGCACCTTTGCAAATACGTCGATGTCGTATTCCTCGCCACGCAGAAGAATACCTGCGCAGTTCACCAGAGCATCAAGACGCGTCAGGGCGCCAAACACTGCATTTATGGACGCCTGATCGGTGACATCAAGAACCTGCACCTTGATCCCTTCTTGGGGCTCGAACGCTTCCAATTCGGATTGGGAGGCGGATGCGGCGATGACGGACCAGCCTGCCTTGGCCAGCGATCGCGCGACACCCGCACCGATCCCTCGCGTACCGCCCGTAACAAGGGCCCGTTTCATCCAAGTTCCTCCAATACACTGGTGAAGGCGCGCGCGCGCCTGTCGATATCATCCAATGTATAGTTCGGTTTGAACAGTGCGGAGCCCAGCCCATATCCATCCGTACCCGCGGCATGGTACGGGGCCATCGTATCCGGCGTGATGCCCCCAACCGCAGCGACGATTGCGTCTGCAGGCAATACGGCGCGCATAGCCGCTATGGCAGCGGGGGGCACCATTTCCGCCGGAAAGAATTTGAGCACCGAAGCTCCGATATCCAGTGCCGTAAAGGCCTCGGAGGGGGTCATGACGCCCGGACACCAATACAGACCCCGTGCGACAGCCGCACGCCCGACGTCCGAGTTCATATTAGGCGACACGATAATCCGCCCGCCTGCATCTGCGACCGCCGCGACCTGATCCACCGTCAGTACTGTGCCTGCACCGACTATGGCCTGTGCGCCATGTTTCGCAACGATCTGGGAAATCGAGTCCAGCGGGTCCGGCGAGTTGAGCGGCACTTCGATCATCCGAAACCCGGCATCGAACAGTAGGTCAGACACCGGGTGTGCATTTTCTGGTGCCAGCCCCCGCAAAATCGCAATCAGCCGGTTCTCAGCAAGAGCTGCAGTGAGGTCAATCATCCGACCAACCCGGCAGCGCGAGCAATCAAAAAATGCCCTTTCGCAACGATATCATCTGGCGCGCGACGGCTGTCAAAACCGGCAGTTCGAAGTGCTATTTCGTAGCGGTCGGACAAATCGCTCCGTCCAACAACAGTGATCGTGCCGACGTCTTTCAAATCGCCGGTCGCGGCGGCGACCTCGGTCCCAATCAACAAGCCCGACAAGTAGTCTGCCGTAGCAACCTTTGGGATTTTGCCCATAAGAGGAAGCGTCCGAACATGAAACAGGCTGTGCAGCAGGTTCGACTCACCACTGAGGCCCGCCTTGACGCCCATCAAGAATGCGTCTTCGCTGAAGGCGTCCTCCTTCATCAAAGTGCCAAGGATCGTGTGTTCTTTCAGCGCCAAAAAGATCTCTCCTGTCATGTAGGTCGAGAAATCCACGATCTTCCCGTCGTCAACCTGAACCCATTTGCTGTGCGTTCCCGGCATCACGAACATACCTTCGCTCAAGCCTAGTGAAGATGCCCCGATGATCTGGGTCTCCTCGCCGCGCATTACGTCCGGTCCTCCAGCATGTTCTGTCGAAGCGCCTGTCACAAAATGAATACGCGCTCCGTTGGCCACTTCGTGGAGAACCAACGCCCGGGCAAGACCGCCGGCACCCAGCGGCATTTCGGCATACTGCGTTTCTACCCAGCCATTGCGACTGGTGATCATGCCGGATGCCAGGATCGGCAGGTTTTCTTTAGTGACCCAAGGGCCGATGAGACGATCAAGAACCGACTCAAACGTTTGTCCTGCAACCTGCATGATACCTTCAGGCGACGAGACCCCATCGATCACTTCGCCTTCTGCACCAATGAGAAATGCACGGAACGATGAAGTGCCCCAATCTACGCCAATCAGCGCTGGCTCAGATGCGACCGAATTCATTCAACAGATCCTCAACGGTTTTGCCTTGGGCCACCCATTTACGGGTTTCCTCCTCACGGTCAGCTTGCTCTTGAGCAAGGCGCACGGTTTCTTCCGCAATTTCCTGTGGAACCACAACGACGCCCATGAGATCAGCTACAATGAAATCTCCGGGGTTTACGACGACGCCCCCACAGGCGATTGGCACATTGATCGAAAGTTCTTCCTTACGTTCCGAGAACATCGTGTGCGTTCCACGTGGTGTGATAGCGCGCGTCCAGATTGGCCAGTTGATGTCTTCCAACTCATCTGTATCGCGCCCGGTGCCATCTACGATCATACCGCGAATGCCACGGTTTTTGGCCAGGCCACCCATCAAACCGCCGCAAACTGACGTTTGACGATCACCACCCGCGTCCACGACGATAACGTCCCCTGGTTGGCCCATTT
This sequence comes from Ruegeria sp. YTSC199, assembly GCF_059609725.1. Lineage (NCBI taxonomy): Bacteria > Pseudomonadati > Pseudomonadota > Alphaproteobacteria > Rhodobacterales > Roseobacteraceae > Ruegeria > Ruegeria sp. YTSC199. Next base: position 19,407 of record NZ_JBXWMF010000023.1, read on the forward strand.
CAAGCGCTCTCAAAGGATCGACCAGATCGCCTTTTGAAAGCTGAACTGTCACGGCCTGGCCTGTCACCTTGGCGCGGAAAGCGGGCTTGATGGCGCTGTCCATCACGCCTGTTCGGTACTGCACATCCGCAAAAATGGCAGCAGCAGAGTACGCCTCCAACACCTTGTCGAATTTTTTGAGAAGTTCCGGATTTCTTTCAAATTCATTGAAAACCCTCAGGTCCGTGCTGACGTCTGGCATTCTTGTCTCCTGTTATGCGGTAGATACGGCCAACGCGTCGGCATTGACTGTGTAGTCGGGTTTTTGTCCTGTCAGGACCTTGGCCACCTGAGTGGCCGCGGTGACCCGCGCTGCGTGTATGGATTCCTCGGAATAGTAGGCCGCGTGCGGCGTTACGAGGACGTTGGGCAGTGTGAACAACGGATTGTCATCAGGCGTCCAGTTGGCGCGCTTGGCCGGCTCTTCTTCGGGGTCGTCGAGCCCTGCAGCAGCCAGATGGCCTTCGGTCAGCGCCCGGAACAGGGCCTTGTTGTCGACCGTTGGTCCGCGTCCCGTGTTCACGAGTATCGCACCGGGTTTCATGACCGAGAATTCGGCATCCGACAGAAAGTGATGCGTGTTCGGCGTCATCGGCGCCTGCATCAGGATATAGTCGGACCTTGCCAGCAATTCAGGCTTGCTCACCAGCTCGACCCCAATCTTCGCGGCGACTTCTCTTGGCAAATACGGATCGTAGGCGATGACCGTAACTCCGAAAGATTGCGCCCGCGCAACGATGGCTTGCCCGATTTTACCCAGCGAGACGACACCCATCGTCCGCCCGCGTAACCGGTAGACCGGCTGCCCGCTTTGCCACTTCCAGACCCCTGCGTGAGTAGCCCGATCATAATCAGGCAACTTGCGTGCCAGGGTGAGCCAAAGGGCAATCGCGTGATCGGCTACCTCCTCGGTGCAATAGTTTTGCACGTTGGTGACGAGGATGCCTTTTTCCGTCGCCGTGCCAACATCAACGATATCCACGCCTACGCCATAACGCGCGATGACCTCGCACTTTTGCATGCGCGTGATCGTTTCCTTCCCGATCCGGGCATATTGATTCATCATCGCAGCGCAATGCGGCGCAACATCGAACAGGTCTTCCTGATGCTTGGCCTGAAGCGCGATCACGTCGGCACCAGCGGCTTCTAGGATTTCCGTTTCGACGGCGACATCACCAAAGTCGTAGTCGGTTATCACGACCTTGGGCCTGTCCGTTCTGGGGGGAAAGCTGCCGCGATCAGTCATAGGCACCCGCCGAATAGGTCAATTCGTACGAGTGGCTGTAGAGCTCGAAGATGTTGCCAAACGGGTCCTCCATATAGACCATGCGATAAGGCTTTTCGCCGGGGTAGTACTTGCGCACCTGCTGCATGCGCTGGCGCCCACCTAGGTCTTCGATGACCTTGATTCGGCCTTCCAGATCCTCGTCTTGCACGCAGAAATGGAACAACCCACGCCGCCAATATTCAAACGGGCGTTCCTCTTCGACAGTTTTCGGGAATTCGAACAATTCGATGCCGACACCGTCGCCCATCGACAAATGCGCGATGCGGAAACTTCCCCAACCTTCCCCAAACACATCGTCGCACATCTGACCAATGGCGCTTTCGTCATGCAGGATCTCAGTCGGTTCCATCAGCACGTAAAGACCGAATGCCTTGGAATAGAACTCTACGGCTTTTTCCAGGTCCGGAACCGTGATGCCGATATGTGAGAAAGTAAGAGCAGCCATGGGAGGCTCCTTCTGTTAGCTGTTAAAGAATGTTGCGAACGATGCCGCCTTCGATCCGGTGTGCAGAACCATTGGAGGCTGTACTGGCCGAAATCGTGACAATCATGCGGGCGACCTCGTCTGGTTGAACGAAGCGCTGGATGAGCGAAGTTGGCTCATCGGATTTGAAGTAATTGTCCACGATCGTGTCGAGCGGCTCACCTTTTTGATCGGCGAGGCCGTCGAAATAGGTCTCGACACCTTCGGTCCAGGTTGGACCAGGCAGGATGGAGTTGACCCGGACTTTCGTCCCTTTTGTCAACTCTGCCATGCCACGTGTGAGACCTAACATGGCAGTTTTGGTGACAGAATAGTGCACCATCTGGGGCAGCGGTTTGACCGCCGCCTCGCTGGCCATGTTGATGACGGATCCCTGGCCCCGGCCAAGCATTTCGGGTAGGAAAATCCGGCTCATGCGAACGGCAGACAGAACGTTGATGTTGAAGTAATGCATCCAGTCGTCATCGGTCAGATCCTCGAACGGTTTGACCGAAAAGATGCCGACATTGTTGACCAAAACATCAACTACACCGCGCGCTTGCGCGAACTCCGCCAGATATTCCGCATCAGTGGTTTTTGTCAGGTCGGCCGCAATGCCTTCAACCTCACCCAGGGATGACAGGTCGTCGACACAGGCAGACACTTCCGCCTCGGTCAGACCATGCACGATGACCCGCGCGCCTTCTTCCAGATAGACCCTGGCAGTGGCTTTGCCGATGCCCGAACCTGAACCGGTCACCAGAACCAGCTTATCCTTTAGTCCCAGATCCATCTCAGGCTTCCTTCTTAACGCTTGATGATTGCTGTGACGACGAGCGGCCAAATATGCGCCCCATGAGGGCCGAGATTTCCGCGCGCCACATGTCTATGCCAACGGCCAACAGGATGATCAGGCCCAGCACGATGTTCTGAACGGACGACGGCGCCGCGTTCAGGTTAAGGCCATTCTGGACAATAACGATCGTCATCGCTCCCATCAGTGTGGCGAGAATGTTGCCACGCCCGCCTGCAAGACTGGCGCCCCCAACTACAGCAGCAGCAATGGCCTGCAATTCCAGCGTCTGGCCATAGTTGGGCGAACCCGAGTTGAGGCGTGCTGACATCAGGATGGCCCCGACAGCCGTCATGAAACCCGCGATTACAAATGTCGTGGTCTGAACCTTACGGACGTTGATGCCCGTCAGTACGGCAGCGGCTGGGTTGCCACCCACAGCATAGATCTCGCGGCCGAGTTTTGTGAAGTTCATCGTGAAAGCGGCTAGGCCATAGAAGAACACGAGGTAGAAAAACGGCAACGGAACGCCGAACAGCTTACCGTAAAAGATCGGCTCCAACGCTGGATCCAGCGAAAAGATCGGCGACCCATTGTTGAAGGTCAGGGCAAGGCCCCTGAAGGCAATCAACGCCGCCAATGTTGTGATGAAAGACGGGATACGCCCATAGGCTGTTATCAGCCCAATGAATAGACCAAGCAATCCGCCCATGAGGAGAATGAATGGCAACGCCAGAACCAGTGGAATGCCGACAAATTTCAACATTTGCGCAAGGATCATGGTCAGCAAAGCCACCATAGACCCGGAACTCAGATCGATGCCCGCAGCGAAGATCACGATAGTAGACCCGATTGCGATCAAGGCCACGATGCTTACCTGTAGGGACAGGTTTGAAAGGTTACCCGGGTTCAGGAAGCGTTCGGTCGTAAGTGCCACGATCAATGCGACGATCACCATTGCTGCAAATGGTCCGATCAACTGGGTGTCAAAGATCCGCTTCATGCGAAAGCCTCCTTAGGCTTGGATTGAGGAGTGTCGGCGGACGCGCGCACAAGGTCGTCATGAGTAAGGTCGGATGCATCGACCGTGCGCACTATCGTTCCGTGCTGAACGACGGCAATCCGATCGCTCATCGCAAGCAACTCATCATGGTCTGAACTGATCAGAATGATCGATTTTCCCGCACGGGTGAGCCTGTTGATCAGCTTGTAGACGGCGATCTTGGCGCCAATATCGATCCCCTGTGTCGGCTCATCGAGGATCAGGATGTCCGAGGCAGAGAACAGCCAGCGTGCGATCACGATCTTCTGCTGATTGCCACCAGACAGGAAATTGACCGTTTTTTCCTCGGCCTGGGTCGAGATTTCCAGATCGCGGATCAGATCATGGGTAGCTTGCTCTTCCACCCTAAGGTTCAAGACTCCGAACCGGCTTAGCTCGCCTAAAGACGCTGCAGTGACGTTCCCGCTTGCGCGAAAATTGAAGAACAACCCGTCAAACTTGCGGTTTTCCGGAACGAGGGCCAACCCAGCACGGATCGCATCGATTTCTCGGCGGAAACGAACCGGTTTGCCGTTCAGTGTTATCTGCCCGTCGGTCAACTCGTCTGTCCCGAACAGGGCCCGCGCAATCTCTGTACGGCCACTACCCAGAACGCCGCCCAAGCCCAGAACCTCGCCCCGGTGCAACGAGAACGACACGTCTTTCACACCCGAATTGGTAGACAGACCCGCCGCCTCCAGCACAATACTCTTGTTCGCGTTCTGCTCTTTGGGATAATGCTCACCAATGTCCTCACCAACCATGGCGCTGACAATCTCAGAGACGTTGATCTCGGTCTCGCCACTTGCACGCACAACACAGCCGTTACGCAAGATCGTCACTTCATCGACGATCCGTTCAACCTCATCAAGCCTGTGAGAAACATAGAGGATGGCGGTGCCGCGTTCGCGCATGTTACGCAAAAGCTGATGCAAGCGCTCAATTTCATCCTCGCCCAAAGCAGCCGTTGGCTCATCAAGGATGATCATACTAGCGTCCATCACGATGGCCTTGGCGATCTCAACCAACTGTTGTTCACCTACCGAAAGCGTACCTGTGATGGTGTCGGGTGAAACATCGACATCCATTTCCGCCAACACGCTGGCAGCTTCGTCATGAACTTTGGCCCAGTCGATCACACTAAAGCGGGACCGAGGCATATTGCCAAGAAAGATATTTTCGCCAACCGATAAGGTGGGCACGATCGAGAATTCCTGAAACACCGTCGCAATACCTAGATCACGCGCCGCCTGTGGGTCGCTGATCGTGACCGGCTTGCCGTTGTACAGGATTTGACCGCTGTCGGGTTGCTGTACGCCGGACAGTGTCTTGATCATTGTGGACTTGCCACAGCCGTTTTCACCCAGCAGACCGTGGATCGAACCGGGCATGAGCCGAATACAGACCTTGTCGTTCGCCAAGACACCAGGATAGGCCTTGGTGATATCGACAAACTCCCAAAGGGGCGTTCTGGGTGTCATCGCGATTGCCTCGTCACAAGTGAAACTCGGTTGGTTTGCAACCCGGCAGCACGCCCATGCGCCACCGGGAAGCGGGGAGACAGCTCAATACTCTTTGGACGGCTGCGGGAAGAGCTTTTCTGGCTCTTGCAGCACGCTGATCGCACCGTCTTTGTCTTCAATTGATGTGGGCGTTTCGATCCAGCCGCCGGGATAGGACCCGTTGAGCGCGTCAATGGTCGCGTGCATGGCCGCCTTACCCATCAGGAAAGGTGAGGTATTGACCGTTGCCGTTATGTTACCCGCCGCAATTTCTTCGAGACCAGAGGTATCGCCATCGTTACCCAAAAGAACGATGTCACTACGGCCAAGTGCTTTTGCAGCAAAAGAAGCCCCAATGATCATGTAGTCATTCGCCGCAAAGATCATGTCGAGATCGGGATTAGACTGCAGGATATCCATCCCGGCAGTATTGCCGCCTTCAACGTTCCATTTGCCATCGATGGACACCACAACTTCGAAGTTTTCGTTGCCTTCGATACCGTCGAGGAAGCCGCCTACACGCTCGGTCGAGTGATAGCCTGGCTGCCCTTCGATGATGCCGACCTTCAACGGTTGATCACCATAGGTCTCAATCGCCCAATCAGCGATGGCATGGGTACCATTGCGCTGGGAATACCCGACCACACCATGGATCGGAGTTGGGAAGTTCGGGATGTCTGAATTGATCATCAAAACGGCCATACCCTTGTCGACGGCTTGCTTAAGTAGCGGCGCAGCGGCAAATTCATCATGCGTTCCAAAGATGATCGCATCCACATCCTGAGTTAGCACATCTTGGATCATACCCATCTGACCGTTGATATCCGCGCCCGATTGGGGTGCGAGCATGAAGACTTCTACCCCTGCCTCAGCAGCCACCGCTTTGATGCCCTCACCGATAGCGATGTAGTAGTTGAACTCGGTCGCTGGTGGCATATACGCGACCCGGAACGTGTCATTCTTGGGTTCAATCGCATCAATCGCAGCCTGTGCCCCGTCCTGGAGTGGCACCGGCGCCGGATAGTTCTCGGCCATTGCGACGGTTGCCAACGTGGCGAGGCCCGCGGCAATCGTTGTGTTCACAAGCGTTTTCAACATTTTTTTATCCTCCAGAAATTCGTTGGTTATCCGTTGAACGGCGTGTCGATCACGCCGCGAATGCCGGGTTTCACAGCGAAGAGGCCGCCGGATTCCGGTTCTTTTGATAAAGCGGCTTCGTCACTCATCAGCCGCGATGTCGTGATGAAAAGCGTGTCGAGGTCCGGCCCCCCAAAAGCGCAACATGTGGGCTTCCAGACCGGTACCTCAATCACGCGATCTATCGTGCCGTCGGGTGAGACGCGAACAACGCGATGGCCTTCCCATTCAGCGTTCCAAACACCGCCTTCGGCATCGGCGCAGGACCCATCGGGCAGGCCCGGTTCATCTTCGAAAGAAGCGTGCCGCCGACGGTTCGAAACAGATCCACTGTCGGTGTCATAGTCGAAGGCTACGATTTCCCGATCAGGGGTATCGGCAAAGAACATTGTGGCTCCATCTGCCGCGAAGCACGTCGAATTGGCGCAGGACACACCTTCGATTATCGTGCGCACGCTTAGGTCTTTGTCGACGCAAATGACCGAGGAATCGGCGTTACCCGAGACTTCGTTCATCCCCCCGACAATCAACCGCCCCTGACGATCAGTTCGTCCGTCATTCAACCGCGTTTCCGGATTGTTCGGCTCGAATCGAGTCACAAGGGTTTCTTCGCACATGGTCGGATCGAGCAAAACGACACGATCTGCACAGGCAACTATCAAGCCTCCGGAGGCTCGCGGAGCAAAGCAACACACGCGTTCCGGCATCTTATGAGACTTGCTTTTCAAAGCTACCGGATCAAATGACCAAAGCGCGCAACCTTCGATGTCGGTCCACCAGACAAGCCCATCGGTGGGGTTCCAGAAAACCCCCTCCCCGTGCTGATTCTGACAGTCAACCACCAGTTCTGCGCGCAATTTTTTGACCTCCACCACTACATCCTGATATCTGATATACCAGCTTGCCTAATCTGGTGTATCAGATATCTTGCATCTGGCAACACCTTTTTTGGAGATATCGCCAGATGGCCCTTGAGAGACCCAAATCATTGCGTGAACTCGCTCTGGAGCATTTGCGAAACAGCATTATCGATGGCTCCCTGAAGATGGGTCAGGTTTTGTCGGAGCGAAAAATCTCCGAAGAGCTGGGCGTGTCGAAGTCACCGGTCCGCGAGGCGCTCGCTCAATTGCGTGACGAAGGGTTGGTTAGTATCGAACCGCAAAAAGGCGCACGCGTATTTTCCTTGTCCGAACCGGAAGTCACCCAAATCTGCGACTTCAGACAAGCGATTGAAACAGCCGCCTTCGAACTGGCATTGTCGCGTGACCCTGAAGGACTGGCGAGTGAAATGCAACGCGTCGTGACGGAAATGGAGCGACAACGCAGGCGCGGCAACGAGAAAGGCTACCTTTCACTAGATACCACGTTTCATCAGTTGATCTTCGAACATGCCGGGAACGACTATTTGACGGCTAGCTATACCCGATACATCGGTAAGATTGCAGCATTGCGAACCCACCTGGCGAAGCTACCGAAACACACCGAACTCTCTTTTGATGAACATGCGAAGATTGCGATTGCAGTGCGTGAAGGGGACATGGTCAAAATCAAGTCTCTTCTAACGGCACATATTGATCGCACGCGGCAGGCATACAAAAGCGCTGCAATTGTTCTCGAAGGAGCCGCTGCGCCCTGACGCACAGAACAGCTGAGTTATTGAAGGGGGCGGGCCATATCGGCACCGCCCCTTTCTTGATCCGCTTCACCGCTATCTCTTTTTGATTGACATCTGAGATATCAGATGTCAATCAAAAAGCGGGAGGAGCTTTGTATGACACCAGCAATGGATCATGACGCACTGAGGGCACAGCCACTGATTCAACTGGAAGCGGTTGGCAAAAGCTTCGGAACGAACATTGTTTTGGACGGTGTCGACTTCGAGTTGAGACCCGGTGAAGTTCACGCGCTTTGTGGTGAAAACGGTGCTGGGAAATCCACCTGCCTCGGTCTTCTTTATGGACTTCACCAGCCTACAGCCGGGCGAATCCTGTGCGATGGCGACGAGCAGCGGATTGAAAGCCCGTCACATGCGCAATCACTCGGTATTGGCTGCGTCTTTCAGGAACTCAGCCTCGCCGGCGCCCTCTCCGTAGCGGAAAACATCTACGCCGGCCGCGCGCCCACCCGGTTGGGTGTCGTCGATTGGCCAGAATTACGTCGTCGGGCGGAAGCGCTGCTGGCAGAGTTCGGTCTGGAAATTGATGTTTCATTACCAGTTGACAGCCTGCCGATTAGTTCCCGCCAAATCGTAGAAATTGCTAAGGCGTTGTCACTGAACTCCCGCGTCCTGCTTTTGGATGAGCCGACTTCGGCATTGGCACCCGATGAAGTGGGCGCACTATTCGACGTTTTGAAGTCCCTTACAAAGAAGGGGATTGGCATAGTATACGTCAGCCACCACATGGCCGAGATCTTCCAGATTTCAGACCGCATCACTGTTCTGCGCGACGGGCGCCGCATCAGCACATTGCCCGTGTCAGAAACCTCACTGGAAAAGGTCGTTGCCGAGATGATCGGCGGCGCGCATCCCGGTGATGTCACCCGTTCGGATCATGGCGGCGGCAACGAGGTTTTGAATGTAAAGAACCTGACGCGTCCCGGCGAGTTTGAAGACATTTCGTTTTCCATAAAAGCCGGAGAGATCGTTGGTATGGCCGGTCTGATGGGCGCCCGCCGCAGCGAGATTGTCCGATCCATCGCCGGATTGATGCATGGCGCGACAGGCGAAATCAGATTGCATGGCAAGCCAGTCAGCTTTGCGTCCTTGCGGCAAGCGATGCGCGCTGGTGTCGGGTTTGTCCCCGAGGAACGCAAGACCGAAGGTCTCTTTCTGGAACAATCGCTCAGCGATAACCTGATTGCAGCCAGTCTTTCCGAACACACGTCTGTCGGTTTCATGCGTGCTAGCACAATCAAAGCGGCCAGCCAGGCCGCCATTGACGCGTTTAGCGTCAAAACCAGCGGGATTACCGAACTTGTTGGCGACCTGTCAGGGGGCAACCAGCAAAAGATCATGCTGGCAAAATGGCTCAAACGTGCTCCAACTCTTCTGATCATCGAGGAGCCCACAAAAGGTGTCGATGTCGGGGCCAAATTCCAGATTCACACAGAGCTTTTGCGTCGTGCCGCCGCAGGTATGGCCATCCTCGTGGTGTCATCCGATTTCCCTGAACTCGTCTCGCTCTCTACGCGCATCCTTGTGGTCCACGACGGTCGCCTGATGGGCGATGTCCCGGCGGCTGAGGCAACCGAGACCACACTCCTTCAATTGGCCGCCGGAAACTCCGTTCCATCGGTGGAAGCAACCCAACGCAATCAATCAGGAGTCGCGACGTGACCATGACAGCTCAAGCCAACTTGCCCATGAAACCACCACTGTTGCGCAGTGTCCTACAAGCCTTTGTTGATATTCGTGAACTGACGCTGATCGTCCTGATCGCCGCCATCATCATCGTGATGTCCAACGTCAACCCCTACTTCCTCAGCTTCTCGAACTTTCGTGCGGTGGCCGTGGGCATGGCACCGACCGCGATCATCGTTATAGGTATGGCGATCCTGCTTGCATCCGGTGGTTTCGATCTGTCGGTTGGTTCGGTAATGGCCCTGTCTTCCACCGTCGTCGCCATGCTGCTTTTGACCGGTATGGCAATCCCGCTAGCCGTCGCATGCGGGCTAATTCTTGGCGGCACCGTGGGCGTGGTGAACGGTGTGCTGGTGACCGGCCTCGGGATAAATCCGTTGATTGCAACGCTCGGCACGATGTCGATCGCACGCGGTATTGCCCTCGTTTTGACCGAGGGGTTTTCAGTATCCAGCCTGCCGGCGTCCTTCGCTTGGATCGGCAAGGCTGACATCGGCGGCTTTCCAGTGATTGTCTTGTTCACCATTCTGCTGGTGATCCTGTTTGATCTGGCCGTCCGCCACACGCGTTTCTTCCGTCAGGTCTATTTCATTGGTGCCAATGAAAAAGCCGCGATGCTCTCGGGCATCCACGTCACACGCGTGCGCATCATTCTGTACGCACTGACCGGTGTTCTGGCTGCTCTGGCGGGTGTCTTGCTGGCCTCCCGCCTGATGAGCGGTACGCCCACGGCAGGCAACGGTATCGAACTTCAGGTTTTGGCGGCAGCTGTCATCGGTGGCGCATCCCTACGCGGCGGCGAAGGTACTATTCTTGGAGCATTCCTCGGCGTCGTTTTCGTCGCGTTGATCAACAACACTATGACGATGCTGGCCGTATCGATCTACTGGCAGATGATAGTCATCGGCGGTGTACTCGTTACAGCGGTCGCCTTGGACATGCTGATCCGAAGCAAACGGGGCTAGGCCCGAAGCTCTCCAAAACTCAACAACAACCAAAGATCCAAAACAGGGAGACTACGATGACCGAATTGAAAGTAAACCGACGCAAGCTGCTGACAGCGGGCACGACTGCGGGACTGGCCGCCGCTTTCGGACTGCCCATGCTGTCAAAGGCAGCCATGGCGGAAGCCGCTGGCAAGGAATACGTCTTCCTGTCCATCGTCACGCAAGTGCCGTTCTGGGTAGATTACCGCAACGCGATGGAAGATCTTGAAGAGTTGATGGGCATCAAGGCGACCTTCACTGGTCCTCTGGATTTCGACACTGCAGCACAGGCGCGCCAATTGGACGAACTTATCGCCAGACGCCCCGCAGGTATCCTCATTTTCCCCGGTGATCCGGCTACTTTGGCCCCCGGCGTGGAACGCGCGGTCGAGGCCGGGATTCCAGTCACGTGCTGTATCGGTGACATCCCCGACAGCCCCCGGTCAACTTTCCTTGGCATCAACGGTGTTCAGGCGGGACGTGTCGGCGGCGAGATGCTGGCACAAGCGATTGGCGGCAAGGGGAAGGTTATCCTCGGCACGTTCCCTGCTCCATCCACGCTGGAGCGGGTCGAGGGATACAAGCAAGTCTTCGCAGAGAAATACCCGGATATCGAAGTGGTCGATGTTGTGAACGACAAGGCCGATCCGTCCTATGCGCCGACAGCCTATCTTCAGGCCATTCAGGCGAACCCGGATATTGTTGGTATTGGCGGCACAGATGGCGACAGCGGCAAAGGCGCTGCGATTGCGGTCAACGAGGCGGGTCGCAAGGACATCAAAATCGTCGCGATGGACCGTAATGATGACATGCTGCCCTACATCGAAGACGGTACAATACACGGCGCTGTGGCTCAGAAGTCCTATTTGGAGATATTCCTCGCCTTCCACATGATGCATTGGCAGAATACAGACGCGTTGAAGGTCTTGCCGGATTGGAAGGTCGCCGGGATAAACCCACTGCCGGAGCGCGTCGAAACTGGAGTGATGCCGATCACGTCCCAGAATGTCGCACAGTTTAAGCACGTCTGAATTGTCATCCCGGCGCGTCCCTGTCGCGCCGGAACACCGTCAGGGAGCAATCATGCCAGACAGATGGAACGTTCTTCAGCTTCAGCAGGGCGATCTGCGACTGACGGTTCTGCCTGGAATCGGGGGACGCCTCTGGGATGTTAGTTTCCAAGGGCGCTCACTCCTCTTTCAAAATCCAGATATTTACGGATTGGAGGTCGACGACGCCTGGCTCGCCGATTTGCCTACACGCTCTCCACAGCTTGGCTTTCCACTTTGGGGTGGCGAGAAGACATGGATCGCCCCGGACGCGTCCTGGGAAAACGGCGCTCCGTTTCCCGTGTTGGACAGCGGCTCCTATCAGATCACTTCTAGAACCAGCACTCGCATCGACATGACCAGCGCCGTCTGTCCCATATCTCACTTATCTGTTTCGCGTCGCGTCACACTGACTTCTGAAAAAAGCTGGGACACTGAACATATCGTTGCCAATCGCGGCACTTCCTCTCGCCTGACCGGCATTTGGTCAGTCATGATGCTTAACACTCCAGCCAAGATCGGAGTCGAAATGGATCATCCTGCGTTTTACCCTGTTTTCGGCTCTTCAGAAGGGATGGTTGAAACGCGCGGCGGTGGCACTGTCGCAGATTGTAGAGGACTGCAGGAATTCAAGATCGGGCTACCGAACCCCAACAGCCGGACACTGGTAAAGTGCGGAACGGATGGACCCTTGTTGATGTGCTCGGTACCGGAATCGCAACCGGGTGATCGATTTGCGCATCACTGTCCGTTCGAGGTCTTCAATTCGGGCGATTACGCCTACTGCGAAGCAGAATGGCACTCACCCGTGCACAACCTCGAACCAAATGAAACAATGAGTTTTCGGCAGATGTTCCGCTTATTGACAGACGATGCACGGCAAATGCCAGCGAGTCTCACAAGCAACAAGGAATTCATGTCATGCATGTCCTGATCACAGGCGCTGGTGGGCATCTCGGCCGCAAACTTTTCGACACGCTAGAAAGCGACCCCGGTTACACTGTTTCTGGCATCGACATCCGACCCGTAGATCATCCCGATATTCATACTGCGGATCTTTCCGGAGACAGCAGTTGGGTCGGCTTGCTCAAGGGTGTGGATGTTATCGTGCATCTTGCTGGTGACAGAGAGCCCGCCGCAACCTGGCGCTCAGCGATCAAGCACAACATGGATGCAACGCTTACGCTCTATCACCATGCGGCAGCCATCGGCGTCAGCCGAGTAGTTCTTGCCAGCTCCAACTGGGTTCACGGCGACAAGAGATTCACGCATGAGGCGCTCAACAGCAAGACACCACCTGGTCCGATGAACGCCTATGGAATGTCAAAACTGTTCTGTGAGCGGACAGGGGCTTACTTCGCCGAGCATCACCGACTGTCTGTCATTTGCCTGCGCATTGGCTGGACGCAATGGACTCATGACAACCAACCCGGCACGCATATGGCGATGGGCCGATGGGGCCAGGAAATGTGGCTGAGCGATCGGGACTTTCTAAGTGGCATGCGCGCCGCAATTGATGCTAAAAACGTTTCCTTTGCAGCACTGAATCTAATGTCGGATAACCCGGGTATGCGTTGGGATATCACCGAAACACAGCAAGTGATCGGCTATTCTCCGCAAGATGGGAGCCCGGTAAAAGTTACCGCAAGCATTGCCTTTAGGTCTGCGCTGAAGCGCCTGTTTTCAGTCCGGCTCCCCAATTACTTCACCACACGTTTTCCGGATTGGTAAAGCACCAGGCCCAGACATTGTTGTTGCGTTGGGCAATCAGTTTCCGAATCCTAGCCTTGAGGTAAGCGTTAAGAAGGTCAGCGTTGTTCGCATTGCTGTTGTCGTCGCCCGACGTCTGGAGCGGCAGGCTTCACAACCATTGGCTGATTGCCATATCATAACAAACCATGAACGTCGCTGAAGCGATTTTATGTGAAGCGATCTGTGGTTGAGTGGTCAGTTCCACTGCAAAGCTCGCGCACCATCACTTACATCTTTCTGGCTGCAGACATTGATCCCAATTGCAGAGAACGGTCGTCTCGAGCCCAGGTTGACCGATGCTGAAATGTGCATGGGTGTCTGGTCACAATTTTTGCAATGATAGTATTGATTGAGGGTTTGCATGGTTGGATCTTAGGCAGTCCTGGATTTGTTCATTGGCGGGTGTTGCCGAACTGAAAACCAGCAATAGAAAGCATAGCGACTCCGGCGAAACCGGGGGTAACGCAGTCCCACGCGGTACAAGCGAAAGGCTTCAATCATTGATTTCTCTAACTAAGAGAAAGCCCCCAGACTTGGGGGCGAGAGTTAGAAGAGGGGCGATTATTAGGGATGCATTATTGTGGATTTACAACCAAAGTGCCTGACTTCATGGCATCGATCAGTTTGTTGACTTCATCCACAACGTCCACCGGGATATCTGGGTGGAACGACCCGATCCGCATGGCCAGTTCATTGCCCATATCCGCCCGGTAGAGTGCACCTTCCAGTTTTCCAGCAGCTGCCAGTTCCAGGTAGGACCGCATGTTGCCTCGAACATCCAGAATAGCGGACTGCAGGATTTCCGGCCATTCGTTGATCGCATCACGATAGATGCCGATGCCATAGACGCCTTTTTCCTGAACGGCCTGCATGGAGCCCAGCGTCGCACTGTCCATTGTCGGCCAGACGACATCGGCGCCTTGGGAAATTTGGTTCAAGGCAGCTTCTTTGCCCTTGGCGATGTCATCCCAGTCGCCGGTCCAGGTGACCAGAACTCTGACGTCCGGATTGGCCGCTTTGGCCCCCGCTTCATAGCCAGCAACCGTGTCGGTCGTGAATTTGAACTGTTGCGCCGCGATGATGCCGATGGTGCCTGTGTCTGACATGGAGCCCGCGACGTAGCCCATCAGATAAGCGATTTGGCTGAAATAGAAATCCGCGTTGGCAATGTTGTCTTTTGTGCCCAGTCCGTTGTTCACCATGAACATGGTTTCCGGGAAGCGTGCTGCGACACGTTCCACTGCGTCCTGGAATTCTCCGCCGTGACCGATCACAAGGTCATACCCCCGGCGTGCGTAATCGCTCAGGACTTCGATTTGTTCCGGCTGATGCACGCTTTCGGAAAAGGCGGCTTCAAAGCCGAGCGCTTCACCTGCCTTGGTGAGACCTTCGAATCCGGCTTGGTTCCAACCATTATCGGAAATCGATCCGGGCATAACGATCGCGGCGCGTTCGATCCCGTCAGCGGCCGCAGGCCCGGCCAACATCAGTGCTGCAAGCCCCGCCAATAGTTTGGACTTCAATTGCATTGTTATTCTCCCATATTGGATATGTGTTGTCAGGGTGACGGGAGGATCGCGAGGTGAAAAACGATGGTTTCTCACGCCACGGCTGAGATTTATCGATGCTCTCGGTCGTAGGGCAGTCCGACGCTTGCAGGTGCGCTGGCCTTGGTTCCGAGGACCACGAGTGCGATGAGCGATGCGAGGTAAGGCATGATCAGGAAGAGCTGATAGGGAATCTCTGGCGAGGTGAATTGCAGTTTGAATTGCACCGCATCACAGAAGCCGAAGAAAAGCGCCGCGCAGATCGCACCGATGGGCGACCAACGTCCCAAAATGATTGCCGCAAGCGCAATAAAGCCTTTGCCCGCGCTCATGCCTTCCGCAAACACATAGACTTGCGACAAGACCAGATGCACCCCAGCCAGCGCCGCGAGGGCACCGCTGACTGCAATTGCGAGATATTGCATGCGAAAGACAGAAACCCCTGCCAAGTCCGCGGCCTTCGGGTTTTCGCCAACAGCGCGAAGGTCCAGACCTTTGTGGGATTTCATCAGCCAGAACCATGCGGCTATTGCCAATCCGTTCAAAAGGTAGAACAGCGGATCCTGGGAAAACAGGGATGGGCCAACGACGGGAAGATCTGACAAGAAGGGAATATCGATCTGCGAGAACCCGTTTACCCGCGCCCCTCCGGCCTGAGCCCCGAATATCTGACGGGACAGAAAAGCTGTGAGCCCGGCCAGCAGCAGGTTGAGCGCGATACCGCCAACCAACTGGTTGATGCGCAACCGGATCGACATATACCCAAGCAGCAGGCCTGAGATCAGGCCGCAAATGACCCCGCATCCGAGCCCGATCATGGCGGAGCCTGTTACGAAAGAACCAGCAGCAGCGCCAAGCGCTCCGGCGAGGATCTGACCTTCGAGGCCGATGTTGTACAGCCCGCCACGTTCCGCGATCACCCCGCCAAGGGCAGCAAAAGCAATTGGCGTACCCAATCGGGCGGTGCCGGCAAGGACGTCGCCCAGCAAAACAAGATCAATCATAGCCTATGCCTCTTTCTTTTGGCGTTGTGTTTGGCGGCGCAGCCGCAGGTTTTTTGCCAGGAGTTTCAGAATGGATTTTGACCTGGTTCGCGGTGTCACGAGGGCGGCGGCGACCAGAACCACAACGAGCCCCTCGACCACTTCGATGACGGAACTGTCGACCCCGACGGCACGTTGCATCGTTCCCGCGCCGGCAGAAAGCCCGGCAAGGAACAGCGCGGTCAAAGGCGCGACAATTGGGTTAAGAGCCGCAAGGAAGGCGACGACAATTCCGTCATAGCCGTAGCCATCGCTAAACAGGTGAAACAGGCGGTACTTCAACCCGATCACCTCGATTGCGCCGGCCATGCCTGCAAGGCTGCCACCAATCAACATGGCGCGGATGACGGTTTTTTTCTGGTCCACACCGGCATAGGCCGCAGCGCGGGCATTGCACCCCACAAGGTCCAGTTGGAAGCCCGATGGCGTGAAGCGCAGCCAGAAATACAAGATTGCCGTCATGGCCAGCCCGAATACAAAGCCCACATGGGTATCAGATCGCGGCATCAGAATAGGCAGGCGATAGGCTTCTGAGACTTCCTCGGAATAAGGATATGGTGCGCCTTCGGCCAATAGCGGCCCGGCCACGGCGTAGCTGACGATGTGGATCGCAATGAAGTTCATCAGCAGCGTGACAATGACCTCATTCGTGCCCCGATAGGCTTTGAGATACGCAGGAATTGCCGCCCAGAACGCCCCGCCGCCGGCGGCGGCGATAAATATCAGCGGCACACCCAATAGACCGGGCAGATCGGGGATCGCCAAAGCAAAGACGGCGCCGAACAACCCACCAATATAGATCTGCCCCTCGCCACCGATGTTGAACACACCGGCGCGCATCGGAATGATCACGGCCAGCCCCGCCAGAAGCATCGGCGAGGCTTTGACCAAAGTATTGGAGAAACCCCAGTAATTCAGGAAAGATTCCAGAAACAGAACCTTATAGGCCTCAAACGGGTTGTGCCCGTCGAGCAGGATCAGCACGCCGCCAAAGCTCAGAGCTAAGAGCAAAGCAATCGCAATCCGGCGTTGCATGGTAAATCTGTTCATTGTACCTCCTCCGGCGCTGCGGTCATCAAGAGCCCGATGTCTTGAAGAGTTGTGTTTTCCGGATCGACAACACCCGTGATCCGACCAAAGGCCATCACGGCGACGCGGTCAGAGATGTCGAGCACATGTTCAAGTTCAGTGGAGATATAGAGAACCCCCACGCCGCTTTGGGCGACGGCGCGGATCTGGTTCTGAACAAATTCCGTTGCGCCGACATCAAGCCCTTTAGTCGGCTGTACGACGACCAAAAGATTGCGCGCCCGGGCCACTTCACGGGCCAAAACGATTTTTTGTTGATTGCCACCGGATAGAGCCGAAGCGTTCAATTTTGGGTCAGGGGGCCTAATGTCAAAGGCCGCGACCACGTTGCTTGCGATCTCGTGCATCGCGCGCCGAGAAATCAGACCGCCAGACATGAACCTGTCTTCGCCAATGGATCGAAAGGCCATATTTTCTTCGACACTGAGCGACAGGACCAAGCCTTCGGCATGGCGGTCCTCGGGCACGAAGCCTATGCCATCTGCAATGCGCGAAGCGATGGAGGCGCTTGATATCTCCGTGCCATTAAGGTGGATGGCGCCGCTGGTTTGCCTTTTGAGGCCGGTGATCACCTCGCTCAACTCCGTCTGGCCATTGCCGTCGATCCCGGCGATTCCAAGGATTTCGCCAGCCTTCACGGAGAGGGTCAGATCCTGCAGGATTTCCGCCCCGCCTGGATCGATCAGGCAGACATCAGAGACAACCAGAGCGTTCGGTGCTGAGCTGGTGTCATTGCGCGCCTTTTTGGCCTTGAGCGTCTCGACCGTTTCGCCGGTCGGCTTGTCTCCCATCATAAGCGCTGACATCTGGGCCATGGGCGTGGTCGCAACCGGAAGAACTCCCTCGACACGCCCATGGCGCATTATCATGACGCGATCGGCAATTTCGCGGATTTCATCGAGCTTGTGGCTGATGAAAAAGACGAGGCAGCCGTTGGCGACCAGCTTGCGCACCCCTTTGAGAAACGGCGCGACTTCGGTCGGGGCAAGAACGCTGGTGGGTTCATCCAGGATCAGGATCGATACATCGCGAAACAGCGCCTTAAGGATTTCCACCCTTTGCTTCATGCCCACAGGCATTTCCGTAACGCGGATGTCGAAATCGACGTTAAAGTCAAAGTCGCTGCAAAGCTGCCGAATGCGCGCCCGCGCTTCGGCACCCCGCTTTGTGCTGGGCAAGCCGATCAGAATGTTCTCTTCGGCGGTCATTGCGCCGACCAGGCTGAAATGCTGGTGGATCATGCCGATCCCATGCTCAATAGCTTTTGCTGGGCTGGTCACCGAAACAGGTGTTCCGCCCAATTTGATTTCACCGCTATCGGGCTGATACAGACCGATCAGAACACTCGCGAACGTGGTTTTCCCCGCTCCGTTCTCGCCCAAAATCGCAATGCACTCGCCCTTCGAGGCCAGCAGATTGACGTTGTGCAATGCACGAACGGCGCCAAACGACTTGTCGATGCCGGTGACTTTCAAAAATGGATCCAAGACAACCTCCCAACTTTCACGCAAATTCAAGAGAGAATGCCCTATCTTCTCAAATTAGATGTTTTCACCTCACAGCTGAGAATTTCGCCCACATGTGAACTGGCAATCGGGTTAGAGTAGAGCGGCGAAATAGCATCACATCAGGAGAGCAAAGCCGCGCGTCATGGCGAAGATACCGTCGTTGAAAAGCATTCAGGCCTTCGAAGCGGCCTGCCGGCATCTGAGTTTCAAGGATGCCGCCGATGAATTGTGCGTCACTCCGACTGCCATTTCCCATCAGATCAAATCGCTGGAGGATCAACTTGGGGTGCCCCTGTTTCACCGGCTGACCCGCGCCTTGAAACTGACGGAGGATGGGGCCAACTACGCGCCCCACATCATTGAGGCCTTCAAGAACATCGAAGCCGCCTCTCTCGCGCTGGAGGAAGACGACCTTGCGGGCACATTGACAATCTCAACAACCGGGTCTTTTGCCGCCAATTGGCTTAGCCCGCGGCTGCGAGGCTTTTACGAGAAATACCCGGAGATCTCGGTAAGGGTTTTGTCTAGCGATCAACTGGTGGATTTCAAATCAAGCGATGTGGATGTGGCCATTCGGTATGGCTATGGCGATTATCCTGACAGCAATGTGGCTTGGGTCTTGAATGACTGGGTGGCCCCTGTCTGCAGCGTTGAAAAGGCGAAGTCACTGAGCTCCCCCGAAGATCTTCTGAAGTCTCGTTTGATCGAATACCAATGGAGCGGGTTTTCTGATGCGGATCCGAGTTGGGAGCGCTGGATGGACGCGGCTGGCTTGCAGACTGCTGATGTCGAGCCCTATGTCACCTATTCCGAGGAACACATCTGCTTGCTAACGGCAAGCGATGGTCATGGTGTGGCCCTGGTCAGCCTTTTGGCCGCCGCGCGTTTTCTGGAACGTAATATGCTGGTCGCCCCCTTTGACACGGCATTGAAGAACAAGAGCTATTTTCTCGTCTGCCCGGAAACTTACGCCAATCGTGCACGCGTTCGTGTGTTCCGGGAATGGCTATTGGACCAAGCAGATGAGTTTCGCGACAGCGCCGTCGGTCAAAGGTTTTTTGAAGAATAGCGCGTCCGCAACGATCTAATCCGTCGCTTGAAATTTTGTCATTTCTAAATTGCCGAGAAGCATGCGTTTCTGAACCCCTAATCAGGAGTTCTTGCGCATGCAAAGTTTTGACCCTTCCCAACCCGATGGTTTCAATCAAACTCTGGACAGCACGGTCTCTGCCGAAGGCGTCCCGGTCATTGCAGAACGGTATACAGTACCAGCACGTTGCGGTGTCGCGGTGCGTTTGACAGCCGGGCAGACTTTGACCATCACCAATCCGACCGGCTGGCAAGTCTGCGATTTCTGGGCGTTCAATGCGGCAGAGCTGCATGAATATTTGTCTATGCCGCATGTGCATACGGATCTTCTGTCTGTTTTCCCAAAGGTCGGTGACAGGTTGGTCAGCAATCTGCGCAATCCTCTTCTGACGCTGACCCAAGACACATCGCCGGGTGTTCATGACACAACGATCGCCGCTTGCGATGCCAACCGGTACACGCAATTGGGCGTCACTGATTACCACGACAATTGCGCCGACAACTTGAGGCAGGCCTTGCTTGCTATCGGGAAAAAAGCACCGCATGTGCCAGCGCCCTTCAATCTGTGGATGAACGTCCCAGTTCACCCTGATGGCAGCCTTTCCTGGGCTGCGCCAGTGTCAAAGCCGGGGGATAGCATGACCTTCAAAGCTGAGATGCCAGTTTACGCCGTGATGTCGGCCTGCCCGCAAGATATCACTCCGGTCAACGGGGACGAAGGCAAGCCGAGCGCGCTGGAATTTGTTGTTCATGACCGATGATGGCGGCAAAATATTTTCTGCCCGCTGGATCATCGAAGATGCCTTTCACAGTTACAACGACTTCGCGCTTTTTGTTCTAGACGGCAGAATAAGTGGCTTGGCGCCTCTGGCCGTATTAAGGTCACGTTATCCCAGCGCAAGGGTGCACTCGGACACAAACACGGCGATCCTGCCCGGGTTTGTGAATGCGCATCACCATTGCTATGGGGTGAACCTGATCAACCAAGGGATACGGGATGACCTGTTAGAGCCTTGGATTTTCGCCTCCACTGGCGCAGCCGACGTTGCGCCGCGCCTCGCCACCGAATACGCGGCAATGCGCTTGCTGAAGAATGGGGTAACGGCTGTTGTGGATGCCTGCACTGCGGGTCAGACAGCGGCCCATGCCGAAGCGAAGATAAGGAACAAAATCGCCGTATATAATGGGCTTGGCCTGTCCTGTGCCATCGCGCCGGGCGAGAGATGGCACAACCAGCTTGTGCATCCATATGGGCAAAGCCAGTCGTTTCTGACCACCTTGCCCGAGGTTCTGCGATGCAAACTGCAACGCCAGCACGTTGCGCGCGCACGTATTGAACCGCGAAGCTTAGTTCGGCTTCTGTCCCGGATGCATGGCGAATTCGCGGCTTCTGAATGCGCTGATGTGTGGTTTGGCCCCACGGCACCGCATTGGACGGGCCGAGAGACCCTGCGCGACATCGCCAGGGAGGTTCGCGAAAGCGGCCAGCGCATTCACACCCATGCCGAGGAGTCTCGGCTGCAGCACCTGTCGGCTACAGCCTGGAGTTTTCAGGGTGCCATCGCAGAATTGGGCAAATCTGGCCTGCTCACCGACGGCTTGTCTTTGGCGCATATGGTCTGGGCGGATGAAAAAGATCTGGCGCGAGTGGCCGAGGCGCGCGCGCATATCGTGTGCAATCCCAGCTCCAATTTGCGGCTGCGGTCCGGCATTGCACCCGCGCCATTGATGAAGCGGATGGGCATCAACCTCGCACTGGGGATGGACGGGACCAGCCTGGCCGGTGATGACGATATGTTCGCCGAAATGCGTTTGGCGCAAAGCCTTTATTGGTCAAGTGATCGGGCGAACCCTAGCCTGACCGCGAAGGATGCTTTCGACATGGCCACTTTGGGTGGCGCGCGTTTGATGGGTATGGATCACAGCATCGGAAGCCTGTCCGTCGGCAAACGCGCCGACTTTGTGATCCTGCGCCTGGACCGTCTTGAAGGGCCCTGGTTGGACCCCGGCATTGATCCGGTTGAGCTGTTGGTCAGCTCGGCAAAATCCACGGATATCCATAGCGTCTTCACCGGCGGACAACTGGCCGTTTCGCACGGCGAAGCCAAAAAGTGCGACGAAAAGAAAATTCTTCAAAACATCACCGACGGCATGCAGCGCGCCGCGGATCAAAGGCTGAGCGCCAGTGAATATGCCGCCGTCAAATCCGCATTGCAGCGCTGGTATGACGATTGGCTGACGAACAACGCCCCGCAATTGTGACAGAGGATCAAGACCATGCAGAAGAAAATAACCTGGCCAAACGGCGCGCGATGCGCCTGTGCGATCACCTTTGATATCGATGCGGACAGCCTTATCCATATCGCAAAGCCGGTCGACGGGCATGATCGCCTCTATCCGATCTCCATGGGGCGCTACGGGCCGACGGTTGCCATCCCTCGGATTCTGGAAACCTACAAACGTCTCGGGCTGAAACAGTCCTTCTTCGCCCCCGGATGGGTCGTGGAGCATTATCCAGATGCTATGCAAGCCATCCTGAAAGATGGTCATGAAATCGGCCATCATGGCTATTTGCACGAAGACCCGACAAACCACAGCGCGTCTGAACAAGCCTATTGGTTTGAACGCGCGCTGGAGTCGCAAAAGCGGGTTCTGGGCAATGTGCCAAAAGGCTATCGCGCACCGGTTTACAATGTGACGCAAGCCGTCATCGACCTGCTGAACAAGCATGAATTCGACTATGACAGTTCGCTGATGGCGGATGATGTGCCATATCTCATGCGATCCGGCGGGCGGACTTTGGTCGAACTTCCATCGCATTGGGGGACCGACGACTGGCCGCAATTCGCCCATTTTGAGGAGATTGGCTACATGATGCCCGTCGCCGGGCCACGCGCCGGGCTGACCCCATTCTGGGAGGAATTCGAAGCCCAATACGAAGAAGGTGGCTTCTGGATTGGCATCTGGCATCCCTTCCTGACCGGGCGTTTGGCGCGGTGGCGGCAGGTGGAGGACTGGATGGAAACTATTTTGAAAAGGGGTGACGTCTGGTTCGCCACTCTCGGAGAGATCGCGCAGCACGTGCGCACGCAATATGAGGCAAACCGGCAAAGCGTACGGGTTGAAGAACTGCCCTATTATAAGGCTCCGGTCCTGACGACATGAATATCCTTCAACGGGCGCGCGACTTCCTGGCTTCGCTCGACGCGCAGCGCGAGGTATTCCTTGGCGTTGCGCCAGATAGACTGTTGCAGGATGCCCGATCCGCCGCCGCGCGGCAGGCCGCAGGGAGGCTGCTTGGCCCGTTGGACGGCCAGTTTCTTGCGGTGAAGGCCAATATCGACGTGCAAGCGCTCCGAAGCCATGCGGGATCTTTGGCCATCAATCCTCCACCTGCAGACAATGACGCCCCGATCGTGGCCAGGCTCCGTTCTGCGGGCGCGATCATTCTGGGCCATGTGAACATGTCGGAGTTCGCCTTCTCCGGGCTCGGAGTTAATCCGCATTTCGGCACCCCTCTGAATGCGTTGGATAGCACAATGGTGCCTGGAGGGTCCTCGAGCGGATCGGCGTCAGCCGTTGCCTTGGGCTTGGCCGACATCGCCTTGGGGACAGATACCTCCGGCTCCGTGCGCATTCCGGCCGCCTGTCAGGGCCTGGTGGGGTTTCGCCCAACTATGGACCGCTATGAAAGCGCCGGGATTTTACCTCTGGCGCCTTCTCTGGATACGCCAGGCTCACTCGCTTTATACGTCAGTCAAATTTGCGCTGTGGATCGCGTTTTGTCGGATTGCAAAGAAACCGGGCACGCCTGCCGTCAATTTCTGTGCCTGAGGGAAGATGCCCTGGTGGGATTTGCCCCGGGAATCAAGACAATGTACGAACAGGTCCTGCAGCATTTGTCCGATCATGGCATCGAATTGGAAAGGGGTGATATCCGAAGTTTCACTCGTGTCACGGAGATCTTCCAAACCTATGGAACGCTGGTGAGTGCCGAAGCCTTTCGTCTTCTACCAAATCTGGTCGGAGACCAGCAGGCCAGACTGGACCCAAATGTGCAGGATCGCCTTGCTCAGGCGGCTTCAATCCTTGGCACAGATCTGCAGGCATTGCTGGAAATCCGGCGGGCCCTAATCCCGGACTTTGGTAGGGAATTGGCAGGGAAGATGCTGCTTTACCCGACATTGCCGTCGTACCCGCCGTCTGTTCAGGCCGTGACCCGCGATAAAGGGGTCTTTGCACGGGAAAACGCCCATATCCTGTCGGTATCGATGAAAGCCGCTTTCCTCAATGCGCCAACAATTTCCATTCCATTTGGAGAACGGAAACCGGGGAACAGCCTATCCTTGAGCGGCGGCGCAAACAGGGACGCGGATGTACTTGCGACGGCGTCTCATCTGGAGAAGATTTTTTCAGCGATTAGAGATGGGTGAGGTCAGTTCACTCTATTCAGAATTCTCTTCATTTGTACCTGCGCGTCTCTGGCTTCACCTTTGAATGGTTCATTGCAAACTGACTAGGTGACAAGATGACCACAATCCTGAGAATTGACGCCAGCGTGCGCCGCACCGACAGCCCTGTTGCGGCCTATAACTCCATTTCCCGCGCTTTGGCGGACAGTTTCGTGGAAGAATGGAAAGCGGTTGATCCGGACGTCGAAATTATTGTGCGTGACGTCGGAATGACCCCGCCGGATTTCATTTCCAACGATTGGATCGCGTCCGTCTTTACAGCAGAAGAGGAACGCACGCCTGAACAGAGTGCTTTGGTCAGCTTGTCTGATACGCTGATTGACGAGCTCGACCGCTCCGACATCCTTCTGATTTCGACGCCCATGTACAACTACGGCATGCCCGCAGCCCTGAAGGCTTGGTTTGATCAGATCATCCGGATCAACAAGACATTTACGTTTGATTTGGCGCGCGGCGACTTCCCTCTGGAACCGATCATGTCCGGCAAAACATTGGTGCTGCTGACATCGGCTGGCGAATTCGGCTTTGATGAGGGTGGAATTCGCAATGACTCGGGTCACCTTTCTGCGCATATCAGCACATTGCGCAAGTACCTGGGCGCAGAACGCATGTTCGAAGCTGCGGCCGAGTATCAGGAATTCGCCGATGAGCGTCACAAAGCTTCGGTCGCCTCAGCTCAGGCCCAGGCACGTCACATTGCGCGTGAGCTTGCCTAACCGTTAGCCAGTTTATGGAAAGTAGAACCTGATGAAATGAACAGGTTCTACATTTCCAACTGATCACAGCTCAAGGTGTGTGAGGCAGGTGATTGTGTCCTGCGCCCTTACTTGAGTGGTTCAAGTCGCTAAAGATACGAAACGGCAGCGAATGTAGTTGTAAACCTTCATTTCGGATTGGCAGGCAGTTTAAAACCAATTTCTTGACTCAACATACCCGTATTCGAACTCCAGGCTCGAAAGCGGACTTTGCTATGCTGCGTTTTAACGGCAGATTTTGTCCGCGCAGCGGCCATTGATGCGTTGTACCGCGAACGACTGCTGAAAGTCCGTCTCTTTCCAGTCCCATTGATTTTGAGTCCCCAATCCAATGTCCGGTCCGGCTGCGTTTTCGGTGTCAAAACCGAACCCAGCCTACAATCGACGAACCAGCCGATGGAGGGTGCCATGTAGTTCTGAAACTGCATGAAAGACCAAAGATATGGCCCACTACAAACGCAAACGTCCCCGTATCGTGCCTGGAAACGGATACTCACGCCTGGGTCTGAGCCGTCGTCTTGGAAAATAGCCGGATGATGTCCGGTGGCTCGGCAATTGGCCGCGCTGTCACGACATCGTTTTTCGCACGCGAACGACAAGACGCAAGTCCAGAGAGTTTGCCTTCGACATCCTAAAAGGCGCTGATCCTGACGACATAGTCTGGCCGGATGGGCGTAAACCCCACCACTACTATTGGTGAGGATGAGCGGCGGAGCATCAGCTTAGCTCCACCGCCTGCTTTTCCTAGTTCAAACAGTCGTCGAGACAGTCGGTTTGGATTGACGTTTTACCCCCCGCCATCGTCAGTTCCCGAACCACATCTCGTGTCTCTTTCGGGCACGCACGAATAAATCCGGCTTCACAGGGGGTGCGGGCCGCACCACCATTGTCGAATAGTATTGCCTCACCCCTATCCGCGTTCGCCACGTGGCAGATTAGCAGGAACAGGCACCCTCGGCGTCTGATCTGCAAATCAGCCCTGATTTTTCCATAAGGAAGTCAGGATCAATGAAATCGGTCTGGGTGCTGGACGAAGGGGGTGAGGCGAAAATGGCAAGGTTCTGTCGCTGGTGGCAGAACTATGTGTCGCCTTATACAGGTTATGTGGAACATCACTGATCTTTGACTCTATCGGCAGCCAAAACCTCAATAAATCGGTCAATCACGTCATTCAATTCTGACCCAGCAATAACGGTAGCCATCGACGGACGATGCCGATAAGAACAATGAAAGCAATGATTATCTAACGCTACGCTTTCAAACCAGTGCCAATTTTTTCGATTGATATGCCCGGAATAGTGTTTCCAAGTTTTTCAGGCGCTTGATGCAAACTACTCTGGAAACTACCGATTGCTTCCAACGGCTATTATTGAGTCACTTGGTCGTCTTCGACGTTGCGAAACCGTCGCACCAGATAATCTACGAAGGCTCGAGTTTTCGGCGCCAAATTGCGCCTTTCGGCAAACATTACGACAATATCCGTACTGGGTGGTGCGTATTCCGGCATGACATGGACGAGTTCCCCGGATTTGAACTTCCGGTTTGCCATGTAGCTAGGTAGTCGCGCGATACCTATGCCAGCCAGTGCTGCTCGAAAAACGACATCAGTGCTGTTCCCTTCAAAACTTCCCGTTGCTTCAAATTTATGGCCTGCCTTCGGTTCGATGTTGTCCCAACCGTTCCGTCGGCTTCCTCCTGTAATCCTGAGGCAATTGTGTCGGGCCAATTCGGTAAAATTAGAAGGTGTTCCAGATCGTTCAAGGTATTTAGGTGAAGCACATAGCACTCTGCGACTCTGCATAATGCGCCTGACGACTGTATCTGGGTTCTTGCGTTGTTCAGCAAAGCAGATCGCAGCGTCGAACCCTTCACTCCGAAGATCAATCTCTCGGTCGGTTAAGTCCAAGGACACATTAACTTCAGGATTCTCTTCCATGAATTTAGGCAGAACAGGGATCAGCTGTGACTTACCAAAGGCAACCGTAGATGCGACTCTGAGCACTCCGCGGGGGATACCATCAAAGTTATGGATCATCGCCTCGGCCTCTTTGAATTTGTCAGCCATCGCTTTGCACTTTTCGTAGAACGCTTGGCCTTCCAGTGTTGGGGAGATACCCGTTCTGGTACGATTCAGAAGGCGGTAGTGAACCTGATCTTCAAGCAATCCGATCTGCTTGCTCACAGCCGATGGGGTTTGCCCCATTGATCGCGCAGCCGCAGATATGCTTCCTTGCTCGACCACTGTCGCAAAAATTAACATTTGCGCAGAAATATCCATGTCATGACCCTTGCTGTTCCAATCTGGCATGGGGCCTATGCCAAATTGCCAAATTGCGAGCGCTACCGAACACGCGTATCTCTGCATTGCAGCATAAATACTGCATTGCAGCAACGGACGAGGTAATATCATGGCAATTACTCGATCAAACAGCGGGCTGGATGTCGTTTTCGAAGCTGGCCGCACGTTCTTTCATCAAAAGCTGGATGAGATGCGAAAGGCACAGGCCAAGCGCAGGGTTTATCGCGCAACGTATTATGAGCTCTCGGTGCTATCTGACCGCGACTTAACAGATCTGGGTATTCCGCGCAGTAGCATCAAAAGACTTGCTATGGAGGCTGCGTATGGCTGCTAACACCGAAACGGCTGGTACAGATCGTGGTCACGCCATCGCCCTATCAATCAGCCTCTTGGTGTGGATCGGAGCCACGGCAAATGCTGCCTTGAAGGCGCTTCAAATGGCCCGGATGCTCTCCACACTTTCGAATATGAACGACTATCAGCTCGCTCAGATCGGAATTTCGCGATCCGATATCCCGGAATATGCCGCGAAATTGATGGCTGACGAATAGAGAAGTAGACCCTCAGGATAAAAGATTGCACGAAATTTGCTGGTCCTCGCTCCTCCCAGAGTAAGCCAGCAAAAGCGGCGGCGAAAAAGCCAACAGGGAGCGCCAACGCAAAGGGCCAGCATTTTCACCTCCTCCCGAAAATGCTGGCCCAAACCAACCTGCCAAGCAGGAGCCGCGAAAAATGAGAGGTAGGAGAGACATCATAATGGTCGTGATTATCGTCACCACCGAGATGAAGATGTGAAACCGGAATGTGTAAGTGTCGCCGCAAACGATCCCGCTGCGTGTCCACAATTTGTTGAATTCAGTGGTTGTCTCGAGGCAGTGATTTGCGCGCGATGTCGCGATAGGCGTCAGCATTGCGTAGGTTCATACCCTTGTCAAAAGGTTGCACCAGATCACGGAAATACTGTTGCCAAGGAGATTGGCTTTCGGGCACGGGATATCCACCGTTTTGGATTAACTGGTCTTTGCGCCGTTCAAGTTCCGCGTCGGAAATCAGAATGTTGACTGTGCAGGTGTTAAGATCAACGCGGATCCGATCCCCTGTCTGCAGAACTGCTAGGCCACCATTGTCGGCGGCCTCGGGTGCAGCGTTCAGGATTGAGGGCGAGCCAGAAGTGCCAGATTGGCGACCATCACCTATGCAGGGTAATTCCTGAACGCCTTGCTTCAAGAGATAGGATGGCGCACGCATATTCACGACTTCTGCACCGCCGGGATACCCTTTGGGGCCGGTTCCTCGCATTACGAGAATACAACTGGTGTCGATATCCTGAGATGGGTCATCAATGCGCTTGTGAAAATCTTCGGGTCCATCAAAGACAACAGCGCGACCCTCAAACGCGTTGGGATCATCGGGATTGGAAAGATAGGCTTTTGCAAATTCTGACCCGATGACACTGGTTTTCATCAACGCGCTGTCAAATAGATTGCCCTTTAGGTTGATGAACCCTGCCTTGTCTTTCAGAGGGGCATCAACGGATTTAATGACGTTGGAATTTGTGCTGCGCCGGCGCGTGCAGTTGTTGGCTATGCTGTGCCCGTTGACAGTTTTGGCCTCTTCATGAGGTAGGCGACCAGCTGCAATCAGCTCTGCGATCACGGCAGGAACACCGCCGGCGCGGTGGTAATCTTCGCCGAGATATTCGCCTGCGGGCTGTAGATTGACCAAAAGTGGTACATTGTGCCCCAAAGCCTGCCAGTCATCATTGTTGAGCGGCACACCCAGATGGCGCGCAATCGCATTTAGGTGAATAGGCGCGTTGGTGGATCCACCGATGGCGGAGTTAACCACAATAGCATTCTCAAAAGCCGCGCGCGTCATGATGTCAGACGGGCGCAGATCCTCCCACACCATTTCAATGATGCGTTGTCCGGTCTCATAGCTGATCTGACCGCGTTCGCGGTACGGGGCCGGAATGGCCGCCGCGCCTGGTAGCTGCATGCCGAGTGCTTCGGCCAAGCTGTTCATGGTGGTGGCGGTTCCCATGGTGTTGCAGTAACCCACCGAAGGAGCAGAGGCTGCGGCAACTTCCATGAATTCATCAGCGGAGATTTCTCCGGCAGCAAGACGTTCACGGGCTTTCCAAATAACAGTGCCAGACCCTGCACGCTTCCCCTCGTGCCAACCATTCAGCATAGGCCCAACAGAAAGAGCGATGGCAGGTATGTTGACTGTAGAAGCTGCCATCAAAAGCGCAGGTGTGGTCTTGTCGCAGCCAATCATCAACACCACGCCATCTATCGGGTAGCCATAAAGCGATTCAACCAAACTGAGATACGCCAGATTGCGGTCGAGCATGGCGGTGGGGCGTTTCCCGGTTTCCTGAATCGGATGAACCGGCAATTCGATGGCCGTACCACCCGCTGCGATTATGCCGTCGCGCACCCTTTTGGCAAGTTCCAGGTGGTGGCGGTTACAGGGACTTAGATCGCTGCCCGTCTGTGCAATTGCGACGATAGGTTTACCGGATTGCAGTTCTTCGCGCGTGAGCCCGTAGTTGAGATAACGCTCCAAATAGAGCGCAGTCATTTCCGGATCATCCGGATTTGCGAACCAATGGCGCGATCTGAGGTTTTCGGGCTTCATACGTGACATACGTGCCTCCTAAGTCTTGGTCTTGTGCCGACTGGAACTTTCGACCCGTGATCATACCAAACAGCGCGAAAAACGAATTCTCGTATTAAAACAGCTTGCCATCCGAAGCTTGTCTGGCTTGACGTATTGAAAACGCGCCTCCCAAAAATCCACCACCAAAAAATTACGGCAGGCCATCGCGCACCTGGGCCAATCCGTCTTTTGAGGCAGCTGCCATCAAGCGGGCATCCGATGCGATTGTGACAAACTGGAATCCCATTTCAATGCGTTTCAAGGCGTATTGCGGTGTCCCGTTATGGCAACCTGCGAATTTCCCATATTCTTTTGCCTTGGCGGCTATCATTTCAATGGCCTCGGCCACAGGAGGTTCGACGTCATCGAATGCCGGTCGACAACCCAGTGCCAGGGAAAGATCGGAAGGTCCAATGTAAACGGCGTCAAGACCCGGAACCGACAGTATGTCTTCAAGGTTATCTAGACCTTGCAGCGTCTCGATCATTGCGAAGACGACGATCGTGTCATTGGCATGCTCTGGGTAGTCTGAACCACCGTACAAGAGGCCCCGGATCGGCCCAAAGCTCCTTGTTCCATTGGGAGGGTAGTGTGTCCAGGCCACAAGGTTCTTAGCATCTTCGCGGCTATTAATCATTGGACAAATAACACCGTAAGCCCCGGCATCTAGCACTTTCATCAATATACCGGGCTCGAGCCACGGCACGCGCGTTACTGGGACGGTATCGGTTGTCGAAATCGCAGTGAACATCTCGACCGCCTTCTGGTAGTCGATTACGCCATGTTGGATATCAACAGTAAGTGTGTCCCATCCTTGATGCGCCATGGTTTCGGCTGAGAAACCGCTTGGGATCGACAACCATCCGTTGACTACAGGCCGCCCAGCGGCCCAATGCTCTCTAATTTTGTTTTGTCGCATCGGTTTACCTTTTCAGAGTATCCACACATATGGCCTGATCGTAGTGGTTCTATTCCTCTAGAATGCCCTGACCACAAAAATCCCCGCCCTGATAAACTACGGATACGTCGTCGATTGCAGGTTGGATGCATTCGGCATCGATACGGGCGCGAAACGCCTCAGAGTTGTCTTTTGGCTTCCATCCCAGAAAGCCTGCCTCTCGATTGTCCCACCAGGATGCGTCGTTGTTCGAGGCACCGTAGATAATCGGACATCCCAAACGCGGAATAGTGAAAACACTCTCGATAAGTGACTTCAGATCATCGTAACTCAACCACGTTGCAAGCATGCGATGGTTCTTTGGTTCCGGAAACGATGAACCAATGCGGACAATTGCTGACTCTATATTGAATTTCTCGAAGTAAAGCCGTGCGAGAGCTTCTCCGAAGACTTTTGACACGCCATAAAGACTATCGGGCCTTACTTGTGCATTGGCATCAAGCCGCGTTGTCTGTTCATGAAAGCCAATCGCGTGATTTGAACTGGCAAAAAATATCCTCGGCGTTACCGACGATTTTCGGGCCGCTTCATAGAGATTGAATACACCGTCGATATTGGATTGTTTTATAGTTTCCCAGGGTGCTTCGATCGATTGCCCCCCCATGTGAACAATCCCATCGCACCCTTCAACCATGGCCTCAACCGCATCTTTGTCGCCCAAGTCACAATACACAATTTCTTCATTTTCACCGGCAGGGCCCACATCTTCCCGCGCGCCAAGGCGAATGGTTGTGGCGAGGCCCTGCAAGCGAGATCGACAAACCGACCCGAGGTTTCCATCAGCACCCGTTATCAAAAGTTTGTTTAGCACTTTGTATATCTCACTTTTTAGCAGGCATCGTTTACTTCGCTACAGATTGGAAGCCGTAGAGTTTTTCGGCGTTTTCTACGAGAGCGAGGTGACGCGCGCGATCGTCTGGAAGCCAGTTTAAAACAGTATGGAGCAACGCAGCGTCGTTAGGGTAGTCAGTGGTTCTTGTCGCTGTATTGTGAGGAAAGTTTGTCCCCCATACAATGCGCTCGGGGGCATGGGTTGCCATGATCTTCGAAACCTCGGCTACGTCTGAATAATCAGGTCCACCTTCAAAGGATGACTCATAGCAACCGGCAAACTTGAACCAGCATCTGCCGCCGTCGACAAGGCGTTTGAGCATTGCTACTTCATCGCCATCTGGCGCGGCGCCCCTCAAAAATTTGCCATGGTGGTCAAGCACCCATTTGGATCGCAGTTTTGAGAGCCTATCAACATAGTCCGAAATGTCTGAGCCATCGAACTGAATAGCAATCATCCAACCCGCGGCAAATGCACGGGCGTCAACCTCTTCAAGCTGACTGAACCCAACCGCTCCCCTTGGCAGATTCACGATACGCGTCCCAACGACCCCTCCATCCTTGAGGGTTTCCAGTTCTGCATCAGAGGTTTCACCGTCTATGGCGGCGACCCCGCGTGCCTCCCCCCTGGTTTCTTTGAGCGCTGCCAGCAAATTCGCATTGTTTGTCTGATGTGCATTTCCTTGCGTGATGACAAACCTGTCGATGCCAAGCCAGCCCATGACTTGTCGGTACTCTGATAACCCAGGCTGGCCCTCTGGCAGGCCAGGACCTCCTGGCAGTGCTGGAAACCCGGAAAGATAGACGTGAAGGTGTGTATCAATGGCGCCTGCAGGCAGCTTGATCTCAGGGGCACGGCCAGAGAAGCTGCGTTCGATCATTCGGGTTCTCCCATGGCGAACTCTGCCAATGCATCACGATTGATCTCAATACCCAGACCCGGTTTGTTCGGAATTGCGATCACACCGTTTTCATGTTCGATCGGGTGGGTGATTATCGCCTGCCTGAATGGGTTATGCGTCCGATCAAACTCGAAAATCGGTTCGATTGGATCGCGCCGTGGTGGGTCTGGTAGCAGGGCCGAAACAAACTGAAGGCTCGCAGCGATTTGCACTGCTGTTCCCCAAACATGCGGAACAACACGTACGCCGTGAAGAGCCGCCATATCAACGATCCGGCGCATCTCCGAAAAACCGCCAGTGCCACACAAGTCTGGCTGGGCGATATCGATACATCCTGTTTCCAGGGGCTCGCGGAATGCGAACCTGCCATGCCAAGTCTCGCCACCAGCAACCGGAATAGGTTGACCGGCGCGTACGCGACGGTACGCGTCAAGTTGTTCCGGAATGACTGGTTCCTCGAACCAATCGATATCGAACTCTGCCGCACGGTTGCCCAGAGTGATCGCTTCTTGGGTCGAGTACCCGTGATTTGCGTCGATCATCAGACGAGTATGCGTTCCGATCGCTTCACGCACCGCCTTGATGACTGCAAGATCTTCTTCCACCCCAAAGCCAATCTTGATTTTGACTGCGTGGAACCCTGCAGCGACATGGGCTGCGCATTCCTCGGCATTGTCCGAAATACGATCGCAGCCGTCGCGCCGAAATGACCCGGTCGCATATGCCTTTACTGTGTCCCGAACACGTCCCCCGAGAAGCACCGAAACCGGAACGCCAAAGTGGTGACCCTTGATATCCCACAAAGCGACATCAATTCCTGAAAGTGCGGTCATTGCGAGACCGCGCTGCCCTTGGTCTCGTAGGAGATTATACAGGCCTTGCCAGAGAACTTCCGTATCCAGCGGATTGCGGCCAATCAAATAGGGCGTATAGGCCTTTACGATCGCAGCGTTTGGCTGAGCTGGCCCCAAGCATTCTCCCCAACCCGTTGTTCCGTCGTCGCAGATAATCTCGACCAAAACATGTTGGCGCCGCGTGAAACGAGTTGCTGCGCTCTCGAAGGCGGTATCAAGCTTGTAGTCAAGAAGATGTACATGAACCTTGGAAATCTTCATTTACACACCTCCAACTGGGCCGCTTCCCGAGCCAGAGTTTCGATACCCGCCCAATCGCCCACGGCGATAAGATCTTTGGGCGCCACCCAACTGCCTCCAGCACAAATCACGTTCTGCTGCGCCAAATATGAGCCTGCATTTGCCGCGCTGACCCCTCCCGTAGGACAGAAGGAAACCTGCGGCAAAGGTCCGCCAATAGCCTTGAGTGCCGATACCCCGCCCGAGGCCTCGGCTGGAAAGAACTTGAGCATATCATAGCCGCGCGCCAAAAGACGCATCGCCTCAGACGCAGTCGCGGCCCCGGGCAGGAGCGGCAATCCTTCGGCTTCACAAGCCGCAAGAAGTTCATCGGTTGCACCCGGAGAGACACCGAAGGTAGCGCCCGCCGCTTTGGCAGCCCGAACATCTTCGGGGGTTATCAGTGTGCCAGCCCCCACATGTCCACCCGGGACGCCACTCATGATCCGAATGACCTCGAGAGCGGCAGGGGTGCGCAACGTGACCTCCAGCGAGGGCAATCCGCCTGCGATAAGCGCCTCGGCCAATGGCCGGGCTGTTGTGACATCATCAACCACCAAAACCGGCACAATTGGAGCGAGTGCACAGATTTCTCGGGCCCGTAAACTCGCTGCCGTTGGAGAAATAGTCATCTGGACAGAATATCCTTTTGGTGGGTGCATCGTGTAACCGATCCGACTGTGAAGCAGACCGAGTTGCACAGCGCGTTTTCTAAGCCAGACGAGACAGCTAAAAATTTGGAGGCGGTCGCCGGGTTGTCAAGCAAGCCGGATTCCATAACTCTAAAGTCTCCCAAAGCTGTCATGCGCGGCGGTTTGATTTTTCTGTCGATCCGTTTCTGCCCCAGTTTTCTGCTGTTCTTTGAACCCAAGGCGATGGTCCTCTTAATGAGTGAGCCCTGAAGGGAAATGAGTTCGTCCCCGTATTGGACAATACATGGCAGCGGTTCAGACATCAGTCAGAGAGCCGTGCGCGCCAGACCTCAAATCGTTCAAGAACGTCTGGGTCGGTTGCAGGATAGAGTCCGATTACGGAGGTGTTTTTGCGCACCTCTTCCAGAACGAAGCGTTCGAACAACTCCATTGGGCCTGCCTCGATCGCAATGTCATCGGCGAGGTGACGTGGGATAATCATGACACCATCGCTGTCACCGAGAACGATGTCGCCGGGATAGACCGCTACGCCGCCACACCCGATTGGCAAACCTATATCGACCGCATGATGTTTCGTCAGGTTGGTTGGGGCAGACGGTTTGGCAGCAAAGACTGGCATCTCAAGTGCTGCGGCACCGTCGGCGTCGCGAATGCCACCGTCCGTGACAACGCCCGCTGCTCCGCGCATTTCCAGTCGCGTCAAAAGGATCGAACCTGCCGAGGCCGCCGTGGCGTCCTGCCGGCAATCCATGACCAATACCGCGCGTTCAGGACAAGTTTCCACGGCCACGCGCTGCGGGTGATCTGGCTCAAGAAACGCCTCGATCGGGTCGGTGTCAGGCCGAGCAGGAATGTAGCGCAGTGTAAAAGCCGGGCCCACAAGGGAGGGCTTGCCCTTGCCCAATGGGGCAACGCCTTGAACATAGGCGTTTTGATAACCGCGTTTGTAAAGCAGCGTGGCCACGGTTGCCGTGCTGACCTTTGACAGGCGATCAAGCGTATCCGGATACAGTTTGATCGTTTCGGCAGGCTGAGGGTTCGGCATGGGCTGGATCCTTCTGCTAAGGCTGCGGGCAACTGTCGAGCAGGCTTTGGTTGATGGGAACAAGTGCACCTTTGCCTTGCACGACATGCCCTGCCAGTTTGCAGGCCAGCGCTATGCTGTCAGGTAAGGGTGTATCTGTTGCCAACCCGGCCAGGATGCCAGCGTTGAAACTGTCGCCGGCAGCAGTCGTATCCACAACCGAGGCCAGAGGCGGAACATGGACAGAGCCCTCTGCGCCGCGGGTACGATAAAGGACCGTTTCTGCGCCATTCTTGACAACGATCGTTTCCGCACCCGCCCTTGCATAGCGCTGCAAAGTGGCCGCGGGGTTCATATCGCTGAACCAACGTGCCTCGTCCTCGAAAGATGGCAGGGCGATATCGCAAACGGCGGCCGCCTGCATGATATTCTCGGTCATCTCAGACGGGCTGTCCCAAAGATGCGGGCGCAGATTGGGGTCGAAGGCAATCCGTTTTCCGGCGCGCCGCGCTGACCGAGAAACGTCGAGCAAGGCGGTGCGCCCTTCTGGGTTCAAGATTGCCAGAGTAATGCCGGAGAAATAGATTAGATCTGATTGCTTCATGGCGTGGGCAAGTGCTTGCTTATCTTGGGCCAACAGGCGTGCAGCCGACTGGCCGCGCCAATAGGTAAAACTACGTTCCCCGTTGTCCAACGTGATAAGATACAACCCCACTGAACGGTTTGGCACGATCCTCACGTGCTGGGTGTTGACCCCACTTTCGCGCATGACACTCAGCATCCGTGATGAGATGGCGTCATCTCCGACGGCTGTATAATAGGACAAGAGCGTTTCGGGTGTGAGTTGGGCCAGATACCAAGCCGTATTGAACGTGTCTCCGGCAAACCCCATTTGATACGTGCTTGGCGCGTCAGTTGGGGCCATTTCGGCCATGCATTCACCTATCGCGAGAATACGCATATTCCGGTTTCCAGTACTTCGAGGTTTAACAAACGGTAGCGTTCGACAATTAGGTGACCTGTTCTGCCGTGGTCACGAGAACAGCATCCCACCATTGATATCGACATTGGTTCCGGTCAGATAAGCCGCGTCCTCGCTTGCTAGAAACGCCACGAGGTTCGCAACATCCTGAGACCGGCCTTGCCGCTTGAGCGGCGCAGCTGCTTCTAACCCGCGACGGCCTGCGTCGGGCGTGTGGATGTTATGGAAATCCGTGTCGATCATACCCGGGCAGATTGCATTGACACGAATGTCAGGGCCCAGTTCCTTTGCGAGACTGCGGGTAAATGTCATCACAGCACCTTTTGATGTTGCGTAAGCCGACGCACCCGGGCCGCCGCCGTCGCGACCCGCCTGACTGGCGATGTTTACAATCGCCCCGGATTTCATATGCAGCAGCGCCGCTTTGACCATAAGAAAAGTGCTGGTCAGGTTGAGATCCATGACTGCCTGCCAATGCTCAAGCGACATTTCCGCGATTTTCTTACGCGCAATTAAACCCCCGGCATTGTTTACCAGAATGTCCAGACTGCCATAAGTTTCGACCGTTTGGGCAACAAGCGCGTCAACGTCTTCGGGCTTGTTCAAGTCGCCCTGAACTGCAAACGCCTTGCCGCCGTTCGTTACGATCTCAGCTACAGTTTCCTCCGCCCCTGCACTGCTGGCGAAGTAATTTACTGCCACATTTGCGCCTTCGGAGGCGAGCTTGACAGCACAAGCG
This sequence comes from Ruegeria sp. YTSC199, assembly GCF_059609725.1. Classification (NCBI taxonomy): domain Bacteria; kingdom Pseudomonadati; phylum Pseudomonadota; class Alphaproteobacteria; order Rhodobacterales; family Roseobacteraceae; genus Ruegeria; species Ruegeria sp. YTSC199. The sequence goes on from NZ_JBXWMF010000023.1 coordinate 56,507, forward strand.
CGCCCGATATCGCGGCCGCCACCAGTGACAATTGCGGATTTTCCCTGAAGTTTCATGATCGTTCTTTCCCGTCCAAATAGTGCTTCGAAGTTTTCTGCCTTGGGTTGTTGCTGTGCCCAGCGTTAGAGCTTGACAAAATAGTCGAAAATCTCCGGCACGTTGCCATCCCCAATGCCTGCGTCGACCGCAGCCTGTAAGTTGTGTGCAGTGCCTTCGGCAATCTCGGCCCGCGTGCCCATGTCAGCGGCCATCTTCAGAAAATACCCAAGATCCTTGTTGGCATTGTTGATTGAGAACCCAAGATCACTGACGCCATCCACCGCGTAATTCTTGCAAAAGCCCATGAATGGCGAATTGGACGGACCAGCTGACATGATATCGAATAGTTGTTGCTTGTTGATCCCCGCGCGATCAGCCACGGCAAACGCCTGGCTCATTGTGCAAGCAGTGGTCATGCCCATGAAATTGTTGATGAGCTTGGTCACGTGGCCAGCACCCAGCTCGCCGAGGTGAAACACATTTTCACCCAGTACATCCAGGACAGGTTTCACCTTCTCAAAGGTGTCCATATCTCCTGCCGCCATGATGTTCAGCAAACCATCCTTGGCGTGCATGGGCGTGCGTCCGAGCGGTGCGTCAACCATGCCGGCACCTTTGGAGGCCAAATCAGCGCCAATTTTGCGAGTGGACGCTGGTATGGAAGTACCAAAGTCAATGACCACAGCATCTTCTTTGATGCCTGCCAGGATGCCGTCATCGCCATAGATCAGGCTTTCGACAACTTCCGATGTCGTTACGCAAAGCATCACGATATCGCTGCTCGCAGCAAGTTCTCGTGGCGTCGTAACCTCCACAGCGCCGCGGTTGACTTTGGCGGCCACTGCTTCCCTGTTGCGACCCATGACAACCAGATCGAAACTGTTGTTTTGCAGGCATTCTGCCATGTTGCCGCCCATGAGACCGAGGCCGATGAAACCGATGACGGGTTTTTTCATATCTGACTCCTTAAACTCTTTCCAATTAGACTTCGCAGAGCGCTGTGACCCCTGCCTTCGCGACTTCGAGGTCCTGGGCTGGTGAGCCCGAGCTCACTCCGATCCCGCCGACCACCTGTCCGTCAACCGTCACAGGGAGGCCACCTGCAACGGTCACCATTCGTCCGCCCAGCGTTGAGGATATTCCGTGTGCGGCCATACCCGGCTGATTGGCTTCTCCAAGAGCGTCCGTACCTTTTTGGATGCCGGTTGCAGTGAAGCTCTTGTCGATGGCTAGGTTGATGCTGGTGATCTTGCCGCCGTCCATCCGCTCAAACGCGATGAGGTTGCCGCCTTCGTCTGTGACGGCAATACACATTGGCACGCCGATTTCCTGCGCTTTGGTTCGCGCTCCCGCGATCAACTTGCCCGCGTCATCGATGTCCAGGCGCTTTATTGTCAGCATCGCCACATTCTCCTTTGATTTACGGGCCAATGATCAGGTTCGGCAGCGTCAGTGAAATTGCCGGTACGAAAGTGATCAGCATGAGCGCTGCAAAAATGGCGAGGTAGAAAGGCCAAATCGTTTTGACCGCTTTCTCCATCGGTAGTTTCCCAACCGCACATCCCACAAAGAGGCAGGTTCCTACCGGTGGCGTGCAAAGACCAAGACCGAGGTTCACCAAAAGGATCATACCGAACTGCAGCGGGTCGATCCCCAGCATGTTCATCACCGGCAGGAAGATCGGCGTGCAGATAAGGATCAGCGCGGCCATGTCCATGATCATCCCCAAAAGCAACAGGACGGCGTTGATCATCAACAAGATCAGGATCGGGTTTTCTGTGATACCCAATAGAAATTCGACTGTTTTTGTCGGCACCCGGTTGAACGTCAGCATATAGGCAAAAGCACCGGCACAGGCGATCAGGATCATCACCATCGAAGTTGTGCGTACCGAAGAGATAACGGCGATTTTAAAGTTTTCCCAAGACAGGCTGCGATAGACAACAAGCGTCACCACAAAGGCATACATTGCCCCGAACGCGCCGGATTCAGTCACCGTAAAGACGCCTGACAAGACCCCTCCAACAATGATCACGGCTGTCAATAAACCCGGAATCGAACCCACAAAAGCAATGGCAAGTGCGGTCCAACCTGGAAACTGCTCGGCCTGATAGCCGCGCTTGACGGCTACGACATAGGCTGCAATTGCAAGGCAGCAACACATCAGGACACCGGGCACAACGCCAGCCAGGAACAGTTTTGAGATTGAAACTGCACCGCCTGTTGCAAGGGCAAAGATGATCATGTTGTGGCTGGGCGGAATGATGATACCGGCAATTGATGACGTCACCGTGACGTTCACCGCATAGTCGGCATCATAACCTTTGTCTTTCATCACCGGGATCAGGATCGACCCAAGCGCCGAGATATCAGCAATTGCCGATCCGGAAATGCCACCAAACAACATGGACGAGAAGACATTGACGATGCCAAGCCCGCCGCGCACAGCGCCTACGGCGGCCTGGGCGAACCGAACCAACCGGATCGCGATACCACCGTGAAACATCAGCTCGCCCGCAAAGATGAAGAACGGGATCGCCATTAGGGAAAAGACGTTGATTCCCGATACGATACGCTGGAATCCAACGAACATCGGCAATCCTTCAAACCAAAAGGAAGCCAATGCAGCGATACCAAGGGCGTATGCCACTGGCGCGCCGATGATGACACAAAGGGCAAAAACCCCCAACAGAATCATGAGTCCCATGACTATCCCTGATCTATGTTGTCTTGGCGTTCGTCTCGGCCCAGAAACAGGCGGATCAGATGACCAGTGGAAAAAAGGAACACCAACGCACCGCTGATTGTCAGTGGCAAGGAGCGCAAGCCTTCTGACCATTGGATGAGCGGGATCAGGGTGTTCCATTTGAATATGGTTAGCTCGATCCCGTACCAAAACATCATGCCACCGAAACCTGCCATCAGGACATCAGTGAGCACGACGAAAACCGTTCGCACTGAGGGTGGGACTATATTGCGGAACACGACAACAGAGAGGTGCGTGTGATTGTGCACACCCGCAGCCGCACCGAGAAACGCGATGACCATGACCAAAAGCAGTGAAACCTGCTCAACCCAAGTGGGCGTGTTGTTCAGAACGTAGCGCCCGAACACCAGCCAGGCAAAGATCGCTGTCATAACGACAATGGCGACGCCAGACAGCAACATGCAAACTCGCGCGAGCAGATCAAGAATCCTGTCCATGTTGCGCATGGCGACAGGTGGGGTATCGGGCTCTTGCATTGGATTTCCTCTGAGATAAAACGCCCGACATCCAATTGGTGGAGCCGGGCGCTCAAAGTTGAGCAGTTAAGACAACTTATTCAGTGGCTTGCGCCATTTCTACCAACGCTTTCATGTCAGGATTTGCAGCCAAGTAATCTGCATAAACCGTATCCATTGCGGACTGGAATGGGGCTTTGTCAGCGATTTCATTGACTGTGATGCCAGCCGCTTCAACATCCTTACGCGCTTGCTCAGAGCCAATTGCCCAAAGCTCACGCTGGACCAATGCGGCTTCTTCTGCTGCACCGCGCACAGCCGCCTGTAACTCAGGAGACAGCGCATTGAATTTGGCCGTGTTCACGCAGATGCACTCGGGGATAATCAGGTGCTCGGACAAAGAATAATTTGTGGTCACTTCATAGTGACCGACATTCTTGAACGACGGGAAGTTGTTTTCCGCACCATCAACAACGCCGGTTTTCAGCGCTTGCTGAACTTCGGAGAATGCCATTGGAGACGGGTTCCCACCCATAGCTGAAATCATCGATGTATAAAGATCGTTGTTCATCACACGGATTTTCAGACCTTCGACATCTGCGGGCGTGTTGATCGGCTTTTGGCTGTAGAAAGAACGCGCACCGGCATCAAACCATGCCAGTGGCAGAACGCCTGCTTCACCCATCGCAGCTGAAACAACCTCGCCGGCGTCGCCGTCTAGCACGCGGAACATGTGCGGCACATCTTTGAAGATGAAAGGAAGCGATACAAGATTAGCTTCTTTCACCATTGGGCCAATGGGACCGAGGTTGAAGTTACCGACCTCGATTGCGCCGATACGAACCTGTTCAAGGGCATCCGGTTGGGAACCAAGAACACCACCGTGGAACACATCGACGGTAACCTCGCCGTCTGTAGCAGCGTCAACCAGTTCGGCAAACTTGTCCATCGCAGCCGTGTTGGGATGACCGTCGTTGTGGATGTTCCAGGCGCGCCAGTTTTCGGCTGAAGCTGACGTTGCAATGAATGCCACAGCGGTCGCAGCCGCGAAGAACGATTTCGTGAAAGTCATGGGTTCTCCTCCCCGATTAATTTTGGACAGGATTTGGCTTTCATGGAATTTCAGAGACCGTAAGCAACATAGCTTTCGATTTCCCCCAAGAACCAGAATCGCTGCTGTCACTATAAGGACACTAGTATCCAAGTTATGTCAACTGTAGGCATCTAGTATGTCAGATTGCTTGACAGTCGAAAGCGAAGGGCATTTGATAGGTGACAGGCGTACATCGGTTCACTCAAGCAAAATAAAATAGAGTATTCTATTTATTTCAATGCTCTAACAGTGAACCTGTAATTTGGAATGTGACTAAGATAGAGGGCGCAAGCAACATACCGTGGAAGATATTGTCAGACGAACTACAACCGATGCGGTCTATGAAGCGCTACACGACGAGATCGTTTCGCTTGAAATTCTTCCCGGTACAAAGCTATCCGAAACAGAGGTAGCCAGCCGATTCGGCGTATCACGCCAACCTGTTCGCAACGCATTCACAAGGCTCGGCAACGAAGATCTGCTCTTAATACGACCACAAAAGGCGACCGTAGTTCGGGGATTTTCTATGGAGCGTGTGGCTCTCGCGCGATTGGTTAGAATGGCGGTGGAGCTAGAGATCGTCCATCGAGCAATGGAAGTTTGGGACGCAACACGTGAAGCAAAACTTGCAGAAAACCTCGCCTTACAAGAGCAGGCGATCAGTGACGGTGATCTATCGGCGTTTCACGCGCTGGACTATGATTTTCACAAACTGATCTACGTGCTCAGCGGCAATCCGATGGCATTTGATGTAATGTTAGAATCCAAGCAAAAGGTTGACCGGCTTTGTATGCTCAGTCTTGAAAAGGGCAGTGCCGCAGACGCCATCCTTGCCGATCACCGAGAGATTGCAGAGGCCATGGCGGCAGGAGACCATGACCAAGCGCAAGCCTCTGTAAGAAAGCATCTGTCCCGCCTCGACGAAACCATCGATTTCATTCACAAGACGCACCCCGCCTACTTCGAGTAACCGAGGCCATGCGATCTGGTAGTCTCAGGCCGTTCCTCGTTCCGGACGGTCGTTTTCAATATTGAATTTCATTCCGTCCAAAAGCTCTTCCAAATCGGGACGTGCCGCAGGGCCGTTAGAGATATCGACCAGCATCAGCGTCCCATTCGGACGGATGCCAAACGCGCCAGGTTCGGCAAACAGACCCGTCGTTTCTGCATCAGATAAAGGTGATGACACATAAAGACCAAGCGCGCGCATTTGCGCTTCGGTCATTCCATAGCAAAGATCAAATTCCCAGCCGAATTCTGCTTTGTCTGCCGCAGCTTTGTCTTTGGTGTCGGCAGAGACAACAATAACGTCCATAACGTCAGCCCATGCCGGCAGCGCCGCATTCAACTTGTTCAAGAAGCGCTTGCAGCGTGGACAATGCTTACCTCGATAGACAAACAACATGGTCCAGCGGTCTTGTTGTTGACCGATCGTAACCTTGTCCTCAGACCCCAACCTTAAAAAACTCATTTGCTCGATTTGCGCGCCGACATTTGGTTTGGCGGAGGTCATGAGTCGTTCCTTTGTTCTATAAACAATGGGTTTGCGCGGATACCGTTAGCTTAGTTCATGTCACACCAAGGCAATGATTGAAACCAAGATCGCGATATCATTGGGTGCTTGAAAGGCACGCTCGATCTAAGATTGCCGTTAGTTAACGAGGCATCACCGATACCTACCCGCCGTCACTCTATGGCCCTCATTGAAGCCGGACTTCTAATGCCGCAAAAGGTGTTAACGCAACTAGCGTACCTGCATCGAATTCAACGCGACCTGATCAACTGTGGCCCTCAAGAACTCTTTACAATCGAGACCAGAACGATTGAACGACCGGCCTGGTGAAATCCACCACATCACCGATGCCACTTAGCTGTAAGCGCGAAGAACTGCTGCGTGAGCATTACCTGCAACCGCTAAAGTCCGTTTAGTCCGCAAAGTGGACGTTAAAGAAAGTTGCCGCGAACGACCGCAATGCGGACAAACCTGCCTTTTGCACTTGCATCTATTGGTGACGCAGCATTTGCTCATTGCTGCGGCAAACCTATTGATGCGACGCAATCCGGTGTCGCCATAGCGGTCGTTGAAAGCCAAGCTGAAGCGCGATTTTCAATCCTCCCACTCACTTGGGCCTGCCCCTGCAGCCTAGAAGCGGGGCCAAGTGAAAGTATGCTGCATTCGCGAGACCAGCCCTTTCGAACTGAAAACGAGCAGCCTTTCACGCTTGTGAAAAAAGAGCTTCCAAAACTGCAAGATGCACCAGCAACAACAGCAACCAATTTCCTTATGACTGACAATGCGGTTTTGCCAAAGAGTTACGAATAACTACTCTGATATCGATGCAGATCGACCGGCCTTCCGATTTGCCTTCCACCATTGCGGTCAGTTCGCAGGCTGCCTTGCGTCCCATTTCACGGTGCGGAACATGAACGGTGGTCAGGGCGGGGCTGACGATTTCTGCCAGTTCGATGTCGTCGAACCCCGTTACCGAAACCTGCTCAGGCACCTGGATTTCCAGTCTGTGCGCCTCGCGCAGAGCACCGGCGGCCAGCACATCGTTGCCGCACATGACCACCGTCGGGCGTGGCTTCAGGGCCATCAACCGCCCGAAGGCCTCAGCGCCCTTGTCAATCTCGTAAGCCGTTTCGATCAGTGTCAAGGCGCTGGCATCCAGCCCGTATTCGGCCATCGCCTGCTGCACGCCCTCCACCCGGCCTTGCGCCCGGTCGTTGCCTTGTGTGATGCCCGAGATCATGGCAATCCGCCGGTGGCCGGCGGAAATCACACTGTGCGCCAACTCGCGCATGGCGTCTGCGTTGTTGAATCCGACAGTCGGCCGCTGCGCCTCCGGGTCATAAGACCAAGCAACCACTGACGGAACCTGATGGCTCTCCAGATACTCGTAAATTTCTGCGTCACGCGCATGGCCGATCAGCAGCAGCCCGTCGGCACCGCGGGCGACAAGCGTGCGGATCTGTTCGCGCTCCACCTCGGGATCATAGGCTGAACTGGATACCAGGAGCGTGTAGCCGTTTTCGCGAAGCTGGTCCTGAAACTCCTGCAACCCGCGGGCAAAGATTGCGTTGTCCATAGTTGGAATAATGGCACCGATAATATAGCTGCGCTTCGCCGCCATCACCCTCGCCGCGAAATTCGGTGTGTAACCCAGCGATTCGACAGCCTGCAAAACTCGCTGTCGGGTAGCCTCAATCACCCGATCCGGTGAGTTCAGGCAGCGAGAAACCGTGGCGGTCGAAACGCCCGCCGCCTTGGCGACATCGTTAAGTGTCGGAGCTGTACGGTTTTTTCCCATGTTGTGCCTGACAAGAATTTGACCCTCGCCATAGCACAAAAACGGAGGCACGGCATCAATCAATGTAAGCGCTTGCATTATTAATGTAAGCGCTTACAAATAGATTTGGGATAAGATTCCGGAGTTCTGAGATGTTCCTTTGGGCTGCAGTTGCCGTCTTCACGGTGTTTTTCACCAATGTCGCGTTGGGCGCCTTTGGTGGCGGCGCTTTCTTGGGAGACGTCGGAGAAATGCTGGTTCTGTTGGCCGCCTCGATCCTTTTCGTAGCGGCCATTCTCAAACGCGAAGCTGACCAAAAGAACAACAATGGCAGCTGACGGATCATAAGGGAGGAAGACAATGACGAATGACAAGGATGGCCTCAAATCTACTGAGCGCCGGAATTTCCTAAAACTGGCCTCAACCGGCTCATTCACCGCAGCTCTGGTGGCCGGTGCCGGCGGTGTACTGTGGTCCTCAGAGGCAGCTGCGCAGACCGCCAAGGAAGAGAAAGAGCGCGAGAGTGCCGCAGAGCACGTCATGACCGTTGCCACCGCCTATGTCCTGGGCGCATCGCGCAGCTATCCGATCATGCAGCTGGACCTGAAGGAAAACATCCAGAACGCGACCAACGGTAAAATCTATGTCAAACTGGCACCAGGCGGCCAGCTTGGCGCCGGTGGTGCTCTGGTGCAAAAGGTTCAGGGCGGCACCATTCAGGCAGCGCAGCATTCGCTGTCGAATTTCGCGCCTTTTGCTTCGACGGTCGACCTAATCAACATGCCTTATCTCTGCGGCTCCAACCAAAGGTTCACCAACCTGGTGAACTCGGATTTCTGGAAGGCCGAGGTACATCCCAACGTGGAAGCCAACGGGTTCAAAGCCCTGTTTTATGTGAACATTGACCCCCGCGTTGTCGCGGTGCGTAAGGGCGGCAACGCGGTGATGTCGCCTGGTGATATGGCAGGCGTGAAGTTCCGGGTGCCGGGATCGAAAATGCTGCAGCAGTATTATCGCATGGTCGGCGCCAACCCGACACCTGTGGCCTGGGGCGAGACGCCGTCGGCGATCAAACAGGGCGTCGCGGATGCGCTCGATCCATCTGTCGGGGCACTCTACGTCTTCGGCTTTAAAGACATACTAAGCCACGTGACGTTCACCCAGGCAGTGCCGGACAGCCAAGTCTATTCCTGTAACCTCGAGTGGTTCAATTCGCTGCCCGCCGATGTTCAGGAAGGTGTAATGTGGGGATCTGAGCTGACGGCGCATCAGAACCTGGCCAAAGTGCCCTCGGCCCGCGCCTATGCGATGGCGGAACTGGCCAAGGCGGGTGTCGAATTCCATGCCCTCAGCGATGACCAACTGGGAGAGTGGAAAGAAGCCGGCGGTTATCAGCTTAGCGAATGGGATTCCTTCAAGACCGAACTTGCAGGCTCCATGGAAAACTTCGCCAAGCTCGAGGAGGCCGCGGGCACGCAAGGAAAATACTACGTCCACGACGCCTGAGCAGCACTGGCTGGGACGCCCTGAAGGCGCCCAGCCTACTTTTCAACAGCCGCCTTCGCAGCAGTCCGCTGGGCTGAATGCGCGGGTGTGCCTGGACACCGGAAATGGCAATGAACATCCTGCGAAATATCGACCAGAACGCAGAGCGTTGGCTGCTTCTTGTGTTTTATACGATGCTGGTCGCCACAATGGCGATTGAGGTGATCCGGCGCGAATTGTTTGCCTATTCCTCGATCTGGGGCGAGGAAATCGTCCGCTATTCATTCATTTATCTTGCCTGGATTGGTGCTGCAGCTGCGGTCAAAGAGCGAGCCCATATTAGGATCGACGTGATCCTGCATTACCTCGGGCCGCGGACCAAGGCGCTTATCTACATCTTCGGTGATCTGGTGATGTTCGTAGTCGCGCTGGTGGCGCTCTACTGGTCCTTCGAGACGGTACACGTCTCGGCCAAGTTCGGATCAGTCAGCCATGGCCTGCGCATTTCGATGGTTTGGTTCCTGGCGGCGGTACCGTTGGGGTTCACCTTGATGATCTGGCGATTGTTCCAGTCTTTCCGGCGCGATTTGCGCAGCCTTCGTGACGGCACGCCTGTCTTTGAAGGCGACAAGCTGTTTGATTGAGAGGCCTGAGCGATGCTGTGGAATTCACTTAATCAAACTGTCGAGCTGGGCTGGGATTTCTACCTTCCAGTAATCATGTTTGTCGCTCTGATCGCGCTCGCGGTACCAGTCTGGGCCGCTATTGGGGCCGCAGCCATCACCATGCTGGTGATGTCCGGGGACTTGCCGCTGAGTGCGATTGGAGAGAGCCTGTTCACCGGCATCGATGCCTTTGCGCTAACTGCGGTGCCGCTGTTTATTCTGACCGGAGATGTTCTGGTCAGAACCGGGCTTAGTAAGAAGTTTCTGGATGTGGCAGAGGCATTGACTTGCTGGACCCGGGGTGGTTTCGGATCGGCTACGGTGCTGGTCTGCGGAATGTTCGCCGCGATCTCCGGGTCCGACGCAGCAGGGGCTGCAGCAGTTGGACGAATGACCATTAACCGGCTGGTTGAAAGCGGCTATCCGCGCCCCTACGCCTGCGCCTTGGTTGCGGCGGGCGCATGTACCGGCATCCTGATCCCGCCCTCCATTGCCTACATCATCATTGGCTTGGTTCTGGGTATATCTGCCTCCACCTTGTTTCTGGCCGCGCTGATCCCGGGGCTGGCGATCTTAGTGTCGATCCTGATCACCAACATCATCATGAACCGGCTTTATACCTATGAAACCGGCGGAAACATGGGGTTGGGCGAATGGCTAGGCAATCTTGGCCAAGCGCTGAAATCGGGTTGGTATGCCTTCATCGTGCCAGGGATCATCTTTTATGGGATCTTTTCCGGACGCCTGACACCGACTGAGGCTGGCGCAACTGCGGTTGTCGTAACCATCCTGATGGGCTTTATCCTCGGCACTCTAAAACTGGCAGATTTCCCGGCTATGCTGGTTAGCTCGGCCAAAGTGAACGGAGTGATCCTGCCGATTATCGCATTCTCGGCTCCGCTGGCCGAGGCGCTTGCGATCATGGGAGTACCGCAGGGCTTTGTGACCGCTGTAACCGGGCTGACCGATGATCCGTCCCTGCTGATCCTGTTGATGATCTGCATCCTGATCGCAGCGGGCTGTGTTATGGAAACGACGCCTAACATCGTGATCCTGGCGCCAATCCTGAAACCCCTCGCAGACAACATCGGCATGAACGAGATCCAGTTCTGCATCATGATGATCACAGCGCTGGGCGTAGGCTTCATCACGCCGCCTTTGGGGCTGAACCTCTTTGTCGTCTCCGGCATTACCGGCGAGTCGATCCTTAAGATTGCCGCCCGTGCCGTACCCTTTGTTCTGACCATGCTGATCGTCGTGCTGCTGATCGCCTATTTACCGGCGATCTCGACCACGCTGCTTCCTGATATCTACAAATAGGACTTTCTGGAAATGACCCGCGAATACCTGAAAAAAGCTGCTCTGACCCCCAAATCGGATGCGTCTGAAACTCATAAGATCGTGCAGCGCATCCTCGACGACATTGAGACTGGCGGCGATGCCAAAGCTCTGGAATACGCCGCGAAATTCGACCAGTACGAGGGCAACGTGCTGCTGACCCCGGAGGAGATTGAGGCAGCCTGCGCCATGGTGCCGGAAAAACTGAAGGCTGATATTCGGTTTTCGCACGACAACGTACGCCGCTTTGCCAAACTGCAGAAAGGCACAGTGCATGACGTCGAAATGGAAATCTCGCCCGGGTTTGTCACCGGGCAAAAAGCAATCCCAGTTGATGCGGCCGGATGCTATGTGCCGGGTGGTCGCTACAGCCACATCGCCAGTGCCATCATGACGGTGACCACAGCCAAGGTGGCGGGATGCAAGCATATCACCGCCTGTTCTCCGCCGCGCCCCGGTGTGGGGGTAGCCCCTGCAATCATCTATGCCGCACACATCTGCGGTGCCGACAAGATCATGGCAATGGGTGGTGTACAGGGGGTTGCGGCGATGACTTTTGGCCTATTTGACCTGCCCAAGGCGAACATCCTTGTTGGTCCCGGCAACCAGTTTGTCGCGGAGGCTAAACGCATTCTGTTCGGTCGTGTCGGCATCGATATGATCGCGGGCCCCACCGACAGCCTGATCCTGGCTGACAGCACGGCAGATGCTCATATCGTCGCCACCGATCTGGTGAGCCAGGCAGAGCATGGCTACAACTCTCCGGTTTGGCTGGTGACCGATAACCACGCCCTCGCGGAAGAAGTAATGCGGTTGGTGCCGGGCTACATTGATGACTTGCCAGAAGTGAATCGCGAGAATGCCGCCGCCGCGTGGCGCGACTACGCCGAGGTGATCCTGTGCGCTGACCGCGAAGATATGGCGGCCTGTTCCGACGAATATGCACCCGAGCATTTGACCGTGCAGGCAGAGGATTTGGATTGGTGGTTGCAGCGGCTCACCTGCTATGGCTCGTTGTTTTTAGGCGAGGAAACCACGGTCTCTTATGGAGACAAGGCGGCCGGCACAAATCACGTGCTTCCGACTTCCCGGGCAGCCAGCTACACTGGCGGCCTGTCAGTTCACAAATACATGAAGATCGTCACCTGGCAACGCGCCACCCGTGAAGGTTCAAAACCAGTGGCCGAGGCCACTGCGCGGATTGCCCGGCTGGAAGGGATGGAGGGGCATGCCCGTGCCGCTGATGTCCGGTTGGCCAAGTACTTCCCGGACGAAACCTTCGACCTGACTGCAAATGGCTGATCCGCGCGCCCTATTCAGCCTGTCAGGCCGGATCGCCTGCATCACCGGCGCCAGTTCCGGCCTAGGACGGCGGGCGGCGATCGCGCTGGCCGCTGCAGGGGCGCGGGTGGTTGCGGTGGCCCGTCGGGCAGAGGCTTTGGAAAGCCTCTGCGCGGAGATCGGCTCGGATGCGGCTCATGTGGCGGCGGATGTGGCGGACCGCAGCGCGCCGGATGCACTGCGGGAGGCTGTTGCGGCTCCCTTCGGAGCGCCGGACATCCTGATCCACGCGGCCGGTGTCAACACGCGGCAACCCGCAGATGAAGTCACGGCGGAGGGCTGGGACCAGACCCTGGCGCTGAACCTCTCGGCGCCTTTCTTCCTCAGCCAGGCGCTGGTGCCTGCGATGAAGGAGCGGGGCTGGGGGCGGATCGTCAATTTCGCCTCCCTCCAGACTACCCGCGCCTTTCCCGGCGGCATCGCCTATGGCGCCAGCAAGGGCGGTATCGGCCAGCTGACGCGTGCCATGGCAGAGGCTTGGTCACCCTTCGGTATCACCGCCAATGCGATCGGGCCGGGGTTCTTCCCGACCGAACTGACCCAGGCGGTGTTCGGCGATGAAGCCCGCGCCACCCGCAACGCGGCACAGACCTGCATCGGCCGTAACGGTCGGCTAGAGGATATCGACGGGCCGCTGCTGTTCCTGTGTTCAGAGGCCTCTTCCTATGTAACTGGGCAGGTCCTGATGGTTGACGGAGGGTTCACTGCAAAATGAAAGCCTTGGTTTACGAAGGGGTTGAGAGGCTTGCGTTCCGCGATGTGCCGATGGCATCGGGCCGGGCAGGCGAACATCTGATCCGCATCCAAGCCTCCGGCATCTGCGGTTCGGACATGCACGCCTATCTGGGCCATGACAATCGCAGGCCCGCGCCGCTGATTCTGGGGCATGAAGCCGCGGGTGTGATCGACGATGGACCGCAGGCGGGCCGCCGGGTCACGATCAACCCGCTGGTGTCCTGCGGCAGTTGCGCCGCATGCAACACCGGGCGCGAGAACCTCTGTACAAGCCGCCAGATCATCTCGATGCCGCCACGCGAGGGGGCGTTTGCCCAGTTCGTGGCAATGCCGGAGAGTAACCTGGTGACCGTGCCGGAAGAGGTGCCGCTGAAAAAGGCCGCACTGGCAGAGCCACTGGCCGTTAGCTGGCACGCCGCCCGACTGGCGCTGGAGGCGCTGCAGCCGGAAATGGAGCGCTTCGCGCTGGTGATTGGCGGCGGCGCTATCGGGCTGGCTGCTGCGCTGGCGCTGCAGGCGATGGGGATAGAGGACGTGAGCATCCAAGAACCCAACGACGCGCGCCGGGCCTTTCTGGCGGACCGTTGCGGCCAGCAAGCCGTTGCCGGGTTCCAGGGCATGGTGCCGCTGGTGGTCGATGCCGTCGGCTATGCCGCCACCCGCGCGGCCGCTTCGGCGGCAGTTGCACCCGGCGGGGTGATTGCACATGTCGGCCTGGGCGAGGACGCCGGCGGCTTGAATATCAGGCGCATGACTCTGCAGGAAATCACCTTCATCGGCACCTACACCTATACCGCGCAGGACTTCCGCGACACCGCACAGGCAATCTTTGACGGGCGCCTCGGCCCGCTTGACTGGCCTGAACAGCGGCCGCTGTCGGACGGCGCCGCCGCCTTCAGCGACCTGCGGTCCGGCGCGGTGGCCGCGCCCAAGATCATCCTCGACCCCTGGGCCTGAGCCCACGCGCCAAACAAATGGAGAGCAACCATGTATGACAATATCCTGGTTCCCTTGGCCCTGGATCACGGGGTTTCCGGCACAACGCTCAAGGCCGCTGCCGCCCTGTGCAATTCGGGCAGGCAGATCACTGCGCTGCATGTCTACGAAGCACCGCACAGTTCAGTCACCGGGCACCTGGACGAAGACACCGTGCGCGAAGGCCTCGACAAGGCCCGCCAGCTACTTGCCGAAAAGACCGCAGACCACGGCAATGTGACGGCAGAGATCGCAAAGGGCCGGTCCTACCGCGCCATTGTCGAATACGCGGAGAAACACGGCATAAACCGCACCGTCGTCGGTTCTCACAAACCCGGCCTCAGCGACTTTTTCCTCGGCTCGACAGCTGCCCGCGTGGTCCGCCACGCCCCGTGCGCAGTCCACGTCTGCCGGACCGCATGACAACGAAATACGCCACCCAAAGCAAAGGCTAACGACCATGAACATAGACAAGAGGATCGCTGACGATCTGGCCGCCAACGGCGTCTCTTTCGTCACGACCGTGCCCTGCAAGCAGCTGGCCGGCGTGATCGAGGAGATCGACCAGCGCGACGACATCTTTCACATCCCCTCCAACAAGGAGGATGAGGGCATGGGGCTCTGCGCTGGCGCCTGGATGGGCGGCAAGCGCCCGGCCATCATCATGCAAAACACCGCCATCGGGGTCACCATCAACACGCTGGCGACGCTGATCCAGTACTATCGGATGCCGCTGCCCATGTTGATTTCGTACCGTGGAGAGTTGCGCGAGCCAGTGGCCTGCCAGGTGGAAATGGCGGTGCATACCAAGGCGCTCCTGGCCCAGCTCGACATCCCGACCTACCACTTCCACTGGCAGAAGGACGCCGAGGAGCTCGACAACATCCTGAAATACACCTTCATGTGCAACAAGCCCGTTGCCATCCTGACCGACGCCAATTTCTGGGGAGGCTATGGCGACCAATGATCCGTTCCGAAATCCTGAAAGAGATCGCGCCCATCCTGCGCAACCAGCTGGTGGTCTGCAATATCGGCATTCCGTCACAAGAACTGCACGCGATCGACGACCAGCCCACCAATTTCTACATGCTGGGCACCATGGGGCTTGCCTCCTCCATCGGGCTGGGTCTGGCGCTGGCACAGCCGAAACCGGTGATCGTGATCGACGGCGACGGCTCGATACTTACCAACCTCGGCACGCTGCCAACCATCGGCAACAACGCGCCCGGGAATTACATCCTGATGATCATCGACAACGGCTCTTATGGCTCCACCGGGGATCAGCCGACCTATACCAGCCAGCGCACCGATCTGGCCGGCATGGCCCGCGCTGCCGGCTGCGCCCGGGTGGTGGAGGTGCAGGACAAGGACACCGGGCCGGCGCTGAAGGAGGCGCTGGCCGGCGGCGAGGCAACGGTGCTGGTGGTCAAATGCGACAGCGGTAATGCCAAGATGCCGGTGATCACCATGGACCCGGTGGTGATCCGCGACCGCTTCATGAAGGCCGTGGCTGGCTGATGGGCGCAGGTGCCATCCATTCGGCAGAGGACGCCCGCCGCCTGGCCCGGCGGCGGCTGCCTTGGATGGTGTTTGACTACATCGACGGGGCCGCCGGGCAGGAAATCGGGGCGGCGCGCAACCGCGCTGCGCTGGATGCCATCACCCTGCGGCCTCGTTTCCTGCGCGATGTAAGCCAGCGTTCACTGGCCAGAAAGCTTTTTGGCGCCGAGGCCGACCGGCCCTTTGGTATCGCGCCGATGGGCATGTGCAACCTAGCAGCCCCCGGCGCCGACCTGATGCTGGCCCGGCTGGCGGCGCGCTACCGCGTGCCGCACGGGGTCTCCACCGTCGCCTCAACCCCGCTGGAGGCCATTCTGGAGGCGGCGGAGGGGCACGCCTGGTTCCAGCTCTATTTCAGCGGCGACGGCAGCGGTACCTTCAAGCTGACTGAGCGCGCCCGCGCAGCCGGTTACCAGACGCTGGTGCTGACGGTTGATGTGCCCGAGGTCGGCCGCCGCCCGCGCGAACTGCGCCACGGCTTCAAAATGCCGTTCCGCATCGGCCCGCGGCAGTTCATCGACTTTGCCCTGCACCCGCGCTGGTCGCTGGAGGCCTTGGTCAGGGGCAAGCCGGTGATGGCGAATTTCGAGATGGAGGGCTATGACTTCAACCGCACCGCAAGCTCGCGGGGCGATAACTCGGGTTCTTCCAGAGCCAGTTCCACGATCTGCTTGCGCACCTTGTC
>NZ_JBXWMF010000024.1:0-67360 GCF_059609725.1 Ruegeria sp. YTSC199
TGATCGCTGTCCTAAAGTCTTCCTGTCCGCAATCGCACTCGCAACAACCGTCATTTATTGGCTAGGAATCCTGACCCCAAGACTTCTGCCCAAGACTGATCATCAATTGACTCAATAGAATACGATCCGGAAGTCTATTCTTGATAACCATTGCCGATGAATCACTTTGTCGCAGATCAATGAGAAAATGGTAATTCGGGCCAACTATGGCGCGCGCCTGATCACTTATACTCTGATCGTTTAAGCCTCGTATTTGACAATTAAGGGCTTTGGCGGCTTTGCTCTATTGAACCCAAACCCGATCAAGCTTGATAGAAAGACACCTATGGTATATACATATGGATACACGAAAGGTGCGCGCATGATTGAGACGAAAATACGCAAAGTTGGCAATTCGGCTGTTATGACTCTGACAACCGAGATGTTGACCATTTTGGATGTCAAAGAAGGCGACTCTCTGTTCGTTGTCCGGAGCGACGACGGCGCACTTAAGGTCATGGCCCACGACCCCTCCGTGGCTGAGGCATTGGCTGCTGCAGAACTTGTCATGGATGAAAACCGAGACCTCTTAGAGGCGCTTGCGTGAAAGGGCTAATCTGGGTTCCGCTCAGTGCAATCATTATAGTTCATGACAGACAAATATCGAGGCACGGTGGGGCACCGGGGCTTAGGGATCAGGCGCTTCTGGAAATGGGCTGTGCGCGGGCGATGAACCTTGCCGCTTATACAGATGCAGGCCTTGCGGACATTGCCGCCGCTTACGCGTTTGGAATCGCCAAAGCCCACGCTTTTGTAGACGGCAACAAGCGCACCGCCTTTGTAACAGCGGCGACGTTCCTGCGACTCAACGGCCTTTCAATTCGCCCAGATCCTGTCCAGGGCGTTAAAATGATGGAAGATTTGGCATCCGGCGACGTGACCGAAAAAGAGTTCGCCCATTGGATTGCCGCGATATCACGACCTATTTGAGTTTAGATGCTTCGCAGTTTTTCCGCGACGCAACTGAAAAGCAGCCGATCAAGAAACTCAACGGACGTCCAGCGAAGCCGCTTCACACTCCCAAGCCCAATTAGCCGCCGGCGCACATACAATTACGTAAAACAGTTTTCTTGACGACCCATCACCAACAGAGAAAGCACGAGGTGCATACATGTTACAAGTTGATACGAAAAACGCTTATGGATCGTTGATGAAAGACGTAGATCAATTTGAAATTGTTCGCCACAAGCTCGGAAAGCTATTAGAAGCAAACGGTTGGACGAAATAAACAAACGCAGACAGTAACAAACCCCAAAGAAGAACAACACTCATCATGCTGAGCAGCCTCATCTGACTGCCCTAGGTTGATTGTCAGTGCATCATTGGCCTGTGATCCATCGGCATGATGGTTTCAGGTGCCGGCGGGCGATAGCACAAAGCACTGTGGGGGCGTTTTGTGTTGTAGTTTCTCCTCCATTGTTCGATCAGAATTTGAGCTTCGCGCAGGCTGTAGAAGATCTCACCGTTGAGCAACTCGTCCCTGAACCTGCCATTGAAGCTTTCACAGTATCCGTTATCCCAAGGGCTTCCAGATTCGTTGTACGCTTTCTTACCCCGACAGCAGCAATCCAACCCCTGACGGCCATGGCTACAAATTCCGGCCCGTTATCTGAACGTATGAAACCGGGTGCGCCACGAAGGTTGAACAGATCCGTCAGGGCGTCAATCAGGTCGGTCGAGTTCAGCTTCCGTATCACCCTGATCGCCAGAAAACCTCGACCGTACTCATCAAGGATGTTCAGCGGCCGGAAGGCTTTACCATCATCGGTTCGGCAATGGACGAAATCATAGTTCCACACGTGGTTGCGTTTCCTGGTTGAGCCGGACACACGACCCATCGTTCAGCCAGAGCCGTCCTTTCTTCGGTTGTTTCGCGGACACTTTCAGCCCTTCTCGTCGCTAAAGCCGTTCAATCGCCTGTCGCTGACAGACCCTCCAGCCTCTCTCAGCAGCGCTGCGATCCTGCAATAGCCATATCGCCCGTATTGACGGGTCAGCTCGATCATGTCGACCACCAACCGGTCTTCGCCTACGCAACCTTGTGGGGCGCGCCGTTGCGTGGACCGGTGTTGTCCAAGCACGCGGCAGGCGCGTCTCTCGGAAACGTTCAGCTGGTTGCGAACATGGTTAATACAAGCACGACGACGAGCGGGGCCCAGCAGGGCTGCACGTTCGGGCCTGCAAATCGTACATTGAATGATTTACTTTTCGGCCTTCATCCTTTGTGGCTTCCGTCAGGACCAGTTTGCCCAGCGTCAGATCAGAAACCGCACGCCGCATTCGTTCGTTCTCTTTCTGAAGCCGCTTCAGTTCTTTCAACTGATCTACGCCCTTTCCACAATCGCCGGTGGGCTCGAACCAATGCCGCCTTCAACGGCTCATTTCTTGCGCCAGCGGTAATAGGCTTCAACAACAACGCCAATCTGTCCGACTGCATCAAGTCGGGACATGCCTTGCCCCATCAGAACTTTAACCTGCCCTGACTTTGAGACAATTTCCTCGGGCTTCGACCTCTTGCTTGCCATTCTTGGTCCTTCGTTTCCTAAAAAAGACGGAGGGCCAGTTCAGTTGGTAGCTCGCAGTTCATCAAAGGTCGGATCAGGCCCAGGCCGGGTTTCAAGTCTTTCGTTTCAGCTGAATCTGCCCTTGCCGGTACTGAACCGGCACGCATGATCCGCAAAGATCAATTCACGCTTGGACTCTCGCCATTTCGACAGTTTGCTAAACTGCCAAATAGTTCTGTCTATTCTGCTTTGAAAAGATTTTGCGACAGAACCTATTCAAACATGTCCGCAGTGATGGCGCCGTACCAATTCTCAGATTCTTCGTATGTTGTCTTGCGTAGAACAGCGTCTTCACCGACCTGACTGATAAAGCCGTCAACACGTGCTATTTTCTCTTCGGTCGCCTCATAGGTCGCACCGACTTTGACGCCGTCATTGACCGCGATCAATGACCAGCATGTGTTTGCATATCTTGGTGGGAATATCCGTGACCCGGTCAGCGCACTGCGTACGGAATTTGCACAGACCTTGGCTTGCGAATTGGCTGAAAAACCGGATTTTGGCATATCGCCCTGTTCACTTGCGTCGCCCAGAACATAAACATCCGGATCAACTTTTGAGGACATGTCAGCCGAGTTCACCGGAGCCCACCGGCCATCCGTAACCCCCGCGAGTTCAGCAATGCGCCCGGCTTTCATAGCAGGAATGACATTGCAGACGTCAACGGTCATTTCATCGCCGTCAATTGTCAGGGTCATCCGGTCCGGGTTGACCGAGACTTCCCCACCGCCAAATTCTTCGCCGATCCAGTCAATCATACCCGGATAGTGCGTGGCCCAGCCGTCCTCGAACAGCGCCATTTTAGAGAATTTTGGTTTCGGGTCAGCAATGATAATTTTAGCGGTCGGGTTGGTATTCTTCAAAACATGGGCGACCATTGAAATTCGCTCGTAAGGACCCGGCGGACAACGATAAGGGCTTGGAGGCGCGACCATCGCATACACTCCACCCTCAGGCATGGCATCAATTTGCGCGCGCAGCAGCTGGGACTGAGATCCCGCTTCATATGCGTGAGGCATCTTGTTCTGCGCAGATAGTTCCCAGCCTTGAACAGACCCTTCAACGAAATCAATACCTGGCGCTAGGATCAACTTGTCAAAGGGCAGCGCCTGCCCCCCAGCCAAATTCACAGTCTTACCGACCCGATCAACCACAATCGCCCAGTCATGGATGACATTGATACCGTACTTTGCAGCAAGCGCACCGTAGGTGTGCCCGATCTCATTGATCGATTTCAGGCCACCAATGTAGAGGTTGGAGAAGAAGCAACTGAAATAAACCTGTGACGGTTCGACAAGGGTTACATCAATTGCGCCATCGCTATCCTTGGCGATGTAGCGGGCCGCAGTGGCCCCACCGGCCCCGCCACCAACTACGACGACCAGGGGTTTTCTGCGGCCTTCCGCCAGAACTGCTGGCGCTGACAAAGCGCCTGTCGCGGCACCCAAGAATTTGCGTCTATTCCACGTCATCTGAACCCCTCCCTGCGGCTCTTTTCACTCCAGCGTGTTAAAGTATGCCGCCAACGCTGCGATTTCGTCATCGTTCAGACGCCCGGCCATCATCTGCATGATCGGATGTTCACGCTGTTTGCTCTTATACGCCAGCATCGCATCCACGAAGGCGTTGGGATCAAGCCCGACAATCTGTGGAATACTGTCCGTCTCGGCACTTGCCTGATGACAGGTCAAACATTCCGCAGCCAGATAGGCACCTAGTTCTAAGGCATCGTCTTCCACGTCTGCCTTTGCCTCGGAGACGGAAAAAACGCCAAAACAGGCGCAGGTGGCGAGGATGGCCTTCCTCGTCCTTGTTTCACAGTTTTTCAACGCCCAACGCTTGCAAAATCCACGCGCGATCAGAACCATCACTTTCGTCGACATCATGATACGACCGAGATCGCACGGCTGTCGGTGTAGATCGCACCGTCATCGTCAAACCAACTGAAGGTAAAAACGCCCGGGCCCGGGACAATTGCCTGAAACTCGAAGAATGGGTTATTCGATATTCCGGGGCCGATATCGAGGTCGATGACCACCTCTTCTTCGAATTCACACAGAAAACGATGAATGATCGACCGCCGAATAGGCTGGCCATCAGGATCAAGACGATGACCGGACTCCATGCGGTGGGTGATCAGGGTCTTGATCGTAACCACGTCACCAGCGCGAGCCTGTTTAGGCAACTTGACGCGGGTTTTGACGCCTGTGGCCATGTCACAGCTCCTCTGTCATGCGCAACCACCCACAACGACCGAGACCGCCCACGTACCGCGGCGAACACTGCGGTCCGGCAGACGCGCGAGGGCCAAAACCTCTTGGGACTGTCCCAGACGCATGCGCGTTGAAATGGCGTGCGCGCCAGCCAAAGGCCCGAACCGAGCCCTGAGAACCGGCAATACCGGATTGCCGGGTGCGATTAACATGACCTCCTCTGCCGAGACAGCGTTAATGGTCACCGGCACGCGATAGCCATCTTCGGCAATGGCCTCCATATCGATGGATACGCCGCTGTCGTTAATCAGTGCATCACCAGCAAAACTGTTGATCAATTCTTCCAGCGTCGCGACGTTCGGCAAAGCCACCAAATCCTGCGCGCGCACAGGCAAGGCAAGACACATCAAAGCCCAAAGGCTCACCTGCAGTGCATCGCGCCGATTTAAGGACATTGCGGCCCTTTCTCATTGGTCTGATGCCGATGTTACCTGCGCAATCGCTGTTCGGATACATAACATATCCGTGAACCTTCACATACTTAAGTCGCGGTCGGGCCCCAGACAGGAAGGTTGAGAAACGCGAGCCGACATTGCAAGCTGCGGTCAAGCCCCACGGTTCGGGACGGAGGAAGAATGTCAAATACGCGGCACTCGGCAATAGCCAATCCCGGTCTCGCCGTGCGCGAGTTGAGTTTTTATTATGGCGCCAAAGCAGCTTTGGATGCTGTCTCTTTCGAGGTATCAGCAGGAGCTTTCTGCGGGCTGCTCGGCCCGAATGGGGCCGGAAAATCGACGCTGGTGTCCTTGCTAACACGGTTGCTTGTGGCACCGGATGGTAAAATCAGTGTTGCTGGTCACAATCTACGCCAAGCCCCCCGCAAGGCGCTGGCCAGGCTCGGCGTGGTTTTTCAACAACCAACCCTGGATCTGGGTCTGACGGTGCGCCAGAACATGACTTATTTCGCCGCCCTGCACGGATTGCCACGATCGGAGGTCCCTGCCCGTATCGACGCAGCACTGGATCGGTTGAACATGCGGGAACGTGCCGGGGAACGCGTGCGTGACCTAAATGGCGGTCATCGACGCCGCATGGAGCTGGCGCGTGCACTGTTGCATGACCCTTCAGTGCTGCTGTTGGACGAGCCAACCGTCGGGCTCGATGCCGCAGCAAGGCAGGCGATAACCGACCATGTGCACGACCTGGCGGAACAGGGGCTGTGTGTTCTGTGGGCCACTCACCTGACAGATGAAGTGCGCGACGATGACCAGTTGCTAGTGCTGCATCGCGGTCAGATCCTGGCTCGCGGCCAGACAGGCGACCTGCGAGGCGATCAAACGCTGTCCGATTGGTTCCTGTCCCAGACCGAGGTCCCGGCATGAGCGGATTCTGGGGTGTTGCACGCGCCATTATTGGGCGCGAGTTTCTGCGTTTCATCCATCAACGCGAACGGTTTCTTGCGGCTTTGGTCCGGCCGATGGTGTGGCTTTTGATTTTCGCAGCAGGGTTTCGCGCGGCACTCGGCCTGTCGATCATCCCACCTTATCAGACCTACATCACATATGAGACCTACATCGTTCCGGGCCTCTGTGCGATGGTTCTGCTGTTTAACGGGATGCAAAGCTCGCTCAGCCTTGTCTACGACCGCGAGATGGGCTCGATGCGCCTGTTGCTGACCAGTTCGTTCCCACGCTGGTGGCTGTTGTTCTGCCGCCTGCTGGGGTCAACGGCGATATCCATTCTGCAGGTCTACACATTTCTTGCGCTGGCTGCGCTGTTCGGAATAGTCCTGCCACTGCCCGGCTACGTAGCGGTTTTGCCGGGGTTGGTTTTAGGTGGCCTGATGCTGGGAGCGCTGGGTCTGGTGCTGTCCAGTTTTATCAAACAATTGGAGAATTTCGCCGGGGTCATGAACTTTGTCATCTTCCCGATGTTCTTCCTGTCCTCGGCCCTCTACCCCTTGTGGCGAATGGCCGAAAGCTCCCCCTTGCTGCGCGATATCTGCGCCTTCAATCCGTTCACGCATGTGGTCGAATTGATCCGGTTTCTGTTTTACCTGCAGATCAACTGGGGGGCTCTGATGTGGGTTCTGGCGTCGACTGTGGTTCTGTGCACGATTGCCGTATGGGGATATGATCCGGCCCGTGGTCTGATGAAGCGGAAATCATGACGACCAAGCCCGAAACCACCAAACGCAGCCTGCTTTTGAAAACCCGTTTAGGCCTCGGTGCGGTTGTGCTTGGGTCCGGAACCCTTTTGACGGCGGCTATCCTCTATTTCGGGATGCAAACCGTCGCCAGCCGCTTGGAAACGGCGCTTGCTTCGGAAACCCGGATGGCACGCTATGCCGTTTTGTCTACCCAAGCCGCGACCTTTCTTGTGATCGCAACGGAATCGATCCAGACCGGCCAATCCGTCGAAACCCGACTGGATCGCCTTGCCCCAATCCGGGACCAGATTGGGACAACCTTTCTGCAACTTCGCTCAGATGTAGAAGAGTCCGTTGCCGCCGTTCGGTCCCTCGGGCTGGACGAGCAGTCCCGGTACGGAACCCAATCCCTTGGACTGGCCAGAATGGAGGCGCTACTGGCCAACACGCTGGACGGGCTTGCTGATACTGAGGCCGATCAGGCACGGCTGCGCGCCCATATCGAGTCGTTTGCGTCGGCATTTGATCCCTTGCTCAGTCAGGCCGTGAATACCGAGGTTCTGTTTCGAAACTCCATTTTGGCCGGGATCGAAAGGACGCGTTTGACGCTGACCTGGGTGGCATTGGCACTTGCACTATTCGCCTTACTCAGCACGGTGTGGTTTTACTTTGGGCTGGTACGACCACAATTCTCTCGTCTGGACCGGCTGCGCAACGCGGCAGTTCAGGTTGGCAAATCCGAGTTTGCTGTTTCGCTACCAGAAACCCGCAACGATGAGATCGGCCAATTGTATGGCGAGACCAATCGAATGGCGGATGCACTAAAAAAACGCCAGGATGAGGTTGATGCAGAATGGGCCGGATTGAATGAGACTATTGCTCAGCGGACGCAGGAACTTCGCGCGGCAAACGAAACCTTGTCCAAGATTGATGAGAATCGCCGCCGCTTTTTTGCTGATATCAGCCACGAATTACGCACACCGCTGACGGTTATCATGATGGAATCACAAATTGGCCAACGGGATAGCCAGACCGCGCCAGAGACTTTGGCGACGATCGAGTCTAGTGCTGCAAAACTGAACCAGCGCATTGACGATTTGCTGCGTGTCGCGCGATCTGAAACTGGGGAACTGGCTTTGGAACTGCGAAATGTTGCGCTCCGCACGGTGATGCAAACCGTTGCGCGTGACATTAAGCCTGAAATCGACAGCGCCAGCATGCATCTTGAAGTGGGCGACTTCCCGGATTGTATCTTGCATTGCGATCCGAACTGGATGCGTCAGGTTTTGCTCAGTCTATTGCGCAATTCGATCCGGCACGCGCGCGATGGCAAAGCATTGTCGCTTTCGGGTCAATCGAAAGGTGGGATTGCTCAGATACAGATAACCGATAACGGTCCGGGAATTCCCAAAGGCGCGCAAGGTCAGATATTTGAACGGTTTGTTCAGAGCGGGGTAGCGAACAGTCAGGGGTTTGGCGTCGGACTGGCTCTTGCCAGATGGGTCGTCGAGGCTCATGAAGGATCAATCTCAATAACCAGCCCGGTCTTAGGTGATCACGCCTTGGGCGCAAATGCCGGTACAAATGTCTGCATTCGATTGCCGTTGTCAGAGGCTTAGAGTGATACCATGGCCTCGAGATTGTTGATCATAGACGACGACCCGAAAATCACCTCGGCCCTTGTCCGGGGCCTGTCACTACACGGCTACTCGGCCGAAGCAGAGAACCGCGCCGATCATGGGTTGGAGCGGTTAAAGAGCGGTGCATTCTCAGGTGCAATTGTTGATGTAATGCTGGGCGCAGACAGCGGTATAGAACTGGTCCGGTCCGCACGCGCGGCTGGTGTCGCGATCCCCATCCTGATGTTGTCGGCCCTCTCCGACGTCGACCACCGCGCGGCCGGGCTGGAAGCCGGAGCCGACGACTATGTCGTGAAGCCCTTCAGCTTTGACGAACTTGTCGCCCGGTTGCAGGTACAGGAACAACGCGTGCTTTCGCAACGTCCCGATCCGGCGCGGATATCAACAAAGGACAGAACCCTCTCCATCCGAGAAACACGCATTACGCTGACAGAACGCGAGTTTGATCTGCTCATGCTGCTCAACAGCAAAGCGGGAACACCCATCTCACGCGGGGAGCTGTTTGACACACTTTGGTCGCAGGAGGGATCCAGTAACGAAAACGTGGTCGATGTCTACATAGGGTATCTGCGCAAAAAACTGGGATCCGGTGATTTTGGATTTGAAATCATAACGATACGCAATCAGGGTTTTTGCCTTCAAGGGGTGGCTCCATTGTCGGATGACACCTGAGTACCGACCAAAGTCTAAATCCTTCTTATGAATTAAGAGTCGCACGGGCGCATGAGACCTGCCACATTGAACCCAAGCACATCTTAAGAGGAGGACCCCCGATATGGCTTGGAGCAAACCTGTTATCCGCGAAATCGAGTGCGGCATGGAAATCAACATGTACGGCCCCGATCATGATGATGAGCGTGGCGGCGGCTTGATCTGAACAGACGCAAGCGCCAACATTAGATGACGTTGCGCGCGATAATACTTGGGGCCGCTGCTGGCGGCGGCCTTCCGCAATGGAACTGCGGGTGTGAAAACTGCAATCTGGCACGACGCGGAGAAATTCCTGCGCAAACGCAATCATCGCTCGCCGTGTCCCCCGATGGCCAGAACTGGGCCATTCTGAACGCTTCTCCGGATATTCGAACGCAGCTGGGCAATACGCCCCTCCTGTTTCCCACAGGGTTGCGAGAGTTGCCGGTTCGATCGGTGCTGGTGACAAACGGGGATATCGACCATGTCGCGGGCTTGCTCACGTTACGCGAGATGCAGCCATTCACGCTTTTTGCCACCAATAGCATTCATGGCGTCATTGGAGAAAACCCAATTTTCAATGCCTTGAACGCCTCTGTTGTGAAACGCGAGCCGATTTCGCTGAATGAGCCCTTTGAACTTGTTCCAAACCTAACAGCAACCTTGTTTCCAGTGCCCGGCAAGGTGCCCCTGTATCTGGAAGGGGACCATGTTCAAACCGATCTGGTGGGTGAACAAACTGTGGGCGTGGCGCTGCGCACGCAAGGAAAGACAGCCTATTATATCCCAGGCTGTGCTGCTTTGACGCCCGAGTTGCGTGCTCAGCTTGAAGGGGCTGACCTCTTGTTTTTTGACGGCACGCTCTGGCGGGATGATGAGATGGTGCGCGCAGGGCTGGGGCAGAAAACGGGCAAGCGAATGGGGCATTTGTCGATGGACGGTCCCGACGGCTCGATCGCCGGGTTCGCTGATATGCAGATCGGACGGAAAGTCTTTGTTCACATGAACAACACCAATCCGGTTCTGCGCCCCAACAGTGCCGAGAAAGCTCGGGCACAGGCCAAGGGCTGGACGATAGGTGAGGATGGAATGGAGATCACGCTATGACCCAAAGCCGCGAAGATTTCGAAGCCAGGCTGCGCCAGATCGGAGCTGAGCGCTATCACGACCTGCATCCTTTTCATCATCGCCTGCATGGCGGCCAATGCACCCGCGACGAAGTCCGCGCCTGGGTGATCAACCGCTACTACTACCAGCATTCCATCCCGATGAAGGACGCCGCCTTCATGTCGCGCGTTGAAGATCCGGCCCTACGTCGCGCCTGGCGGTCGCGGATCGAAGATCATGACGGCACAGAAGAGAACGAAGGTGGTATCCGGCGCTGGTTGCGACTGGCCGAAGCGGTCGGTCTGGATCCGGAATATGTCGCCTCATGTGACGGCGTATTGCCTGCCACCAAGTTTGCGGTGGACGCTTATGTGCGATACGTCCGCGAAAAGACATTGCTAGAGGCGGTTGCGGCCTCACTCACTGAGCTATTTGCACCCAGGATTCATGCCAACAGGATCGAAGGTCTGCTTCAGCATTACGATTTTGCGGATGACAGCTCACTTGCCTATTTCCGCAACCGCTTGAAAGAAGCCCCTAAAGATGTGGCCTTTGGTCTGGCTTGGGTATTGGATCATGCCGATACCGCAGAAAAACAGGAAGCGGCGGCCAAAGCGCTGATATTCAAGACTGATGTCCTCTGGTCGCAGTTGGATGCCTTGTGGGGTGCCTATGTTGAGCCCGCCCGCATTCCTCCAGGTGCCTGGAAACCGGAAGCTGGTCTGCTGATGCGGCGGGCATCGTGATGCTGGCGCAGGAGGTCCCCTCGCTCCCGCGCGGTGTCCGTATCCATTTCGATTCCGTACGGGAAAAATGGGTGCTGTTGGCGCCTGAACGGGCCGTAACGCTGGATCAGATCGGGCAAGCGATCTTGCACGAAGTCGACGGCCAGCGCAGCTTTGGACAGATCACGGCAATTTTATCCGAAAAATACAGCGCCCCGGAAGAGCAGATCGCCGAAGACAGTTCGGGTTTTCTGGATGCCCTGCGGGCGCGGCGTTTTCTGGATGTGATTTGATGCAGACAAAGACCCCACCACCCATCGCCATGTTGGCCGAGCTGACGCATCGTTGCCCATTGTCCTGTCCTTATTGCTCCAACCCGGTCGAAATGGCGAAGCTCGACAGCGAGTTGGATACCGAAACCTGGGCTCGCGTTTTCCAAGAGGCTGCCGCGCTTGGCGTCTTACAACTGCATCTGTCAGGCGGCGAACCCGCATCCCGACGGGATTTGGTCGCGTTAGTCAAAGCCGCGCGCGTGGCCGGGTTATATACTAACCTGATCACTTCGGCGATCGGCCTTTCCGAACGACGCCTGAACGAGTTGGATGAGGCTGGTCTGGACCATATCCAGTTGTCACTTCAGGGCACCGATGCTGTGATGGCGGATAAAGTGGGCGGGTACCGGGGTGGGTTTGACCGTAAGATGAAAACGGTCGAATGGATCAATCAAATCGGATTCCCGCTGACCCTGAACTTTGTCCTGCACCGCCACAACGCGCACCAACTGCCACGGGCGCTGGAACTGGCACAGGAGATGGGCGCACGGCGGATCGAAGTTGCAACGGTGCAATTCCACGGCTGGGCTTTGAAGAACCGGGATGCATTGATGCCAACGCGGGAACAAGCGCAGCAGGTGACGAAACAGGTGACCGAGGCGCGGACAGCACTCAAAGGGCAGTTGGTCATCGACTATGTCCCGGCGGATTATCATGATGACTATCCCAAACGATGTATGGGCGGTTGGGGCACCACCGGGCTGAACGTGGCTCCTGACGGTCAGGTTCTGCCCTGCCATGCAGCACAGTCCATTCCGCATCTGACATTTGATCGGGTACAGGAAAAACCGCTTGCGGACATCTGGTACAATAGCCGTGCATTCAATGCTTACCGCGGAACGGACTGGATGTCGGACCCCTGCAAAACCTGCGAACGGAAAACTATTGATTTTGGGGGCTGCCGCTGTCAGGCCATGGCCATTATCGGTGATGCAAGCGCCACCGATCCGGTGTGCATCAAATCGCCCCACCATCAGGCTTTGCAGGATCAGGCAAACGAATATGCAGCCAAAGCGGATGCGCCCTTTGTCTATCGCGTCTCACCCGGGGCAACGACTGAACCTGCGGAGTAGTTCCTACCCTAAAACAGCGCCGTTTGGCCCGGATATCAGGTTGAGTATCCGGTCGGAAAGTCGTTTCGCTTCGGATTTGGAATGGGTCACGAACAGGGTGGCTGGGCCATGCTGTGCGATCAGACCCTCGGTTAGAGTCAGCATCGTCTCGGCTGTTTCGGCGTCCAGAGAAACAAAGGGCTCGTCCATAATCAGAAACTCGGGCTGCCCGGCAAAGGCGCGCGCCAGCGACAACCGCCGCTGCTGACCCAACGACAATTGCCCGGGAAACAAATCCCCCTTTTCCTCCAATCCAACGTCGGACAGAGCGACGTCAGCATCGGCGCGGGACAAGCCCGGGTGGATCAGGATCAGATTATCAAGAGCAGAACGCCAGGGCAGCAAAGTGGGTTCCTGAAACACGATCGCCAGCCGATCCGGCCGCACGATCTGGCCGTCAAAGTCAGGATCGATACCGGCAACCAATCGCAGTAGCGTTGTCTTTCCGATACCCGATGGCCCGGTCAACGCAAGCGTTTCCCCAGCAGCGATATTAAAAGAAATAGGACCTAAGACGACGTCATGGCCAAAGCGTTTCTGCCGGATGTCGATGCGGATCATGCGGCTCTCCACCGTCGTGTCTTGCGCTCCAATGGCTGCAAAAACAACCATTCGACGACCAGCATGACCGCAATGAATGATAACGCATAGACCAGC
Organism: Ruegeria sp. YTSC199; assembly: GCF_059609725.1. Taxonomy (NCBI): domain Bacteria; kingdom Pseudomonadati; phylum Pseudomonadota; class Alphaproteobacteria; order Rhodobacterales; family Roseobacteraceae; genus Ruegeria; species Ruegeria sp. YTSC199. The sequence continues at coordinate 13,229 of NZ_JBXWMF010000024.1, forward strand.
ACCATCGCCACATCAAACAGTTGAAAATACAAGTGGATTTGAAACCCGACGCCAGATGAGCGCCCAAGAAACTCGACCACAAGCACGATCTTCCAGATCAGGGAAAGCCCAGACCGTGAAGCAGCCGCGATAAACGGGGCAAGCTGCGGCAGGATCACGTGACGTAGTCGTGTTTGCTTCGGCAATCGGTAAACCTGGGCCATCGCATCTAAGTCCGGATTTAACGCTCTGCCCCCCTCGCGAAGGATCGTCGCAACATTGGGAATTTTGTTCAAGGTTACGGCCGTAATCGCCGCCACCTCTGTCAATCCGATCCAGAGATAGCACAGCACGATCAGCACCAAGGCCGGCAGATTCAGGAAGATAACCAGCCAGGGGTCGAGCCAGCGGTTCAGCGCCTCCGAGCGCCCCATGGCCAGCCCAATAGCCGTCCCCAAGGTCATCGCCAACGCGAAGGCCCAGATCACTCGCAACAAAGTCGCACCAAGGCTTCGCAGCAATTCCCCCGATACCAGTTCCTGTTGAAATCGGGGGATCAGATCCCAGGGCTGCGGCAGAACCTGCGGGTCTGCGGTCAAAAAGGCCGCAACAATCCAAAACGCCACAAGGCCCGCGATGGACATAAGTGGCGTGAGGCGCGTGTCTTGCATCAAATCCTATTCCACGTCAGCAAACAGACCTTGTGGCACTGTTGTTGCTTCACCGACCAGCTCGGCCCCGCCTAATTCTGCCATCAGTTCCAGCATCTTGTTGGCGGCATCCGTGTCAACAGGGCTGCGATCAGGAATTCCTGCGATCCAATCGGATTTGAGCTGTTCAAACTGCGTGTCGGACTTCGCGTTCATACGAGGGCGGATCGCCTCCCATGCAGCAGGAGAATTGGCCAGCAGCTCCTTGGCGTCGCGGCTGGCGGCGAACAGGCTCTGCGCAAGGTCCGGGTTTTCGTTGAGAAAGCTCTCCTTCAGGTAATAGCCCAGCAGCGGCGTATTTATGTCGAGGCCAAGCGCCTGCCCGGCGTCTTCCACCGAGATCAGCTCCTTCATGCCCGACGCTTTCATCTTGGCCAGAAAGTGCCAGAAATTGATCGCCCCCGCGAAATCTCCTCCCAGAGCGGATTTGAAGATCAGTGGCGGAGCACCGAACACCTGCTCGGTGTCGGCTTTCAGATCCATCCCATATTCCTGCGCTGCATAGGCACGCAGGATCAGCCAGGATTTGTCCAGCGGTCCACCGGCAATGCCTATCTTGCCACCTGCCAAATCCTTCAAACTGGTCGCAGGGCTGTCAGCGGGCACAACCACCCCACCGACGGCTTTGGAGTAAGGGATAAAGACATAGTCCTTCCCAGCAGCCCTTTGACGCGCGACCCAAATCCAGTCAGCGACGGCCAGATCAGCTTCGTCGCCTGCGACCGCGATGCGGGTTGCGCCATTGTCGGCAAATGGTTGAACATCAAGAATGAAGCCATGTTTCTTGTCCAGACCGTTCTGGCGAATGGTCTCCAACTCCCAATTCACCGTCCCGATCTTGAGTACCGCAGCGCGAATGGTTGGCAGGGTATCGGCGCCCAGAGCGCCCGCCGTGAAGACCAGCGCAAGGCAGGCGGCAAGTAGTTTGATCATGACTTCATCCTTTCACCCGCTATTCCGCCTTTCTGCTGACTTCATTCAGATCTTTATCCAGCTTGATGTCGAACTGGTTGCCACCCTTACAGATGACGTCATCCAGATCATAACCATCGTCTTCAACTTCGATGTCATCCGGATCCATCTGACATTCGATGGATGCAAGATAGGCTTCGATCTTTTCGACAGTTGCCGCGTCAATATCGTCGGCGAATGCAGGTGCCGCTGTAATTCCGGCGATCAACAGAACTCCCGCCTTTTTCATCATACTATCCTTTCTCTATTGAATACTGACTGTGATACGTTGCGAGTCACCCGTGGACCCGGGGATGCGAATTTCATGGCTGCCGGGTTTGATTGCGATAAACGACAGCTCCGCCACGCCAGCCTTGTCAAACTCGATGCTGTCCACCGCCATCGGGCGGATTTCGATCTTGTTGATCACGATCTCGTTCATCCAGATCGCGCGGAAGAACGATGGCCCCTCGATGGCCAGTTCTGCAGATCCATCGGCGGTGATCTCAAGCTTGTAATACGCGCCGGATTGCAGGACCACATCCTCACCCAGCGGTTGCCCCGAAGCAAGCGTCAGCTTGATGGTGTCACCTCGGTTGCATTTCGCCAGAAGGCCGGCAAATCCCAGATCATCACAGAGCGGGGCCGCCGAGACCGGTTCGCCTAACGTTGCAACCATCGCGGCAATCAAGAGTTTTTTCATTCCCGTCCCTCCCAGAACTTCAGTCAATGGTCACCACGCCCCAGGGCTGTTGTCCGACCTGTACCGATTTTATGGCTTTCTCTGCAGCCACATCGATAATCGTGATGTCGTTTGAGTTGCCATTTGTGGTCAGCAGATATTTCTCATCCGGCGTGAAATCGAGCTGCCAGACCCGCTGTCCAACAAGGACGTAGTCCAAAACCTCAAGGCTTTGTGCGTCAACGACGGCAACACGGTTTGCAGGTCCCAGAGCAACAAACAGGCGTTTGCCATCCGAGGTTACCTTCGCTCCGACGGGCTGCAACCATTCCGGCTGCACCCCGGGCACCTCGAAGCTGATCTTGCCAACAACTGTGGGCGTTCCGTCCTCGGCTATATCCATAACCGAGACTGTCCCGCCAATCTCCGAGGTCACAAACAGGCGTTTGCCATCGGCGGTATACTGGGCATAACGCGGGCGCTGATCGACCAGGATGTTGTGCTTGATTGTGTAATCCTCGGTGGAAATGAAATGCGCCATGTTGGTGGTCTCAGAGGTGTTGACCACAAATTTGCCGTCCGGGCTCATCCCCATGCCTTCGGGTTCGACGCCGACCGGCACCTCGGCCAGAACGGTACGGGTTTCGGTATCCGTGACCGTAACCAGATTGTCGTCTTCATTGGCGATGTATAGTCGTTTGCCCGAGGGTTCTAGGATGAAAAGCTCAGGGTCGGGGCCCGAAGGCAAGCTGGGCAGTTCCTCATAGGTCTCTGTATCAAACACCCGGATGATATTGTCATCCGAGGCACAGACATACAGCGTACCGCCATCCGGGCTGACGGTGATGCCACGCGGGCGGTTGCCGCCGGGAAATTCGGTGATCACCTCCCAGGTTTCGGTATCCACCACGGTGATGGTGTTACCCCGCTCATTCGAGACAAAGGCCTTGCCCGCCAGCGCAGGACCAGAGGTCAGCGCGGCACAGGCAACGGTCAACAATAGTCGTTTCATCAAGACCTCCGTTTATTCAAATGCCTGACAGCTGGATTCCGCCCGATCCAGACCCATGGTATCGAGCGGTGAGACCTGGTGCAGGAACCCCTCCTGTGGGCTGACACTGACAGTGATCGATCCGTCATATAGAAGGATCGGCTGGCGCAGTTGCCCGTTCCAATCGCGGAACGTCACTTTCTGCCCTTTAAAAGCAGCAAGTTCGAACTCATCTGACAGGGCATAGTCCCGCACACCGTCCGGCTCGGCAGTGCTGGCGCGGGTCACGGCCTCACCGATTACACGCAGTGCAAGCCAGGTGCTATAATCCTCGGGACGGGCAAAGCGGCCCGTCAGCTCTTCGAAACGGGTCTGGAATTGAGTTGCTCCCCAGGCCTCATGCGCGCCGTGGAAGGTCGTTGGGCGCAGACCGCCGGAACCCATCACTGGGCGCGGGGTCCAAAGGTGGTAAGACAGGTAGCGTCCGAAGTAGTCCGTTTCGTCTGCAGCGATCACCACATCATGATCTCGTACATCTTGTGTATCGAGCGGCAATTGGCGTTGAACCAGAACATGGCCAGAATCTGTCCGCCGAGAGCCTCCGGTATCCGCAAAGGTCCGATCCTCGGCAATATTCGCGCCAAACTTGGTGGCGGCACGGCGATAAGCATCAGCCAGTTTGATATCTTCAGGGTTTGAACCGGCGAGCAAAAACCAATCGTCCCACTTCTTCCAGACCGCAAACTGCGCCACTGCATCAGCTGTCATGGCACGGGACGGAGCAATATGCAGCAGGTTGCCGCGGCAGTTTGCATCCCGTAATTCGACATCTGGTGCCGACGCATTGAAAACCAGTGCCCCAGCCTCACCCGCCTTGTCCGTCAGGCGCAAAACGTCTGGGGCTTCGGCCAATAGAACGATCAGGCGCACACCGTCTGCAAGGATCTGGTCCATTGCGACGTCGGCCTCTTCTGGCGATACCGCAACAGTTGCAGTCTCGTAAGTATGTCCCAGAAACCCGCCCGTAGTGCTGTTATCTTCATCCCCGAGCGCGGCACCGGCAAAGCCCAGATCGTCCGGCTTCAGATCATATCGCGAGATCGGCAAAAGCGACGGATAGTCGATCCGTAGCACGGCAGCTTTCACATCGATCGCCGCCGCAGTCACTGCAGACACACACCAGAACAGCGCCGCAAGCTGCGGCAGCACGCGAAAAATCAAGATGCCCTCCCGTTGCCCGAAAGATCAGGCTGGCTCATCAAGGGCGAAACGCCCTAAGAACGGAACCGATACTTTTGGCCGTGTTGTAAACCAAAGCGTATCAGCTTCATGATTAAGCTCGATTCTTATTTTATAAGAATGCGCGTATGCGGTTGATCTTGCTATGGTTTCCCACGACCCCCTACGGTTTCGCAGGGGATCGGAAAGGGTGGCCTGTTCAGCGTGACTGCACGTCAGTTTTGACCGGGAACACGCGGTCGAAAGGCCGTGCCAAACACCGCCAAGCGCATTCAGGGAGGATACAGGATGAATCGACGAACGCTTCTCGCGACAACCGCTGCGTTACTGGTTCCGGGCATGGTCTGGGCCCACGGGCCGACCCGGCAGAAAGTCACGCTGACCGCCGAAGTCGCGGCCTCGCCCGAAGAGGTTTGGGCTGTTGTCGGGAACTTTGATGACATGTCATGGCATCCCGCCGTGCATGCGACTGAAGGCAAAGGCGGCAACGAGATCGACGCGACCCGGTTGTTAACACTCGGCCAGGAAGATGGGCCGAAGATTGACGAGATTCTTTATAAACACAGCGACGAAAAGATGAGCTATTCCTACCGGATCACCGAAGTTGCGGTTGAGGTGCTGCCTGTTACAAATTACTCATCGCACCTGACGGTCAAAACGCGCGACGGGGGCGGTTCGATCATCGAATGGCGCGGGGCCTTTTATCGCGGTTATCCAAACAACGATCCACCAGCCGAACTAAATGACGAAGCCGCCATCGCCGCCGTGACAGGGGTGTATCAGGCCGGCCTCGATGCGTTGATCGAGCGTTTTGGTGCGGCAAGCTAGCCGATCCTTGATATTGCTTGCGGTGCTCTCTGGCAGCCCGGTGCCGGCAGAGACGGCGTTCATCACTTGCCAAAACGGTGAGGAACTCAGCCGCATTGACCTTTCCGAAATGCAGGAAACGGCCCGTTGGCCGCTGCCCGGCATGCCTGCGGGCGTGGTCGTTGGGTTGGACGGTACGCTGTTCGCCGTGTCCCCGGATAGTAAAACGGTGCGGCGTTTGTCTGCAGAAACGGGTGAGGCGATAGCGCAGGTTATGCTCGATGGTGGTCCCATGGGAATCGCGCTAGACCCTGTACGCGGGCGAGTATTTGTATCGGATTGGTTCAACTCTCGTCTTTGGGTTCTGGACAGCGAAAGTCTGGAGGTTCTGACAGAATTGCCAACAGGCACCGCCCCGGCCGGGATCGCGATTTCATCCGATGGACGTTTTCTGGCATCGGCTGACAAGGACTCTGATCAGGTTTCGGTTTTCGATGCAAAAACTCTACAAACACTTCACATTGTAACCGTTGGCACCCGCCCCTTCGGATTGCGCTTTACCCCTGATGGGCGGCTTTTTGTCGGCAATGTCGGCAGCAATGATGTCAGCGTTGTCGATGTCGAAACCGGCGCGGTCATAGCTACGGTCCCCGTTGGCGAACGTCCCTATGGAATAGCCTTTGCCCATGGTCGTGCATTCGTCACGAACCAATATGCCAATACGCTCAGTGTTATCACTCTTGAGACGTTGGAGCATGAAGCTCTGCTTGAGGTCGGGGAATACCCGGAGGGCATCGACGCAACAACCGGCGAGGATCTTGTGGTCATCGCAAACTGGTTCGACAACACTGTCAGCATTGTGGACCCAAAGGCGCTGTCCGTGGTAGAAACGATAGAAACCTGCGATGGGCCGCGTGCCTTCGGCAGATTTCTGCAAGGAGGAAGACAATGAAGGCTTCTCACCTGATTGCAGCCCTGTTCTGCGTGCTGGTTGCTCCAGCCTGGGCATCGAACGAGGCATGGGAAAATGTCCGCGCGCTGCTCTACGGCGACCGACCAATGCAGAATGGTGACGCGTTGATCGCGATCGATGCGCCCTACCGCACACCCGATGACACACGGACCGAGCTGGCGGCTCAGGTCGTTGCCCCCAGAGGAACGAATGTAGCGAAAGTGACCTTGGTGCTGGATGAAAACCCGATGCCTGTTTCTGCTGTGTTCGAATTGGAAGAACCGCTGCCGAGCTTCTACTTCGACGTGACCATGCGCGTGAACGGCCCGACCCCGATGCATGTCATTGCCGAAACCACGGATGGCCGCCTTTGGGTGTCAGAAACCTTTGTCAAAACTTCGGGCCTTGGGGCTTGCGCCGCACCGCCCGGAACTGACCCGAAACTGGCGTTGGAAAACCTGGGAACGATGGAGGCGGAACTTGTCGGTCGTATACCTGCGCTGGATATGCGTTCACGGTTGTCCAATCTAGGTGCGGATCGCGCCAACAAGATGGATCTGAACATTGATCATCCGTCGCATTCGGGAATGCAGATGGACCAGATTTCCCTGCTGTTCATACCGATGCGCTATGTGGAAACCGTGGATATTGATCTTGATGGCGCGGGTTATGTTCAGATGACCGGATCAATTTCATTGTCTGAAAACCCGAGGGTCGGCGTATCCGTTCCAAGCCGAGCGCAAGCGGTGGATGTGACCATGACAGACACGGACGGAACGGTTAGTCATTTGCACAAGAGGCTGGCGGGATTCTAGTTCAGCCGCCTCCAGTTACGGGCTGACCTGGAAACGGCTCGACCCGTTCGAGTGGGTACCCCCACAAGGCCCAGCCATCGGTGCCTTCTGGGAACCAATAGACGTTGGTGTACCCCCTTTCGATTGCGCGTCTGGCGGCATTCCAACTCATCCAGCAATCTTCAAGGCAGAAGAACACAACGCCATGCTCAACATCGCCATTGGTGCTGGCCTCTAACCCGGATCGAAAATAGTCAGCTGTGACGTCTGCGATTGCACCATAGCCGACATTGGGTAGCCAGATCGTTTCGGGGATACTATCGCGCGGCTTGTCTCGCCAAATCGTGCCCTCGGGCAGATTGGCTGGCTTAGGTGGCTGTGGCAAAACGTCGATAAACGCGGCGGTCTGATCTTGCCACAACGTGTGTGCCTCTTCCGGGCCGATGGTTGTGCCGCCGGTGATCCGGTCCGGCACCGGCGCACGGTAGTGATCCATGCGATAATCCGTCGGCTCGGGCACTGTCTGTGCCATCGCGGCGGTCGAGATCAGCGCAAAGGTCAACGCGGCCCGGATCATTGTGACAGATCCAGCACCTCGGTTCCCAAATCATTCACAAGCGGAACTCCGGCATCGGCCAACACAGCATTTATCTCATCCTGATTGCGCCTGATCAGAGAATTCAGTTGCCGTTGCCAAACCTTCTCACCCTGCCGCACGCCCATGGTGATGCGATAGAACAAACGCGGAGGCAGCTCTTCATTGACCAGCGGGTTCACCTTGAAATCTGGGTAGTCCGCCTTGACCAATGGTCCGCCCAATGGACCCCATAGGATGGCCGCATCAATCTCGCCCGATTGCAGGTCATCCAGCATATCGATAGCCGGACTTTCCACGCGTCGATCGACGAACAGGTTGTAAGGCTTGGCCTGTCCGATCAGCCCATTCCGCGCCATATGCGCCGCCGGCGGAGTACCCGCCACGATCCCGATTTTTTGCCCCTTGAGCGCAGGGTCATTCAACCGGTCCACCTGCGCCAGATCGCTGTCCCTCGGCACGATCAGCGCATAGGCCGAGGTATAGTAGTGGTTGGTATTCTGCACCAACTCATGACCTTGTGCATAGCCAATCACTACATCACAACGCTTGGCAGCGAGTGTGTTTCGAATGAAGCCTGTCGCTTGTGGAAACCAGACATATTGAACCGGCAATTCCAGCTTTGCGGCGACCAGTTCGGCCAGTCGGTTCTCGTATCCCGATCCGTCCTTTGACGACACAGGGTAGTTGGCTGGATCCGCGCAAACGCGAAAGGCAGTTTTTGAAACGAGATCAGAGGTTTGGGCCAACGCGGGCTGCGCCTGGCCAAGCCAGACGCCAAGCACCGTCAGAGCAAGACAGCCCTTAGCCCATGCACGCATCTTCATCCTCGCGGATCACGTCGGATTTCGCCTCTTTCTTGGGCGGGCGACCACGCGGGATCGCGCCCGATCCATGAGCTTTCAAGTATACATAGATGTCATCCAGAAAGCACATCACATTCGGGTTGTCGCCAAATCCCGGCATCACCGAGTTTTCAGCGGCGTTCACCACCTGTCGACCATTCGTGACGATGTCGACAAAGTCATAATAATCCATATCCAGCGCTGACTCTTTCAGAGCCGGCGCATAGGTCGAGCCTTCGCCATCCGGACCATGACAGACATGGCATTCCGCGTGATAACGCCGGAAGCCTGAAAATGTCATCCAGTCCACAGTTCCATCCTCGGCCACGTTAAATGTCGGGATATCGTCTTCGGTGTAATACCGCCCATCCTCGGAATAGGAGACCGCCAGATTGTCAGCAATCGCGGCAACGGGAAGGCAGGACACAAGAACGGATGCCAGAAGACGTACAGAGTGGTTCATGGAAAGCTCGTTTTTTTGCAGGTGAAAACCGGCGCGGTCCAATCGGGTCGCGCCGGTCAGTTCTTTGGCTTAGTTCGGCAGTGCGAACACTGTCAGCTGACCACCCAGCGCGGTATAGTCGCTGAGAGCGGCATAGCCACCCACGGCACCCAAACCGTCATTCGGGTTGGTCAGACCAGCCGCCAGACCAATACCGGCCCAGCCACCAACACCCGACAGGATGCCGATATACTGCTTGCCACCTTGCTCATACGTCATCACGTTGCCGATGATGCCGGACGGTGTTTTGAACTTGTACAGTTCTTCACCGGTTTCAGCATGAACGGCCTTCAGATAACCTTCGAGCGTGCCGTAAAAGACAACATCACCTGCTGTCGCCAGCGCACCGGACCAGACCGAGAACTGCTCGGGTAGCGACCACTTGATGCTTCCGTCGGTGTTGTCCCACGCGATGAAGTTACCCATACCACCATGGCTATCCGGTGCCGGATACATCGCCAGAGTCGCGCCCACATAAGGCTGACCAGCGGTATAGGAAACGCGGAACGGCTCATAGTCCATGCAGACGTGGTTGGTCGGCACGTACATCAGCTGAGTCTTCGGCGAATAGGCTGCGGGCTGTTGGTCCTTGGTGCCCAGTGCCGCCGGGCAGATACCGGTCGAGTTCACGTCCTCGCCGTTCTGTTCCGTCGAATACTGAGCGACCACAGCCGGACGACCATAAGTCTCACTGTTGGGGTCCATGTCGACGCCAGTTGTCCAGTTCACAACCGGGTCGAATTTTTCAGCCACCAGCAACTCACCTGTGACACGATCCATAGTGTATCCCAGACCGTTGCGGTCGAAATGGGTCAGCAGCTTGCGCTCTGTGCCATCAATTTCCTGCTCTGTCAGGATCATTTCATTGATGCCGTCATAATCCCATTCGTCATGCGGCGTCATCTGGTAGAACCATTTGGCCATGCCGGTGTCGATGTCACGTGCCATGACGGTCATCGACCAGCGATTGTCGCCGGGCCGCTGTGCCGGGTTCCATGTCGACGGGTTACCCGTGCCATAGTACATCAGGTTCTCGTCCAGGTCGGCAGAATACCAGCCCCAGGTGGTGCCGCCACCGATCTTCCACTGATCGCCTTCCCAGGTGTTTGTGCCCGAGTCCGTGCCAACCGGCTTACCCAGATGGGTGGTCTTTTCCGGGTCAACCAGGATGTCCGAATCCGGCCCCATGGAATAGGCGCGCCAGACTTGCTCACCCGAGTTCATGTCATAGGCCGTAACCGATCCGCGCACTCCGAACTCACCACCCGAAATGCCGACAATGACCTTGTCCTTGATGGGCAGAACCGTGGCTGTGTTGGTTTCACCAATCGCCGGGTCACCATTCTGGACTTCCCAAACAACGTCACCGGATTTGGCATCCAGCGCCACAACCTTGGTGTCCGCCTGATGCAGGAAGATCTTGCCATCCGCATAGGCCACACCGCGGTTAACGGTGTCACAGCACATTACCGGAATAACGTCCGGGTCCTGCTTGGGCTCGTACTTCCAAACGATCTTGCCGTCATTGGCCAGATCCAGAGCATAGACAATGTTCGGGAACGGCGTGTGAACATACATCATGTCGCCAATAACCAGCGGTGAACCCTCGTGCCCGCGCAGAACGCCGGTCGAGAAGGTCCACGCCACCTGCAGATCTCCAACATTGTCGGCGTTGATCTGATCCAGTTCGGAATAGCGCTGGTTTTTGTAGTCACCCGTTTGGATCGCCCATTGCTTTGAGTTCTCCATCTGGGCAACCAGGTCGTCATTGGCATAAGCCGAAGTGGCCAGTGCAATGGCAATCCCGGAGGTCCAAAGCGATAAATTTCTCATTCGATCTCCTCCCTTTCGTGCAGCGTTCTCGCTGCATTGCAACACCTCACCCAGGTCGGATTGCGGTGTCTGTTGATGCTCGCCCAGACCGGCCCTATTGCGGTCACATCGACAGGCGAGCAATGCGATCTCTTACGACCCTGGGTCTTCAAAGGTTGCAAGATATGCGATGATGTTGGTGCGATCGTCCTCTTTGCGCAGACCGGCGAAGGTCATCTTGATTCCCTTCGCATAGTCGCGCGGTTTCGTCAGAAACGCGTCCAGTTCTTCGGGTGTCCAGACCAGCCCCTCTTCGGACAGTTCGATGAGTGTCGGAGAATAGCCAAACCCCTCAACGGTTGCGGCCGGACGCCCAACGATACCGTTCAGCATTGGGCCCACTTTGTTTTCTGCCCCCTCGCCCACAGCGTGACAGGCTTTGCACTTGCGGAAGACTTTCTCGCCCGCTTCGGGATCGCCTTCGGCACTTGCAAAGGCGGGTGAAAGCATGAGGCAGGTTGCCGTGATTACCGTTCTTAACACTATCATTCTTTCCTTGCTGTTTTCATTGGCTGAGACGTTCGGCGTGCCATTCGACATGATCACGCGCAAAGCTGTTCACGAAGAAATACGAATGGTCATACCCTTCCTGAATTCTGATCTGTCCTGGCTGGCGGCGCTTGGCCATCATGTTGGCCAAAGCTTCGGGTTTTAGCAGATCGAGAAACTGATCATCCGCACCCTGATCGATCAGCAGATCGCCTTTCCAGCCGTGTTCTTCCAGCAGCAATGTCGCGTCATGCTTGACCCAGGTGTTTTCGTCGTCACCCAGATAGCTGCTGAGCTGTTTGCGACCCCAATCCGAACGTGTCGGGTGCGCGATCGGCGCAAATGCTGAAAGAGATCTGAATTTGTCGGCGTTCCGTATCGCGATCGTGATCGCGCCGTGCCCGCCCATGGAATGACCCGTGATCCCATGACGATCCTGAACCAGAAAACTCCCCACAACTATGTCGCGCAACTCGTCAACGATATAGTCATACATTCTGAAGTGCGACCGCCAAGGATCACGGGTGGCATTCACATAGAAACCTGCCCCCTGCCCCAGATCATAGGCATCATCATCGGCAACGTTGTCACCACGCGGAGACGTATCGGGAAATACAACCGCGACACCATAGTCCGCGGCCGCCTCCTGAAAGCCGCCTTTGGTCATCGCATTTTCATGCGTGCAGGTCAGACCCGACAAGTACCACAGCACAGGCACCGGCCCGGATCTGGCCTGAGGTGGCAGGTAGATGGCAAATGTCATCTCGCAGCCGCATGTCTCGGAGGGGTGGGAGTAGACAGTCTGCTCCCCTCCGAAGCTGCGGTTTTGCGAAATGATTTTTAGATCCATGTCAGTACTCCACCACCGCGCGGATCGACTTTCCTTCGTGCATCAGGTCAAAGCCGTGGTTGATCTCATCCAGCGTCAATTTGTGCGTGATCATGGGATCAATCTCAATCTTGCCGTCCATGTACCAGTCGACGATTTTCGGGACATCCGTCCGACCCTTGGCGCCGCCAAACGCCGTGCCGCGCCACGACCTGCCGGTGACCAGCTGGAAGGGACGCGTCGAAATCTCGGCTCCGGCGGGTGCAACACCGATGATGATGCTTTCACCCCACCCTTTGTGCGCACATTCCAAAGCAGTGCGCATCACGCCAACATTGCCTGTGGCATCAAAGGTATAATCTGCACCCCCTCCGGTCAGTTCGACCAGATGCGCCACGATATCGCCGCTTACATTCGAGGGATTCACGAAATCGGTCATACCGAAATGCGTTGCCATCTCGGCTTTGCCATCGTTCAGATCGACACCAACGATCTGATCCGCACCAGCCATGCGCAGACCTTGGATCACGTTCAGGCCGATACCACCGAGACCAAACACCACGCCACGCGATCCGATCTCGACCTTGGCGGTGTTGATTACGGCCCCGATACCAGTAGTGACGCCACAGCCGATATAGCAGATTTTATCAAACGGTGCGTCCTTGCGCACTTTGGCCAAGGCGATCTCGGGCACCACAGTGTGATTGGCGAAGGTCGAACAGCCCATGTAGTGATGGATCGGCGTGCCATCCAGCATGCTGAACCGGGTCGTTCCGTCCGGCAACAGACCCGCCCCCTGCGTGGCGCGCACTTTCTGACACAGGTTCGTTTTGGGGTTCAGGCAATACTCGCACTCGCGGCATTCGGGTGTGTAAAGCGGGATCACGTGGTCCCCGACCTCAAGGCTGGTGACGCCTTCACCAACTTCCATTACAACCCCGGCACCCTCATGGCCCAAAATTGCAGGAAAAATCCCTTCGGGGTCATCGCCCGAACGGGTGAACTCATCCGTGTGACATAATCCGGTTGCCTTGACCTCGATCAGGACTTCGCCTGCCTTCGGGCCATCCAGTTCAACCTCCATGATTTCCAAAGGTCGCCCTGCCGCCACAGCAACCGCCGCGCGTGTTCTCATTCTGTCTGTCCTCCCTTGCAGCGGAATCATTTTTAGACCGACTGCCTGGGTTGAGTATGAGGGCCAGCCCCTTGTTCTAACAATTAAGACAATGGTGTGTATTGGGTTGAATGGACTTGGCGCGCAGATTTCATGCATACTATCCGCGTGGAGGAGAGCTGAGATGTCGAACGGCAAGCTAATTGTTATGGCCCTGGCGTGGCTCGGCACGGCTGGCCCAAGCTTTGCCGCGGATTTTTCCGACCCAACTTGGCCGTGTATTCAACGTAAGGTCGAAGATCTGTCGCTGGGCCTTATGTGGCCACACCAGATCGCCGAGAGTGAATCCGGCCAAAACGACGCCGACATTGACGAAATTGCCGGGCTGCTTGCCCTGAGACGGATTGAGTTGGAAGACCTTCAGCCCCGCGTCGCGGAATTTGCTGCGCGCTACAATGGGGATCCGGATGTTCTGGGGTTGGTATTTCAGCGTGTCTTTGACACTTTGTCGAAACGGCGCAAGCGCATAATAGCCGGGATCGGAGAGTTTTCGCTGAACCAGATCGATATGGCCGAAAAGATTGATCTGGCCCGCGTGGAAATGGAGCAGGCCTTGTCTGCCGACCCACCGGATTACGACCGCATTGACGCCCTTGAAGAGCAGCTGGATTGGGATCAGTTGATCTATACAGACCGTCAGCGCTCAATCACCTATCTCTGCGAAACACCGCAAATTCTAGAACGCCGTCTGTTCGCGATCTCGCAAATGCTACAGCAGTTGACGTCGGATCAGGGTTAACTTACCGACCAACAAACGCAGGAGGGATGCATGAAACCCTTACTGATCTTTTTATTTACCCTTGCGCCTCTAACAGTCCTTGGCCAATCACCGCTGAGTGGCGTTGACATGACACTGCCCAAAATGACCGAGTCGCAAATGACCCGCGCCGACGTTGTTGCCCGGCTCGATGCAGCCACAACCGACACCCCCGCCGATTTTACCCGGGTCTGGCTCAACAATCTGGACTTGTCCGGACTGGATTTCAGCAATGCGACCCTGCGAGCGACCTCATTAAATGGCACCAATTTGTCGGGATCAAAACTGGATGGCGCAGTGCTGAGCCAGTCCTGGATGATCGGAGCGAACCTTTCAGGCGCATCCCTTGTTGGAGCCGAGTTGTTCCAGACGCAGCTCAGCAAGGCGGACCTGAGTGATGCCGATTTCACAAATGCCAGAACCGCCGCTGACTTCACCAAGGCCAATCTGACCCGAGCGGTGTTCAAAGGGGCAGATTTTTCCGCCGACATGCGCAACCAATCCATGGGGCTTATGCGTGGCGTCCTGACCTCGGCGCACGGGTCGGATGTGGATTTTACCAATGCACAAATGTCGCGCGCCGATCTGGAATTTGCCAAACTTCCCAATGCAAATTTCACCGGTGCGGACATGTCGATGACCACATTGGGTGGGGCAGACCTGACAGGGGCCACATTGTCAGGTGCTGATTTTACGGATGCCGATTTGACCGCGACGCGGCTAACCGATGTTCAGGGCGCAGATCAGACCAATTTAAAAGCCGCAAAGAACCTGAACCGCGCCATTCGCTGACAGGGCTATTCCCATTCAAGTTCGGTAAACGCGACCGTGGCATTGCGCGGGTTATAAGCGTCAAACAATTCCCATTGTTCCGCTTCACTTTGAGCGATTGTTTCAACCGCATCGCCCAGTCGCTGACCCGTGTCGATTGCGGCGCGTGTGTCAGTCTCCAACACATCCAGATAGCGCACCATGTCCTCGGCGCCTTCTGGCCAGGCCAGGATCGGGCCACCATGGCCGGGCACGATTTGGGTAATATTCAGCTCGGTCATCTTTTTGAGAACACGCTGCCAGCCGATCAGCTCGCCGTCTAAGGCCGGGGTATGCCGATGAAACACCAGATCGCCTGTGAACAAAACGCCGGTGTTCACATCCTTTACCGTCAGGTCATTCCCGGTATGAGCTCTGGACCAGGCCCGCAGGATCAGTTTACGCCCGCCCAAATCAATCTCTTCCTCAGTTTCGACCGCGATATCGACAGTGATTGGCCCAACACCCACATAGTCGTCGGAACCGATAACGGCGCTCAGGCTTTCTACATAATTGCCCAGACGGTCCAATAACGCTCTTTCCAACCCCACATGGCCAACTATCTGCGCCCCTGTCAGGGTCAGCGGCGCAGTTCCGAGAGTGTGATCGGGGTGCATGTGGGTCAAAATGACGTGACTAACGGGTTTGTCCGTCTCTGCCCGAACAGCACGCCAAATGGCTTCTCCCATCCAGGGAGCTGTTCCTGTGTCGATCACTGCAACACTGTCTAGTCCGATGACAAATCCGATATTCGACACGTCCCCCAGATTGTCCGCGTTTGGCTCCTCAATCAAACCGCGATGCACGAAAAGGCCGGGGGCGGCTTCATCGAATTCCAACACCTTCCCAATGGCTTGGCAGACGGGTTCACTGCTGTGACCGTCGGAAAGAGACGGAGGTTGCGCCTTAAGTTTCTCTTCGCACTCAGCTTGATTTTCGGCCTCGTAGCCCGGCAAAAGCTGCTCTCTGCAGGGCTCGGTCGCAGCCTGCGCGCATAGCAAGATCACGGCTTCAAACATGGCAAACCTCCACCCTAAAACCTTGGCACAGTTTACTGCCAGAACCACACCGCCTTTCGTCGGCATATAATTTCCCGGGGTTTTGTGGCATAATCCGCGGCACCGGTTGCCGGAGGAAAACACATGGCCAGAGCAATTGCACCCGCAGCGATCCTTTCACTTGCGCTATCCTTGCCCGCTTGGGCGGAACAGTCGGTCAAGAATCCGCTGGTCGACAGCGAAACCTGGCACGACCTGCAATACGATGTGGTGGGCGATGTTCAAATCGGGAGTGCCGATACGCTGCTTTCAATGGACGCACCCTATAGGGCGCATGATGCTGCAACGGTGCCCATCGTTCTGAAGCAACTTGATCCAAGTGCCAAAATCTCTGCCGCCACTGTGGTGATCGACGAAAACCCCGCGCCAATTGCAGGTGTCTTCACGTTTTCACCTGCCATGGGTGAGTTGGATTTCGAAATGCGAGTCCGCGTGAACCAATACTCGAATGTCCGCGTGATCGCAGAAACACCAGATGGTTTCCACATGACGGGCCGGTTTGTCAAAGCCTCGGGCGGCTGCTCGGCACCAGCCAGCAAAGACCCCGAGGTCGCTTTGGCATCGATGGGTAAGATGAAGCTGCGCAGCTTTGGGCAAGAGGCGCAGATTTCAACACCGCGCCGTGAAGCACAGATCATGATCCGGCACCCAAACTATTCCGGCCTACAGCGCGATCAGGTTACGCAATTGTTCATTCCTGCGCATTTCATCGACCACATCGAAGTCTGGCAGGGGGATGAGCTGTTGTTCACCATGGACGGCGGTATCTCGATCTCAGAAAACCCGGCATTCCGCTTTGCCTATAACGACAACGGCTCGACCATGTTGACGGTCAAGGCAACGGATACCGAGGGCAACACATTCGAGAAAGATCTGCCCAAGGCTGCGGCCAGCTAACGGGCGGGTTCGCGTTTCACTCAGAAGCAGACAACCTCTGCTTCGGCCTGCGCCCGACGCAGATCAGCCACCATGTTTTCGGCCAGTACGGCGCTTTTGAAGAACGCCATTCGCTCGCCCCCGACCCGACGCATCGAAAGGACAGTCTCCGCCTGTTCGTATTGTTCATAAGGAAGGATTGAAGCGATCAGGTCGATTGAACATGAGCACCGATCCAGCATCTCGCGGGTCTGGCCGTTGGTCACCATGCATGCGAATACGTAATCCGCGCGCGCAGCGGTAGGGTAATCGTTGAGCCGGTCGGCGACGCTTTGTGCAGACGCTGTGATCGGTGCAACCAGAACAGCCGCGACCATGGCTGTAAAGGTCATGCGGATACGTTCCCATTTAAGGTCTGGGGCTTTCATTCGCGACCCTCCTGCACGCCTTCAAACTGCATCTCCGACCGATAGATTGCTGCCCCTTCGCCTTCCGGTGCGGCTTCAGCAACCAGGCGCAGATACCATCCCGGAACCTCCTCTGACACCGTGACGCTGAGGACGAGATCTCCGAACCCTTGCATCCGGTCCCGGTTAGGATCCTCAGCGAAAGGACGCATAAGGATGGTCTGTACGGAGATGGTTTTGCCGTCGATCACCGCCTCACCCTCGACAATCTCGGCAGGTTGAACCAGCGCATCTTTGACACGGTTTCGGATGTAGAACGGGCTGCCTCCGGCGGACTCAGCCATATCCCGGACCGCGCTTTCGTAAAAAACCATGATCATCGGATTCCCGACGCTGGCCGGGAAAACGCCCATAGCGCGGTGTTTGTCGTTCTGACGAAACTCCAGATGCGCCATTTCGGCCCCGTCTTCCCTGAAACTGAGTGCGATATCGCCCGTATCACGTTCGGCTGCATCCGGCCTGATCTGGTTCGTGACGGTGCGCTGGTAGATCAGTTCCTTATCCCTTGCGATATTGTCCAGAACCCCATCCTGAAACAGCAATTCATAAGCCTGTTCTGCGTCAACCGAGGCCGCGGTCGCTGGATTTAAACTCCAAATCGAAATTGCGAGCCCGTAAAGAAGCATTCTCATGATCTTGTCCTCCCATAGATGAGAGTATGGGCTAATCGTTCCATGTCACCGCCGACTTTTGTCGGTGTCGAGCGTCTTGGTAAAGATGGCGCTGAATTTTCCATATGATCAAAGATCGGAGCCGAGGCAGCTTGACCGGTTTTGTCATGACCGAAATCTCAAGCTGCAATCCGTCTTTGCGCAAGGCCTCACTGCGATCCGCGGTGATTAAAATTGCCGGAACCTGGGTCTGCGTCATTTCGCGTATCTGGCGAATTGTGTTCACTCCGGTTTCACCATCATCCAGTTGATAGTCCGCCAGAATGATATCGGGCGGCATTCCGATGTCTTTTATGAATTGCAATGCCTCCTGCGGCGACTGGGCTGGCAGAACGCTCGCACCATTTTGTTCCAGCCACTGCGTCGTGCCATATAGAACATCACGATCATTTTCGATCACTAAAACGATGAAATCGAGCGGCACATCGCTCGTATTCGCGAGAAGATCCAGGGGCTCCACGGCACTTTGCCCTGCTTCAACCCTGTCCATTTCAATGCTGAACACCGATCCAATGCCAGGTTTTGACCGAAGCGACAGCTTATGACCCAAAAGTCGGCAGGCGCGGTCTACCACTGACAACCCCAATCCCATGCCAGAACCCAATGGTACATTGTCGGCCCGTGTGAATTCTTCGAAAACGCGTTCCTGATCTTTGAGCGCAATACCAATACCCGTGTCCCAAACTTGCAAGATGACCATGTCACCACGTCTGCGACAGCCCACCAGAACCCGGCCTCCGGGTTCGGTATACTGAATGGCATTTACGACCAGGTTCTGGATCGAGCGTAAAAGATAGACCGGATCTGAGTTTACAATTTCCGAGCACGGAACAACATCAAGCTTCACGTTCTTGGTCTCGGCAACCAGCGTCTGATCGCCCTGTATCCCCTCAATCATCGACGCGAGACTGACATCCGTGGGTGAGACCGTATCCGGATCAGCAGTTTCAAGCTTTGAGATATCCAGCAATGAATGCAACAACTGTTCTGTAGAGCCAAATGCACCGTCCAGCCGCTCCATCATCTCATGCAGTTCGGACTCACGCGTGATCTCCAGCAAGGTTGAAATCATCAGCTTTGCGGCGTTGATCGGCTGAAGCAGATCGTGACTGGCCGCGGCAAGGAATCGTGTCTTGGAAGATACCGCAGCTTCGGCTCGTTCCTTCGCGATCCGTAGCGCCTCTTCCACCCGCGCTTTTTCTTCGTATTCCTGAACCAGCCTGGCGTTTGCATGGGTTAATTCGGCCGTGCGTTCCATGACTCGGTTTTCCAGAGTCTCGGTCGCACGCGCTTCCAGTGTCACGTCTTTGAGTTCGACCAGAAAACCACCATCTGGCAGTTGGTTGACTTGAATATCCAGAACCCGGTCCGATCCGTCGCGCACACGTTTGCGCAGCCAACCCCGACTTTTTAGTTCGTGCTGCCACTTACCGATCCTGCGTTCATCATCTGCCTTGATCAGCCCACGCGTCCGCATCAGATCCAAGAGCGTTTTCACAGGTACGTTTCCCTGCAACAGAGAGAGCGGCAGGTTCAGAATCTCTCGAAACCGCGCATTATGCATCATGATCTGGGAATCTGACGAGAAAGTGCAGACACCAGAGCTCATGTTTTGAAAAACCGCCTGAAGGTAGTCTTCCTGCCGGTCAATCAGGGTCTCTTTCTCGTCGCGGTTCCGACGCACAACCGAAGTGATATCGGTGAGTAAAATGACCACATTCTGGGCTGACGTGTATTGCGCGCTGAGTTGATACCAACGGTCGCCACGCAGTTCGATCACGTCGCTTGACACCATGCCCGTGTGGCAATTGCGCTCCAGCGTATCCAACATGTTCGAGATACCATGGTCGGACGACACGAACTCGGGGCTGCTTTGCACCAATAGAAAGAACCGTCCCAGGCTGAGGCCTGGCCCGACAATGTCCGACATATCCGGGAAAATCGCCTGAAACAGCTCGTTACACAGGTTCAATTCACCATCGGTGAACAGCGCGAACCCTTCTTCCATGGAAGACAGCGCTTTGACGAGACTCTTGCGGGTTTGCTCACGTTCGTATCTGGCGCTTTCAAGCTCGGTGGTTGCGCGCTCCAGATCACGGCTCTGCTCCATCACCTGCTGTTGCAACTCAATCGCGGACTGAAACGCTTGGAAGGCGGACGGGCCTACATCTTTCTGTCGATTGGCGCGCCGCATCAGCGCGTCAATTATCTTGGCTTGTTTCGAGACTTGAATCTCGAGCGGATCGTCTGGATTAAGCATAGTCAGCTCAGGTCACGCTTCTCTGGTTCAAAGAAGGCGACCCCCACAAAGGTCTGGTTCATGTGTACACCGGATTGTTGCTCTCCGTAGGTGTTGAAACCAACAACCCGGTGGGATTGCAAAACGTCAGAGACCTGCTTGCTCAGCTGTTTCTGTTCGATTTCCAGTTTGCGCAGAATACAGTCAAACCCAAGGATGAAATCAGGTGCCGATCCGGTATTATCACGCACATCGAGCCCGGCCTTGAGCGTTTCTATGATCTCCTTCCCGCGCCCCAAAGTCATGATGAGGCCATCATCAATGGCCGCGAGAAAGGACAGTGAGCCCCCCTCCATCGGTTCGCGAATGGCGCGTACGTAGTAATTCAGGTTTTGCCGCAGAAGCAGCGGGTTTTCTGCAAAGACCAGCGGCGACAGATCCTCGGCCGCGCAGCCGACCAGCCGCGCGTATTCCTGCGCTGCCGGGGCGCCATTGATCTCATAGACCACACGCTCTTCCGGATTGGCATCGGTGATGATGATCTCTGACCCGATTGGCAGGAAATGGTCAAAACCGATGCCTTGAAAACCAAGGTTGGTCTCAATCAACAACAGGACGGCGGCATTGCTGTAGGCACTGCCGCCATGTAAAATAAACGTTTCTTCATATTGAAGGCCATCTCCGGCAGAGCCGCCAAAAATCGGCAACCCATCAAGAACCGTTTCCAGAGTTGAGACCAGCAGATCTTCTTGCTTGGACAATCCATCCGAGAACACCAAAGCCAATCTGTTCCATCCTGCCGTATGACGAAACCTTTCGGCCTGACGTTGCGCGGTGGCTGCGATTTCCGTTGAATCCAGCGGTCTAAGTCCCTCGAACAGAATGGAGGAGCATCGAAAGTTGGACTTGGGAAAGGCCAGCAACAACAGCGCATCCGATTCATAACCCGATCGCGTTATTTGCCCCGCGGTGGTGCAGCCAAAAACTGGAACGCCCGCAAGCTTCCAGTTTAGGCGACGCGATATTTCCGCAGGATCATGGTTGCTGGGAACAAAGGCCAAGACGAAGCAAGATGAGAGGCAATCAATGCCTGCGCAGGCTTCTTCAACGGCGGTTGTCGGGTCCGAGCTAGCGGAACGGCCAATAGCAATAAAACTCGGTCCATGTTCCAAATCCCGCATGCAAGCCCCCTAGTGTTGAAGAAAGGATTTGACCTCCGGCTCATGTCGCGCATGACGGGCGACAACCGAGTCGACCAGAACAGCAGCTTGGGTCCGATTGCGCACACCAAGGCGACGCAGCAAGGCGGTGATATGCGCTTTGACCGTCGCCTCGGCCAGCGACAGCTCATATGCGATCTGTTTGTTGGATTGGCCCACGCATATCAGCTTGAGAATTTTGACCTGCTGCGGGGTGAGCGACGAAAGCTCGGGACTGGATTGATAGACAATGCTTTCTGCTGGCTTTGTCTCTTCAACTCGGCTGAATTCGACAGGCACATACTTGCGGCCAGCCGCAATCTCCTGGATCGCGATCTTGAGTTTTTGTGCTGGCGTATCCTTGGGAAGAAACCCCATCGCACCGTGATCCATCAAAGATCGCACAAGCTCTCCGGATGCAAGCGACGAAATAACCAGAACCGGCACCTTCGGACAGCGCTGCCGAAACTGTTGAAAACCCGAGATACCTGTGACATCCGGCAATTTGAGGTCAAACATGATCAGGTCAGGTTTGAAGCCCTCGCCAAGTATCTTAAATGCCTGCGCAAGCGTGTTGGCTTTTTCAATCCGGCAATTCTCGAAATTCAGTTGCAACGCCGCAGCCAATGCGTCGCTGAATAGCGGATGATCATCAACGATTAGGACGCTGGACACTTGGTCTACCGGTTCAGGGCATCCCGCAATTTGCATGGTTTCTCCTCCAATGGGAAAAGTACAGCATTTCCTGACCAGTTCAACTGTTTCATTTTGATACGAGCGAAAGATGCCTTAGGTAACAAAAGCTTGATGACTCTGAGAGCCTAATTGTTGAGGAACTTCCTGACAAATTCATTCAAATCAGGTGCTGCCGCCTTGGGATCGAATACCTGACGGTCAAAGTCTCGTATTTGCTCAAGGCGTCCGGATGAGGCTCCGTCACGACGTAAGATCGCAACAGCAGCTTGTCGCAGCCCGTCTGCACGACCGGCTTTAGCGCAACCCCGCAAATCTCGGACCATTGGATCGAAAACCCCAAATCGCTGCAATGCCCTTGAAGCGGCCACTTTGTGCCCCGACATGCCCAAAACCAGAACAGCCAGAAAGACCACAACGGCGATTGCAAATGCCGGCCATTCCGGCAACGCCACAGGGCGCGCGACCTCCTCGGGACTGTCCGAGGGCACCGCTCCGTTGACCGTGCCGTACGCAATGCGTTGTGGTGAGATCGTGACCTCGCGAACTTCGCGCGCGAAGGTGTCGAAATAGCTGAATTGCAGGGGTTCAACGATGCCCGACGTATCGTTAGACGGGCGAATGGTCCAGCGCCAGAATGCGTAGGTCACTGGCCCTTCCGGTGTCAGTTCGACAAGACGCTTCTCAGGGTGCGCGAAAATCAGGGCCGAAGGTGAGGTTAACTCCGGCATCGGCGGTATCATCTCTGGGGTGGCGCCCAACGCCTCCAGCCGGATAACGCGCAAGACGCCCTCACCCGGGGCAAGTTGATCCGGGGCATTCGACCACTGGTCCGAGATTTGCAATTTGCGCACCGGAAACCACCAATCCTTCGTAGCCGGAGCTTCGGCCACCTGAATGGTTAACGGCTCCGATTGAATCTCATGTTCGAACCAGTCGTCATTTTCGTCAGTCAGGGTCAGCCGGTGAATAAATGGACCAATTGCAAGCTCGCCAGCCTCGACCGGGTAGATCGCCATGCGTCGCGTAAACACTTTGTATTTACGGCCATTGATCCTTTCTTCCGACCAACTGTCCGGCCCCAGCTGCGCCCAACTGAACCCTTCAAAATCAGGTTGGACAAGTTCTTCCCGAGTGATGTGCCTTCGGTAGACACCTCGGATCGTCAAAAGCACCATCTCACGGGTGAAGGGAACAGAGGTATCGTCTTCAATGGTGACGTCTATCGATGCCTCGGACGGCAAAACAGTCTTTGACTGCGCCAGCACATGAACAGGGAAAGCGATGAGAAGTAAGACCAACCACTTCATTCCGGGCTCTCCGCTTCGGGAGGCGAAAGACCCTGCTGCACCCTGCGCTTATGTTCCTGCGCAATCCGCGCCGCCATAAACTCGCCAGGAACATCGGAAAGCTGATTGAGCCATCGTTGGTCGGCAACCATGAACTTGTCATCAAAGATGCGCCGTACACCCAGTCGCCCGCGGCTGTCCAATTCCGCCAATCCCAGCATCGTGTTCGAATTCGTGACCTCACTCCCTGTTCCCGCCGCGCGCGCGTTTCCACGGGCCACAAAGCTGTCGGCTTTGGGACCTGACTTGCGTTCCGGAAAAAGACCTAAAGCCTCTGGATCGATCTGCTGCCCTGCGTAATAAGCGGCCAGCACATCAAAATTCGCCTGAGCGTCCGGGTTACCTTTGGCAATGGCCTGATCATAGGCCTCCAGTGCGGCGGCAAATTGACCATTTTGGGCCTCGGCATTGCCGAGATTGTATCGGTTGCCTGCGCTCACGAAAGCTTCGGCGGCTTTATCGAACTTCCCAGCACGATAGAAGGCGACACCTCGCCAGTCCGAGTCGGAAAACAAGTTTGCCGCCGTCGGATATAGGCCAATCGCTAAAGCAACGCGCCCAAAAGGGGCAGCACCGCCCAACACGAAAGCAAGAACAATGCAAGCAGCACCCGTGATAGCAAACCACTTCATGCACGTTCCCTCCAAAACAACAACAAGAGGGGGAGCAGTGCTAAAAACAAAAAATACCGCCCCAGATCGTGCCAGAACAACACGGGATAGTCTTCCCGTTCCAGCTTGGTTGCGGCGTCATCATCCAACCACAGCGCCAGTTCATCAGTCTGGTCCAATGTGAATACCGCGCCACCGCCGACACCGGTATGCGTTTGCATCTGCGCCGTCGGAGTCTGTAGCGACACCACAGACACGCGCGCCCCGCGCGACGCAAGAGACGCGACTTGTTGCAGCGAGGTTGAGCCCAATCCGTCTCCGTCTGTGAATATCACCACGTCCCCGGCCAGGATCCCCGCCTCCTCCATTCGCTGAAGCGCCAAAGCCAGTGCACGTCCCGGGCGAGATCCTTTGTCCGGCACGGTCTCGCCATTGATGAGAGAGAAAGTTTGCCCCAATTGGCGGTGATCCGTCGTCATGTCCGTCGCGACATAGGCATCACCTGCGAATACAATGATGCCGCCGGGCCGGGATCCAAGCGCGCTGATGCCAAAACGCCCCATGCTCAGCATTTGTGGCCAGCGGTTGTCATCCACCACGCTGTCTGACGCATCCACAAGGAACAACACGCCATCCAGATTGCGATAGGTTTGCGCGTCGCGCCGTTCGATGGCCGGGCCAGTCAGAGCAACTGCAATGATCCCGCTGGTCAGCAGTAAGGCGACTGGCGTGAGCGGGAACGACCCACCTTCGATCCTGCCAATCGCCGCCATCGCTTTCATAAGCTGAGGATCGGTAACCTTATCCCAGGCTCCGAACCCGGCGGTGCGGGGTATTATCCACCAGCCGATCGCGCATATTAAGATCACGGAAAGCCCCCAAAACGGCCTGAGCAGAGTGATATCCAATTCACTCATTGCGCCTGCCTCCACGCCGCCATCAGGGCAAGTGCCGCTGCCATTGCTGCGGGCCATGTCCAATAGGACTTGTGGATCTCAGCCGTAAGACCCGCACTATCTGTCGCTTCTAAACGATCCAGCGCTAGCGTCACGTCGATCAGATCATCGGTGGTTTTGACGCGAAAGGCCTCACCCCCCGAAACCTCGGCGATAGCGCGTAAGGTGGCCGCATCAACCACTCCGCGTTCACCTACCTCTGCGCTTTGCAGGTCTTTGGGACCGAGCGCAATTGTGTGGACCCGCACGCCTAATTCAGTCGCCAATTCCGCCACGCCTCGGGGGTTCGTGGCCCCCGCGTTGTTCACCCCATCCGACAACAGGATCACAACGCGAGACGCCGCCTCACTGTCAGCAAGACGCTTCAAAGCGAGGCCCAGACCATCGGAAATGTTGGTAGCGCGGCCCGATATACCTATCGTGGCCTCTTCGATCCGCCGCGCAACTGCTTCAGTATCGAATGTGAAAGGCGTAGCGAAATAGGCTTCGGATCCGAACACTATCAACGCCACTCGGTCGCCAGCGCGGCGTCGGGCAAACTCGGACCCGACACTGGTCACCGCCTCCAACCGAGTGATTTGGCGCCCATCGAGATAAAAATCTTCCCTCACCATCGAACCCGAAAGATCCAAAACGATCGCAAGGTCCCGCCCGGAAACCTTCAGGGCGCTGACGGGTTGCAACTCGCGAGGACCGGACAAAGCAACGACAATCAGCGCCCAAACGGCCCACAAAGCAAGACGATCTGCCAAGCGCCGGTTCGCGGCGTTAACCCGAGGACTTGCCGCCAACAGCATCCCACCAATGCGATCCGGAACCGGAAACCCGCGTTCAAAAACTGGCCGTGGTTTGATCAGACGAACAATCACCAGAGGCAACGGCAACAGAAGCAAGACCCAGGGATCAGCAAGTTCAAACACGACCCGCAACCTCATCTCGCAGAGTCTCCAGATCGGGGCCTCCGCCGGGTTGATAAAGCTCGCCCCTCAGTTCCGCATAACGCGTCGGGTTCTGAGCGCGTAGCCTGTGCAAAAGCGCCACCTTGCGGCGATCCGCAGACCAACCCGGTTGATCTGCAAATTGATCGGGAGGTTCCATCAGTTTTTTTTTGGCAGTCTTGACACTCAGAAAACGCAGGATGCTGACGCAACTTACTGACGCCAACGCCGCGATACCAAAGACAACCGCATATTCTGCAATCACCCCGCCAGCAGCCTCAGCGGGTAAATGGATGTCCCGCAGACTGGCCAGCATTGTGGCCTCAGAGAGGGCCGTCTCGCTCATGACACGTATCTTGCCGCAAAGGCTGACGAAATGCGGCGAGAAGTTTGTTCAACCGGGTCGCTGGCATTCAAAACAAGCGCCGTATGTGCGGCAACCATCTGATAAATCGCCGCATCATCAGGCGCTGCCTCACTCAGATAAACGCGCCTTTGCTGCCCATCTGAAAGTTGGATCGGATACCAGCCGCTTGGCATTTCATGTGTCTTGCTTTCAGTCACGAGGACAAGACGGGGGTTTCGGCGGTGATCAAGCCGGTCCAGCAGGTCAGAAAACCCATCGCCCTGCTGATCAAAGCCAGACGCGATGATGATTTCGGACCCGGTGGGCGTCAGGCGTTCAACACCGGTGAGCACGTGTTCCAGCGTCCAGCCCTCATCCTCACCCTTCTGCAGGGTATTCAGACTGCGCGCATGGGCCTGAACCAGACCGCCAATCACATCCAGCATCCCCCGCGTTTTTCCGCGCGGCGGCACAATGATGGATGTGTCGGTCGTGATCGCCAGCAGACCCACACGCCCGCCACTTTCAACCATGTGCCATCCGATCAATGCCAGTGCCTCAGCCGCGGCAACCGAGAGAAAGGCGCGTTTCA
The DNA here is from genome assembly GCF_059609725.1 of Ruegeria sp. YTSC199. Classification (NCBI taxonomy): domain Bacteria; kingdom Pseudomonadati; phylum Pseudomonadota; class Alphaproteobacteria; order Rhodobacterales; family Roseobacteraceae; genus Ruegeria; species Ruegeria sp. YTSC199. The sequence goes on from NZ_JBXWMF010000024.1 coordinate 40,202, forward strand.
GGCCCCAGAACATCGGCGCGCGGAAATCGGCAACCAACAGGGCAACCCGATCCCGTTCCTCTTGAAACTGTCGGATATGCAGGCGCCCGGTGCGGGCGGTCGTTCCACGATCCAGGTGACGAATATCATCACCCGCCACATACTCTCGCACATCTGCAACCTCGATACCCTGACCGCGCTTTCGGGTCAGAACCCCCCCGGGCAAGGCCGCCATTGTCGGGTTCTCGTGTTCAGTCAACGCGACATGCCGCAAGGCGATCAAGGCATCAGTTGTCAGGCTGACGCCCGCATGAGCCAGCACGCCCGTCACAGCGGCTCGACCGCATTCAGAATGTCCGCCACCAGTTCGCGTGGCTTTTTGCCATCCGCGATGGCCCGCCATGTCAGCACCATCCGATGGGCCAGCGCATCGGGCGCAACCGCGGCCACATCCTCGGGCAGGGCAAAATCGCGACCTCGCAGATAGGCGCGCGCGCGCGATGCCGAGGCCAAAGCCAGCGATCCACGGGGCGAGACCGCATGTTCTACTTGTTCAGCAATCGGGCCATTACGGGTCGCGGTCACGAGGCGCACGATATAGTCGCGCAATTCTGGGGCCACATGCACCGCCTGCGCTTCGGTGCGCGCGATCTTTAGCTCCGCAAGCGTCATCTTCTGAACATCTGGCGGACCTTCCTGCGTTTCAGCAATCACCAAGTCGAGAATCTGACGTTCCGTTTCCAGATCCGGCAAAGTTAGCACGACGTGCAGCAGGAATCTGTCCAGCTGTGCCTCAGGCAAGGGAAAGGTCCCGTCATGTTCAATGGGATTTTGTGTGGCAATGACCAGAAACGGATCCGGCAGTGCGTGTGTTTCGTTGCCAACCGTAACCTGATGCTCCGCCATGGATTCCAGCAGGGCGGACTGCACCTTTGGTGGCGCGCGGTTGATCTCATCAACCAAAACCAGCGTGTGAAACACAGGCCCCGGAACAAATTCAAAACGGCCTTCGTGGGGCTGGTACACAGGCGTTCCGGTCACGTCCGAGGGCATTAAGTCGGGCGTGCACTGGATACGGGCAAAGCTGCCCTCGACAGCGTTCGCCAGCCATTTGACGGCGCGAGTCTTGGCCAGCCCGGGCGGTCCTTCCACAAGAAGATGGCCGCCTTCCAGTAGGGCGATCAGCAGCGATTCCACCAATCGCTCGTGGCCAACAAGCCCCTGCGACAAATACCCAGATAATCCCGCAATCGTTCGCGGCGGGTTTTCAGGCCTTGTGTCCATAATTCCTCCCATAGACCCTGAGGGCGCAATACCTGCGCTCAGGCTACCCGGAGTCACCCGTTCAGCAAAACATAGCAGATGGTATTACCTAGGCACACGGACGGATGTTGAGCAGCCTTCGTCAAACAAGGCCGCAAACTGTGGATCAGCAAGTGTTTCATCCGCCTGTGCCCAAAGGCGATCGTATTGCCTGTCAATGTAGTCGATAAAGCCTGAGTCAATGGTCTGATCCGCGGGAGATTGCGCAACGGCATGCATCATGAAGATGTCAAACGCACACAGACCGCTGGGGTTCGAATTCAAGAGTGCGCGCATAAAGTCATGCGAGCTCCATGGCAGGCGCTGCAGGTTCACCGGCGTTTCCTGCAGTTTGGATAGGAACCCCGTTGACTTATCATATAGCAGGATATCCATGCCAAATGTGAAAGACTGAAACAGCTCTTCCAATAAAATCGATTTGTGAAAGTCTTTCTCAAGCTTGCCAAGGCGTTCATGAGCCGGTTGCTTGACCACGATATGGGTCCCCTGCCCCCGACGACCAAAGAAAGTCTGCGCCATCGCCGGAGACGTCACAACATAGGCGCGCCCCTCAGGTAATCCAAGCTGATGCACGTCGCTGAGCCAGTCAATATCCGCTGACAGATCACGGTTGGGAGGGTAACCGGAATATAGTCGCAAAATCACGGTACGGCCGGTTCCACAGTCCCGCGCTGAAGGGCCAGCGTACCGCATCGGAGTCGGGTGACCAAAACTGTGTTTCAGCAATTCTCGAAAGGTATTCAAAACTGCCAAAGTCTCTGGATGCGGCCTTTCGCCTACAAGGCATAGGGCTGCACCAACCAGATCGCGCCCGTTTATGTGAACGGGAATCGCCATATCCCGCCCCAACATGGTTGAGCGCAGCTCATACCCCCATCCTTGCTGCGCAAGCTCGATATAGTCGCGTTTATCGGCATGGAGCGCGCTTGCTAAGAAAACAAACATGATGATTTGCATCAGAAGATAACGCATGCAATCCCTCGTGATGTGAAGAGCATCGTATCTAAAGTCCCTACACCATCCAAGGGTTGTGTCGGAATCTGTTGCAAACTTTTTGCGATGGACACTGACTCCGCTTTCGACTGAGCGGCTGCAAAAAGCAAATAGTCGAAAGACTATACATGATCTCTTTCAAGGGTACTCAATATCCGAAGGGCGTTATCCCGTTCGACGTGTTTTTCTATGTCCGGTACGGCGTGTCATACCGGACCTGGAGGAGATCATGGGTGAACGAGGCGTAACGGTAGATCACACCACGCTGAACCGTTGGGTCACGCGATACTCTCGCGCCATTGAAGAAACTGCGCGGCGGCGAAACAAGTCGGCAGCCACGAAATTCTTCGCTCGCATGATGGTGATCAACGGTCTTCCCAGAAAGATCGTCATCGCCCGCACTCCTCTGCCGAATTTCGGTCCGCCGATATCACAAGCGTTTCAGTTCAAACAGAGAGACCCACAAGTTTGCGACACATCCGATTAAGGGGCCGCTCTACCGAACCTTTTGAGACCCAACGGGCTTAACCTAGTCGTAAGCCGCAGTGACAATCATCTCGACCTTTAGTACGTCGCGCGCCAGCTTAGCTTCACCACAAGCGCGGGCCGGCGCGTGACCTTCCGGTACCCATGCATCCCAGACGGCGTTCATCTCGGCGAAATCCGCCATGTCAGCCAACCAGATCACACATTGCAATATGCGGGTCTTGTCGCTGTCCGCCTTATCCAACAGATCCTCGACCTTGGACAGGATGTCGCGGGTCTGATCCGCAACCGTAGAGGCATCCGAGGTCTGGCCGCACAGATACGCAACACCATTGTGCTTGACGATCTTGCTCATGCGAGTACCGGTTTCAATACGTGTGATTGCCATGTTTGATATCTCCTTTACAGGACCTTGCGGTCAAATCGGTCGATACGGAAAGATGACAGATTGAAACGACCCTGACCGCCAGTCACCAAATCCGCCAGAACCTGCCCCACGACAGGTCCCATTTGAAATCCATGCGCAGAAAACCCGAACGCGTGGAAGGCACGCGGAGCGTTTACTGCAGGGCCTATTACAGGAAGATTGTCCGGCATGTAAGCTTCTAACCCGGCCCACATCCGGTTGATGCTGGCCTTGCGCATGATCGGAAAAAACTCTGCTGTAGTGCGGCACGCAGCAGCAAGTTTGGCGTAGTCCAGCCGTGTGCGGTTGCTGGCGCGGTCGGCAAATCCCTTGGCACCGCCGCCGATCAATACCGTGCCGTTTTTGAACTGCTTGAAGCTGAGCTGGCGGCTGACCGCACCAACGACCGGCTTGGCAAAACGTGGCATCCGGGCTGTGATCATCAGCATCGGTGCAGAGTGGCTGAGGGGGACGTTGTCGCCGATCATCAGGGCAATTTTGTCCGCCCAGGCACCGGCGCAATTGACGACAGTTTCAGCCTCATATGTGTGACGCGCACCCTGCGCCAACCACGTTTCCCCGACGCGCCGAAGGCCAACCACCTCTTCGCCTTCGACAATCTGTGTGCCCAGTTTTTCCGCTGCCAGACGAAATGCCGACGTCGCCTTGTAGGGGATGGCGTATCCATCCAATTCCGAGATCACACCACCAACGCAGTCGGGATTCACATAAGGTAAGCGTTCCCTGAGTTCGGCCTGGTCGATAATCCGTTCATGTGTGTATCCAGCGTCTTGCATCTTGGCCTCGCGGGCCTGCGCGCTGGCCAGATCCGCCTCATCCACCGCAATGTTGACCAGTGTCTGGCGGCGAAATCCGGTGTCATAACCCAGATCCTCATCCAGCGTCTGCCACATCTCCATCGACGCTTTAGACAAGGGGACTTCGGCCATATCTCGGCCCAGCAACCGTACCCCACCAGCGTTGACGCCCGAGGCATGTCGTCCGGAGTAGTCCTTTTCAATTACCATCACTGAGGCACCCTTGCGGGCCAGATGGTACGCGGTTGCGCAACCTTGGATACCGCCGCCAATAATCAAAACGTCCGACTTCATTCCGCAGCCTCCGCCGATACCAGGCCATACCGGCCAAGTTCATCCAGAGACAGTAAGCGCTGAGGGCTGCGCAAGCGGTAATACCCAACGGCTTCGGGACTTTCTTCACGCCACCGCGCCAATAGGCCGGTCACCACATGGCCGCATTGCCTACCCTGGCATGGCCCCATTCCGCATCGGGTCAGAGATTTCAGCGCATTGGGGTCGCGCGCGCCTTGTTCGAATCCCTTGCGCAATTCGCTCAAAGACTGTTCTTCGCAACGACATACCAAAGTCTCTGCGTATCGCGGCAATCTCAGTGCCTCGGTCGGGCGGTAGAGACAATCGATGAACTGGCGAAAAGGTTTCAAGGCGGACAAGTAGTTCAGATCAGCGCTTGTCTTTTGATCCCTGTCGGCTTGGGCAATCCGACCTAGGCGAAGCAGGATATTCTGCGCTGCCACGCGCCCGGCGGCACGCGCACCGTTGGCACCGACAATTCCGGCTCCATCGCCGGCGACCGAAATATGTGCGACCGAGCTTTGGCCAAAGGCATCAACCGTGGCCTGCCAACACGATTGTGTGTTGTTCCAATGATGCGCCAGCCCTAACGCCCGGGTCATGTTCAGATTGGGCTGGACGCCATGATGCAGAAACACGGTATCGGCCAAGACCTCGAGTTGCCGGCCCGATGACACAAAACGCAGCCCTTTGGCCCTATCATCGCCGATTACCTCCAGGTTTTCGGCGTATCTGTATGTGGTTACGCCCGAAGCGCGAATTTCCCGCAACAAAGACAAACCCTTGCGAATGTCCCCAACCTGCCGCAAAGCACGCGGTATCATAGGGACGGCATCCAAATAATGCTGTCGCGGAGTGGTGTCGACTAGAGCGGCCACAGGCACGCCAAGGCGTAGATACTGCACCACAATCAGGTACAACAGAGGGCCCGATCCAGCAAAGACGGCTCCGTCCGCAACAACTGCATCCGATTTCAGCATCACCTGTGCGGCACCGGCTGTCATGACGCCAGGCAAGGTCCAGCCGGGGATCGGCATGGGTCGTTCCATCGCCCCGGGGCACAACAGCATTTCTCGGCTATGCAATTCGCGGGTGTTGCCCTGATGAGAAAAAAGAATTCGACCATCATCCCCCAGATGCCATACGTCTGCACCGGCAAGATGTGCCGCCCCTGATTGTTCAAACTGGGTGATCAGATCGACTCCGGCCGCGTAGTCCGGCCCAAGACTTGCAGCGTCCGGCAATGGGCTATCTGCTGCGGAGCGATAAATCTGCCCCCCTGCCCGTTCTGCACGGTCCAGCACAGCCACATCAACTCCGGACCGCGCCAATTCAATGGCGGCAGACATTCCAGCTGGCCCAGCCCCAACGATCGCGCAGTCAAAGGCCTTCATCGGGCGCCTCAGTGTCTTCGGTAATGTCTTGTGTGATGACATGCATTCCATCAGCCACGCGACGCAGGCAGGCTTGTTGATTGGGAAGGCCATCGATTTCGACCATGCATTCGTAACAGACACCCATGGCGCAGTAAGCGCTGCGCGCTTCTCGCGATTGGGTCGCCTTGCGGGTCACGACCTGACCGGTCACGGCCATCGCCGACCAGACCGACTGGCCGCCGCGCGCATTGACCGATCGACCATTGACGCTCAGCGTAACCAGATCGTGGTCATCGTCTTGCAAATATCTGAACATAGGCTGATCTCCGTGGGCTGGCAGGGCAAGGCGCGGGGAGAGGCACGCCTTGCCCGATCGTGGGGCCTGACCGGTTATTCGCCGATCTTGTCAAGGATGGACTGACCCCAATCCTGACCAACGTCCTCCAGGACCTGAGGCCAGACTTGCGCGCGCACATGGGCGGCGGTGGCAGCAAGCTCTTCGTCTGTCAGTGATACAATTGTGGCGCCATTATCGGCCAGTTTCTGTTCGAAGGCGCCCTGATCCGCTTCGGCTGTTTCCCAGCGCTTGGCTTCGAACGCCAGCGCAGCCTTTTCCAACGCCGCACGATCTTCGTCACTCATATCGGCCATCGTGCCCGCGTTGATGATCATATACCAAACTTCGAAATGCGTGTTGACGGGCACATACGCGGTGGTCACATCACGGAATGAGGCATAATAGCCCTCGGCCCCCGATCCAACGACACCGTCAACAACGCCGGTCTGAACCGCGGTGAACGCCTCAGAAAAGGGGATCGGAGAAGAGATATAGCCCAGAGCATCGGCCGTCAGCTGAAAGCTTTTGATGCCGGGCACGCGTACCTTGATACCTTTCGCGGCTGTCGGGTCGCCCGCGCTCACAGCGTTGGTGTTCAGAGCAACGCCACCGAAATACACCGGATAGGCGGCCAGCATGGTGATGTCCTGTTTGGCATAGAGATCTTTCATCGCACCGTGAATCGCACCGCCGGGGCCGTAGATCTTTTTCGCCTCTTCCCAGTTTGCGGCCACATAGGGGAATGCCGAGATCTGCATGCGGCGATCAACAGCCGTGGCTGCGGGCTGAACGGCCATGTCAATGGCGCCAACCGAGATGCGTTCCTGAACCGAGGTGTAATCACCAAGTGCAGAGGCCGGGAACAGGTTTAGTTCAAGAGAGCCGTTAGTGGCGGTCTTCAGATCGTCTGCAAAGGCGCGCAGTTCATTGTCGATGGTGGCACCCTGGGGGCGGATGTGGCTGATCTTCAGCGTGTCGGCGGCGGCGATGCCCGCAGTTGCCACAACGGCCGCAGCCAGACAGGTGGGTTTCAGAAAGTTCATCATGGATAAGTCTCCTCCGTGAATGATGAAGTGGGCGGTTTAGTAGCCAAAGAAGCGAGGCAGCCACATCGACAGGTCTGGCCAGAAGCTGGTCAGAAACACGACGGGCAAATAACCCAGCAAAATAAGGGTCATGGCGGGTCGGATCACCTTGGTGACAGGCACCTGGCCGATACGCGCACCGAGATACAGGATCGAGGCATATGGCGGCGTTACGCCTCCCATCGCGGTGTTGACGCCCATAATTGCTGCAAACTGGATAGGGCTGACACCGATTGCCTGCATCAGTGGCAGCAGTAGCGGTGCGATAAGAATGATAGCAGTTACGTCATTGACCACCATGCCGACCAAGAACAACAGGACATTGATGAGGACCAGCAACAGCGCCTTGTTTTCGGTCACCGAAAAGATAGCCTGCACGATGGCTTGCGGTATGCTTTCCAATACGAACATCTGGCTGAGGATCATCGAGAACAGGATCATCAGCATGATCGCCCCGACGGAAGTGGCTGCTTCTCTTCCTGCGCCCAAAAAGGTGCGTACATCCAGCCCTTTGTAGATCAGGAACCCAACCGGAATTGCATAGATCACCGCCACTGCAGCGGCCTCGGTCGGCGTCATGATGCCACCGTAAATGCCGCCCAGAATGATAACCGGCATCAACAAAGCAGGCGTAGCCTTGAACCCGCGATGGGTCGCTTCGGACATGAACGCCGTGCCTTTGAGGGGTTCATTTAGTTGCAGTGGAAACTTGCGCGCCATCCGGATATTGACTGCCGAAAAGCTCGCCATGATCAGCAGGCCGGGGCCAAGCGTCGCCAGGAAACAGGCCAGGATTGATGTATCAGTCACCCAACCATAAACGATCATCGTCACGGAAGGTGGGATTAACAGTCCAAGAAGTGATGCGTTCGCAATCAATGCCGTTGCGTATTCACGCGGGTAGCCCTGCTTCTCCATTTCCGGGATCAGCAGCGGACCGATCGCAGCGACACCGGTCAGGCCAGAACCTGAGATCGCTCCGATCAGTGCACAGGACACCGTGGCCACAACGCCCAGTCCGCCCCTCAGGTGACCAATGAAGATGTTGACGAAATTGAGAAGGCTCGCCGCAATGCCGGATACGGACATGATTGTCCCTGCCAGAACAAACAACGGAATGGCCAGCAGCACCGGGTTTCCCAACTGTTGGAAACCCCACAGCATATTGCCTTTCATGACCACGTCATCGGCGAAATACATCACCATCAGACCCGCACCAAAACAGTAGGGTAGCGGAACACCAAGCGTCAGCAGGACGACCAGAACCAGTACGGCCAAAAGCGCGATCTCGATCATTTCAGGCCTCCATCAACGACAGGTTCAGCAGCAAGGGAAAACAGTGCGCGCAAGTGCATCAGCAGATGCCAGGCGGTGAAGATCATCATCAGGACCAACCCGACAAACAAAGCGACATCGACATAAAAGGTTGGCAAATACAGCGTTGGGCTCTCGCGCCAGACGCGCATCGAATACATGGTGAAGTTCCAGGCCCATGTAGTCAGCCAGATACCCACGATCAGGCTGATGACCTCACCTATGACAGCAAGAACCTGATGCTGACGTTCCGTGGACAAAAAGATTTCGAGCACATTGGCGCGGATATGCGTGTTCTCGCGCGAGGCATTGACCGCACCCAACATGTACAGCCACAAGGTGGGATAAAGCAGGCTTTCCTCCAGCCCCATGACCGGGATTTCCAGCACATAGCGAGTGATCACCTGCACAAACTGCCCAAGAGCAACCAGGCAGATCAGAACTGTCAGCAAGACGCTAGCAAAGCGTGTCATTTCCCCCTCCGTCATAGCGAATGCATGCGGTGCATTCGTGGCGGGAAAATCACGTGCTGAGCATATCAAGTCAAAACGATTTAATTGATTGTTGAATAAAGCTAGTTTATGGGATGGCAAAAAGATAAGGATTAACAAAGGCGCATGAATCTCAGCTTTCGCCAATTGCAGGCCTTTCGAGAGGTTATGCGGACAGGGTCGGTATCTGGCGCCGCCCGAATCCTGGGCCGAACTCAGCCAGCTGTGAGCGCGCTGATCGCAAATCTCGAGGCCGAATTGGATATCGCCCTGTTCCGCCGACAGCGCGGGAAAATGGCCCCTACCCCCGAGGCGCAGTATTTCCTCACCGAGGCCGAGGCGATCCTGGATCGCCTGTCGCTTTCAACCCGAACGATGCGCGAAATTGGCGGGCTGACGAAGGGGCGTCTGAACATTGCCTGTATGCCAGCCGCCTCCAGCCTTTTAATGCCGCAGCTTCTGGGTGAGTTCTTGTTAGATAAACCAGAAGTAAAAGCTTCGTTGATGATGCGCGCGTCCCCGGTGATCGAGGAATGGGTGGCATCTCAGCAATACGATATTGGATTGGGTGAAACCCCGAAACCCACTGCAGCAATTGATACGGTCGACTTTGACATGAAGTGCGTATGTGCGATCCCTGCGGGTGATCCACTGGCTGAACTTGAAACAGTCCAGGCGCACCACCTGTCGGGTCGTCCGATGGCCGGGTTGCAGGAAGGGCACCCGAACCTGATTGCAACCCAGAGAGCATTCGCCGAGCAAAAAGCCAGTTTCGAACAACGGTTCGAACTCAGGACCTTTCACCCGGCATTAACTCTGGTGGAAAAAGGACTCTGCTACTGCGTCTGCGATCCCATTACCGCAGTTGGGTACGTCAATATGCGACCCGAGCCGAGACCCATCGTTTTCCGGGCGTTTCATCCCCATGTCGTTTTGAACGTCTCAATTATGCAACCGGCGCATCGTCCTCCATCTGCATTGGCCAGTGAATTTGTTCGGCAATTGGAGGCGGCTCTGGAACGCGTTAACAATCAGTTTTGAGAAGTGTTTGTGGGATTCTGTCGCAAACTTATTAGATGGCGGAGCATCCGTGGAATTGGTGAGCAGTTAACATTGCCAGTTGGGCGAACTGCTGAAACGGCCGGAGTCCGGGCGTGAATTGACCTTTGCGGATCAAGTTGACCAGTTCGATACCAGCTAAGGCAGATACTGCTGAATCGAAAGATTTGAAACCAAGCATGGGGCTGATCCGACGTTCGAGAAACCGATGGTCTTGTTCAATGATGTTATTGAGATATTTTCGCCTCACCATCTCGATCGGTATCGGACACCCAAAGCCTCTGAGCATCTTGTTGATCAACTTGATCCCGGCTGTGTTCGCACCGCTTTTGCCGACGACAGTTTTTCGCGGCAGCCCGTTCACTTCGAGTTCACGGGCAAAGAACTTCGTTGCAGCAGCTTTGTTACGGCGCCTGGACAACATGAAATCGAGCGTCTTGCTAAATTTATCGATGGCGCGATAGAGATACACCCATTCGCCCTTCACTTTCACATAAGTCTCATCCATTCGCCATGAAAGGTCTGCGGGATGCTTTCTATACCGCGCTGCTTCAGCAATGAGGCCGGCATTTCGACTGACCCAGCGGTTTAGCGTTGCATGATCCAGATCAACGCCACGTTCCGCCATGATTTCTTCCAGATCACGGTAAGAAACACCGTAACGCAAGTGGAAAAAGACAGCATGCAAGATCACGTCCTTCGGAAAATGTGCGCCTATGAATGAGATCGTCACGGCCTGCTCCTGTCATGTTCCGGTGCGCGCTACCAGAAATGTACTCGACCTGACAGGTGGGGACGAAGCTTGTGACAGAACCATCTGACGTACAATAAGTTCCGTTCCATTCGTTAAATCATTGAGGGTACATCGCCTTTGTGATGCACTTTAGGTATGAATGATAGCAGCAACACCAATTCGAGAACCCATGCCGACATGGCATTGCCAGAGATCCGCATCGCAAGACGGACTGACATCCCAGAGGTTGTGCGTCTGCTTTGGGATGACGAACAGGGCCGACGACGCGAGAGTGTATCACCTGAGGACGCTACTGCCTATTTGACTGCCTTTGAGCAGATTGAATGCGATCCGAACAGTCAGGTGTTCGTCGCAACACATGATGATGCGGTGATTGGATGTCTTCAACTGACAGTAATACCCGGCTTGTCCTATCGTGGTATACGCCGTGGTCTGGTTGAAGATGTCAGGGTCGAGCGACCCTATCGAGGTCGCGGTATCGGTGGGCTTCTACTCGCGCATGCCGAGGCCCGAGCAACGGAACACGGATGCAGCCTGATCGAACTATTCGTACACGGAGAACGGACAGCCGCCCACCGGTTTTATGAGCGGGCGGGATACATCGGAGAACATAGAGCGTTCAGGAAATCTCTGGCTTCAGTCTAAGCGCGCAGAAAACCAACATCGTTGCAAAGCGCAGCATCAATCGGCTTGGGCATACAGCGAACCTTTGAAACGACCCACATGACCGCTTCTAATACCTAACTCGATGAGCCGAGTTCAGTAGGACTGGAGTTCTTGAATCCGTTTTCGCGTTTGATACTCGTAACACGTCTGGATCCTAAGGTTCGCGTCGCCCCGGGCAGCGACACCGATCCTACTGCAATCCGCGTCACGAAAGGCAATCCATGCACGCTGTGCTTCCCTTAAAGCTACTTTGTAGTCATCAGCAAGCGGCCAGCTTGGGTCAACGCCGCTTATTATCTCTTCATAGACACGGTTGAGTTCTTCGTCCGCCTCGCTCAAAGACTTCTCTACACATGCCCAAGCTCCTTCGCTATCACCGTCCTGCTGAAGCTGGCGCCAGCAGGGGCCGTCCGTCACGGAGGCAGGATCAGTTGGAGCGGGTAATGGTGTTGTTTGCGCTACTGCCATACTCGCAACAAAGACTCCGCTGAGAAACCCAATGACGTTCACTCTGTTCTGGTTCCAGATCCACAATTTTCCTGATTCCTTATGTAGATGTCGGCAGCTTCACCGAAGCTGACATTGATAGATTGCGCAACACTTCCACGGCTGACGTGCAGTCAGCGCACAGGACGAACTTCTGCAAGCGTATCTGTGGCGCGCGAAGCTACCCTTTAAGACTAAGAAGAGCACCGGCTGCCTGATGAACATAATTACTTTTGGTTCGGCGCATCGACACCTATCAATCGCCGCGATCCCGGCGCCGCGCAATGTCTGCCAGGCCCCGGGCCAGCAGGTCGAAAACGATCCGGATGCGGCGGCTGGTCTGAAGCTCGCGGTGGGTGACCAGCCAGATTGGAAACTCAAGGGCTCTGTCGCAAACTTCGTCCCTACCTGTCAGGTCGAGTGCATTTCCGGTAGCGCGCACCGGAACATGACAGGAGCAGGCCGTGACAATCTCCTTTAAGGGCGCGCATTTTCCGAAAGACGTGATCTTGCACACGGTTTTCTTCTACCTGCGCTACGGTGTTTCTTAACGTGATCTGGAAGAAATTATGGCGGAACGTGGCGTAGTTCTGGATCACGCGACGCTAAACCGCTGGGTCAGTCGACATGCCGGCCTCATTGCTGAAGCAGCGCGGTACAGAAAGCATCCCGCAGACCTTTCGTGCCGAATGGATGAAACCAAAGTGCGGGTCAAAGGCAAATGGGTATTTCTTTTTCGAGCGATCGAAAACACGGCAAAACCCCGGATTTCATGTTGTCCGAGCGCCGGAATAAAGCCGCTGCGACGAAGTTTTTCGCCCGCGCGCTTGAGGTGAACGGTCTACTGCGTAAGATCGTCATCGACAAAAGTGGTGCCAACACATCTGGCGTCCAGGCGGTCAACAAGATGCTCAAGAGCTTTGGTCGTCCGATCCTGATCGAGATGGTCAGGCGCAAACACCTCAATAACATCATTGAACAGGATCACCTTTTCATCAAACGAAGGATCAGACCCATGCAGGGGTTTAAATCTTTCGCTTCAGCCGCATTTCACTGGCAGGTATCGAACTGGTCAACATGGTCCGAAAAGGTCAGTTCACACCCGGACTCCGGCCGTTTCAGCAGTTTGCTAAATTGGCTGGATAAACAAACTACCAATTCCATTCATGCTGTCATCCAAGAGGTTTGCGACAGAACCGCAAAATGTCTCTTGTCCGGCGATCTCATTTGCGGCACGTAGCGGTTCGATCACCAATGACAGGCATGCCATCGGAAAGCCGTCAAACAGAAGGAATCCGGTTTCCATTCTTTTTTCTGTCAGCATGAATATTTTACTACCAGGAAAAATTGGTGATATGGTAGTCCCAGTTGTATTGGGGATTGCGCCACGCCTGCTTGCGGAACCGGATTGGGCAAGTATAGCAAGACATCGAAAGAGTAAAATTGAAAAAACGCGACAAAGAAATGGCGGCAAATCTGACGCAGGACCCACATTCCGTTCGTTCGGGTGACAGAGAAAAAGTTCTCGAAGTTGCCATCGGCCGCGAGGTTCGCGCCTTTCGCAAACAGCAGAACACTACGGTCGCGGAACTGGCCCAGCTAACCGGATTGTCGATCGGCATGCTGTCCAAGATCGAGAACGGGAATACGTCACCTTCCTTGACGACATTACAGTCGCTGGCGGACGCACTGTCAGTTCCATTAACAAGCTTCTTCAGACAGTTTGAAGAGCGTCGCGAGGCGGTTCATACAAAAGCTGGCGAGGGCGTTGAACTGGAGCGCGAAGGAACACGTGCCAACCATCAATATAATCTGTTGGGGCATATTGGCGCCAACGGGTCAGGCGTAATCGTAGAGCCCTACCTGATAACACTAACCGCTGAATCCGACGTGTTCCCGACATTTCAACATGGAGGAATTGAGACTATTTACATGTTGGAAGGCGAGGTAGACTATCGCCACGGAGACCAGATCTATCCCCTGAAGCCCGGCGACACCCTGTTCTTTGATGCCGACGCGCCCCATGGTCCGGAACGATTAGTCACTCTGCCGGCACGATACATTTCAGTGATCAGCTATCCGCAGACAAACTGACCGGCTTTCGCAATAAGAAATTCGTAGGCCTGTCGAAACCTTCGTGATTATCTATACCTACGATCATAAACCCAAGCCTTGAAAATACGCGGTGACTTTCAGTGAGTTCCACGCGCGTTTCCAGTTCTAACGCAGGAAGATCAAGTTCTACAGCGCGGCTTTCTGCGTGATTGACCAACGTGCGGCAGATACCCTGCCCTCGCTTTCCTTCCTTCACCGCCAGTTTTCCAAGGTATAAGCTGTCGGTTTTGGGCGTCAGGAACATGCACGCAAAAAGAGGTCGACCGATGGCCCAGATTTCACCACCATCGTTACAATGGGCCTGCATCCCTTCCACGGTCAGATCATGAACAGAAGACGGAGGGTCGATCCGACCTTCCATGTACTGAAATGACGCACGAAGTAGCGCAATCGCGTCATACAATGCGAAGTCATCACTCGGAATGAGCCAGGGTATTTCATCCGGATCAGTCATATGAGCCAAGACACTTCGCAATGCAGGCCTACTTTGACAAAGGCGGTTCTGTTTCCAGATCCGGCCAGATACCAGGCGAGGTTGGTAGCCCATCGTCAAACTGGCTGAGATAGTCGAGCATCATCGGCCGGTTGTCGATGAAACCTTTGTATGTCGCCAACTCGTCAGGTAAATCACGGATAACGCGGTGCAGGCGTCGGCCCCATTTTGGCACTGTCATCAGATCCTGAAAACTGCACAGATAGCAGCGGATCGGGAATACCAGCGCATTGGAACGCGGCAGCCGAAAGAAGGTTTGCAGCTCGACCCGCAAATGCTGCTTGTGGCCGATGTTCTCTGGCGTCAGAGTCGTCTTCTGGATGCCCCATTTATGGTAGTTCTCCGGGCTGGTATCCAGCAGCGGGTTCACGGTCATGGTCCAGTTCAGACGCCGCGCTGGCGCGCCCTGCTGGATATTCAACAGGAATTTCAACGCACGCTGGAAAATTCCCATTTCATGGGCTTTCGGAACCGGTGCGTGCCACTCAAAAAAGTTCATGCCGATATCGAAATCCAAACTCCAATCGGCTTGCGTCGTCACCATACCAGCATCCATCCACAGCATTTCGTCGCGCTGATCAAGTACGGCAAAATCGCCCTGTGCCTGACGGGTGATGTATTCCATCGGCCCATAGGGCAGCGTGGTTTCATCCATGAAGGTAAAGCTGTGATCGATACCTAGCGGTTTGTTGATCCAGCGCCACTGATTGCCGTTGCGATGCAGTTCGAACAGATCAGGGTAATCCTCGGATTTGCTGACCATGATCAGTTCCAGCAGATCCCAGCCGGCCAAGGTCATATGCGGCAGAGACTGACAGCGCAATGGGTCCTGGTCCAAAACGAGGGCACGGTCTTTCATCTCGGACACATAGTGTTCGTCCACATCGAACCGCATCTCATAGACCGAGCCTTCGGGCCCGCCCCGGTGCTGTTCCATGTTGACCGAATACATGTAACTGTCTTCGTGGAATGGGAACGGAAACCGCTTGATCGCCCAGTCCGAGTTGTGAAACGTATAGTCGTCGCGGAAGGACTCGTCGTTGAATTGTATGGTCATGTTTGGCCTCCTGTCAGCGGTCCAGCACGAGGGACTTGCCCTCGAAACGCGATACGCAGGGCATGATTTTCTTGCCCGCAGCCTTTTCTTCGTCGGTCAGCCAGTGATCGCGGTGCACAAAGTTTCCGTGGTGATCCAGCACCACGGTTTCGCACTGACCGCAGGCCCCACCGCGGCACAGATACGGCGCATCCACCCCTTGCCGTTCGATGGCTTCGAGCAGGCTTTCATTTTCGCCCACATGAATGACCTTGTCCGATTTCGCCAGTCGCACCTCGAACGGTTTGCCAGGTTGAGGCGCCAGGAATTCTTCGTAATGCACGCAATCTTCGGGCCATCCTTCTGCGGCGGCGGTGGTTCGCACCCAATCGATCATACCCTTGGGGCCGCAGACGTAGACATGTGTACCCAGAGGCTGCCCACTGAGAAGATTCTTCAGATCGATCTGCTGGCTCTCATCGTCGTAATACAAATGCGTTTCGTTCGGATGCCTGTCTGTTAATTGCTCGGCATAAGACGCCAACGCAGTATTTCGGCACGCATAGTGCAGTTCCCAATGTCCGTGCAGCAATTCCAGCTGTTTGATCTGCGCCAGAAACGGGGTGATCCCGATGCCACCGGCCAGAAACAGGTGCTTGCGGGCCCGCAGGTCGAGCGAGAACAGGTTGACCGGGTAGCTAATGGTCATTTCATCGCCCAGCTTGACTTGACGGTGCATGAACAACGACCCGCCCCTGCCCTCATCATCGCGCCGGACCGAGATTGTATAGGACGACTGATCGAACGGATCAGACATTAGTGAATAGGGATTGAGCCGTGTGATGCCGCCATCCTGCATTTCGACAACAGTATGCGCTCCGCCCGAAAATGTTGGCAACTGGCCTCCGTCGATACGTTCGAAACGGAACCGCGTCACCAGCTCGTTCAGCGGGGTGATTTCGGTCACTTTGACCTGGATTTTCTCGGCACCGCTCATTCGTATATCCCTTTCGGCTCGGGCACGTTGCCATGATCTTCGGCATCGACACGGACGCCCTGATAGGCGGCAAGGCGGCGGGAATAGTGATCGCGCACAAACAGGTTCAGCCCGCAATGCGCGCAGACAAACGGGTCAACCTCGACATCTTCGGTAATGCCCTTGCAGTGCACGCATTGCATTCGACGCGCAACCGATCCGCGATGTTCGGTCTGGATTGCCGTGTGCGGCAGGCCAACGGCCATCACTTCGTTCATGGCCTGACCCATCATGCCCTCAGAGCCGGTCAGATAGACCTGCAATCCCATATGCGCGTCTTCCAGCACACGGCGAATACGCTGAAGCGCGGCCTCATAGGACGGACCTTCGTAGAACTGCGCAGGGTTCAGCGCCTGCAGCCTTTCGGAATAGTTCGTTCCTTTGGGAATGTAGATCAGGTGGGTCTTGGCCATCAGGTCGGGTGCCGCGATGGCAAAAACGGCTTCGGCGCCTTCGGCCTCAGCGATCATGAGATGATGTTCGCCCGGGCGAACCTCCAGCGTGCCCCAGACCGGGCGGCTTGCGATTGACTTGGGAAATTCGAACTTTGACATTGTGCCCTCAAATAGGAAAAGGGCGCCACGGTGTGTCCGTCGCGCCCCCTGAAACTCAGCCCTTTGCGGTTCTGATGGATTTGTCCTGATCGTAGAACGGCATCTCTTCCGCGGTTGCTGCTATTTCTGTCCCATCACCGTTGCGCACCGTCAGTTTGGTGCCAGGTGACGCACAGGCGACCGGCATCCGCGCGATACCTACGTTGTGGCCATTAATGTCGGAATACATGCCAAAGGTGACAACACCGACTTTTTCACCGTTTTGCAGCAGGTCAGCGCCTTCGTCCGCCGGGGTCGTGCCGTCCAGTTTGACACCGTAGATCTTGAACCGTTCTTTCCCTTGTGAGGCATAGTGGTTCTCAGCGCCGATAAAGCCGGTTTTTCCCGGCGAAACCGTGAATTCCAGACCCAGCTCCCATAGCGTATCACCACATGTCTCATCGTCGAACGGATAGGTTTCCGAGTTGTCGCCCGGGTAAAACAGCAGGTAGCTTTCGGTGCGCAGCAGGTCGAGCGTCGAGAACTGTACTGGCACGATGCCCATGTCTTTACCGTCGGCCAGGATATTGTCCCAAAGGTGAACAGCGTGCTTGGCCTGACAGAAAATCTCATAGCCACGCTCACCGGTGTAGCCAGTCCGCGAAATCATCACCGGGCAACCGTAGAGCTTGGTCTGCATGATACCGAAGTAAGCTAGGTCGCGAATCCCGGGGATGTGCTTGGCCAGGAAATCAACGGCCACCGGCCCCTGCAGCGACATATCATGCATGTCGTCGTCAAAAATGACCGAGCAATTCTTGCCCGCTGCCACCGATGTCAGCTGCTCCATGCCCGTTCCTGTGCCGTGCACGACAAGCCACATGTTCACCGAGAGACGATAAATGATGCAGTCATCAATAAATTTGCCTTCGGCATTCAGTATCGACGCATAAGTCGACCGGCCCGGCATGATTTTTTCGACGTTTCGTGTGGTAACGCGATCAATGACATAGGCGGCATCTTCACCAACAACATGAACCTTTTTCAGACCCGAAACATCCATAAGACCCGCTTTGGTTCGAATTGCTTCGTAGTCAGCTTTGGCGCGTTCAGGGCTGTGGTCATAGAACCAGGCGGTTCCCATACCGTTCCAGTCCTCAAGCTCGCCGCCGATATCGGCATGGCGTTGCGCAAGGACCGACGTCCTCCAAAGAATGGCCATGGTTCAGGTCTCCCGTTGAGTGTTTTTGTTGGCCATATTGAGGCCGATGTTGGGTTGAAAATCAACACCTACGTGCAGATATTTTTCCTGTTGGGAATATTTGCCTGCACTTTTCGCACCCTGGATACATCCAGCAGAAACGCAATTTTCATAATTTTATCAGCGTTTTAATACCGTTTTGTATATCCGAAAACGTATTCCAAGCACTGGCCTTAAAGATGCTTGCCCCACATATCTATTGACAGGTCGTCAATGAAATTGTCCCCTGAGTAGATATTTTTTCCCAGCAGGAAATACTCCGCAGAGAGACCTCCTGCTGCAACAACAGGGAGACTACGAAGTGGATGGTAATCTAAATGCACTCACGACGGTCTTTACCGAGTTTTATTACTGGGTAACGGTCGTCTTCATGTTCCTCATCCATGTGGGCTTTTGCATGTACGAGGTCGGCGCCAGCCGAGCCCGCAACCATATGCACACATTGATGAAAAACATCATGATCATCCCATTGGTGACGGTCACGTTCTTCTTCTTCGGTTGGTGGATCTACTGGGCCTTTCCAAACTTTCCGTTCTGGGGCGGTCTGGACACTGAAGCTGGCGCCGCAAATCTGCCGTGGGCGGACACGATGGGCACCAATCTGGGCGATAGAATCACAGGTGTCTTCTGGGCTGCATTCCTACTGTTTTCGTGGACCGCAGCCTCGATCGTTTCGGGTTCTGTGATCGAACGAATCAGATCCTCGGCCCTTTGGGTACATGCGGTTCTGATCGGGTCGGTTTTCTGGATCATCGATGCCGCATGGGGTTGGCACTATGACGGCTGGATGGTGCGCGTTCTTGGGTATCACGATGCCTACGCATCGGGTGTTATCCACGCAATCGCAGGTGGTTATGCACTTGGTGTGATCATGGTTCTGGGTCCGCGGCTTGGTAAGTTCGCCAAGGATGGCACGCCCCGTGATATTCCACCGCACAACCCGTGGCTGCTGACGATTGGGATTTTCCTGATCTATACTGGTTTCTGGGGCTTCTACGCTGCATGCAACGTCCCGGCGATCTCGCCAGAAGCAATCGATGGCCAGATCACTGGTGTAACCTGGACAGCGACCAACATCTATCTGGCACCGACCACGCTGTCGGCGATCACCTTCAACTTCCTGATGTCTCTGTCCGGCGGTTTAATGGCAGCCTATGTCGTGTCCAAGGGCGACGCCTTCTGGACATTCTCGGGCGGCTTGGCTGGTATTATCACTGCTTCGGCAGGTAACGACCTTTATCACCCGATCCAGGCCATGATCATTGGCGCGATCGGGGTCGTGATTGTCTACAAGCTGCACTACTGGGTTGAGCGTCGGTTCAAATTGGACGATGCCGTCGGTGCGGTTGCGGTACATGGGTATTCCGGTGTCGTCGGTTTGATTATCGCAGGTATCGTCCTGTGGGGCGTGCCTTCGTCGCCATTTGAAGGCTACGCAACAATCAATCCGATCGGCCAGATAACCGGCGCGGTCATCATGTTCTTTGTCCTAGGCTTTATGCCCGGTTGGATCGTGGCGAAGTTGCAAGCCGCAGCCGGTGTCCTTCGTATCCCGGAAGAGGTTGAACTTCAGGGCCTCGA
Source organism: Ruegeria sp. YTSC199 (assembly GCF_059609725.1). NCBI lineage: Bacteria > Pseudomonadati > Pseudomonadota > Alphaproteobacteria > Rhodobacterales > Roseobacteraceae > Ruegeria > Ruegeria sp. YTSC199. The sequence continues at coordinate 60,124 of NZ_JBXWMF010000024.1, forward strand.
TTATGCTGAACACCATGCCTACGAAGATGCCAAAGCAGCAATCATTGCAGCCGACAAGGAAGAGCTGGCTGCCCGTGGCGTAGCTGCAGAATAAGGGAGAAAGATATGTCTACGAATGGATACACAAACTGGTCTGTCGATCTTGCCGAGGTCGGTCCTATCTACCCTTTTCAAGGCTACGAAGTCCTTATGGTCATCATTGGCGTCGTATTCTGGATCGGCTGGCATCGCATCCAGTTCGTCCGGGAAGGTGAGCACCTTGAGAAAGCACGCCATACTGGTGACGAAGAGAAGGTGAAGGCTCAGCTGGAACGATATTGATTCAGCCTCAAAAGCTTGCAATGGGCGCAAAAAGTCAAAGGTTGCGTCCATTGCCTCTTAGGAAAAAAACTTTCCTATCATTATTGATGTCCCGTAGATTTATTGGTACCGTCGAATCATAACGAAACACACAAGGAGATCTGCCAGCCATGTGCGGAATTGTTGGATTATTCCTCAAAGACCAGTCTCTTGCGCCCCAACTGGGCAATATGCTGACAGACATGCTGATCACGATGACAGATCGTGGCCCCGACAGTGCCGGTATTGCGATCTATGGCGCAGAGTCGGCAGGCAAAACCAAGATTACGGTTCAGTCCCCCATCCCCGAAACCGACTTTGTCGATCTGGCTGATGAGCTGGGCAGAAGTCTGGGCGCTCCGGTTGGTCAGTCAGACAACGACACACATACCGTCCTGGAGATTCCCGTTGGTCAGTTCGAAGCCGCGCGCGCTGCACTGGCCGAAATCCGCCCTTCGGTTCGGATCATGAGCCGCGGCGAAAGCCTCGAAATCTACAAGGAAGTCGGCCTGCCCAAGGATGTTGCAGAGCGCTTCAACCTCAGCGGCATGAGCGGCACTCATGGTATTGGGCACACTCGCATGGCGACGGAATCCGCGGTGACGACAATGGGTGCCCACCCTTTCAATACAGGATCCGATCAGTGCCTGGTTCATAACGGGTCGCTGTCCAACCATAACTCGTTGCGCCGCAAGCTGCGCCGCGAAGGCGTGACGATCCAGACCGAGAACGACACCGAAGTGGGTGCGGCATACCTGACCTGGAAGATGATGAACGGTGCCACTTTGGGTGAAGCTCTGGAATCCAGCATTGATGATCTGGATGGGTTTTTTACCTTCGTGGTCGGCACCAAAGACGGCTTTGGCGTCGTACGTGACCCAATCGCCTGTAAACCTGCGGTGATGGCGGAAACAGATCAATATGTGGCCTTTGGCAGCGAATATCGCGCCCTGGTGAACCTGCCCGGTATCGAAGATGCGCGGGTGTGGGAACCTGAACCATCCACCGTTTATTTCTGGTCGCACAAAGACAGGCCCACAACCCACGAAAAGGCCGCATGATATGCAGACCTATAATCTAGAGACAGACGGTCTGCGCGGATTGAACTCGTCCCTGCAGGCGCAAAACGCCGAGACCAACCAGACCCATTGGGAAATTGTGAATCCAAAGGGCAGCCATGCAATCGCCGTTGGGCTGGACGCGCCGATTGAGGTGACGGTTAAAGGCTCGACTGGATACTACTGTGCTGGGATGAACCAGCAGGCAACCATCAAGGTTGAAGGGTCCGTTGGACCCGGAGTTGCAGAAAACATGATGTCCGGTCAGGTCATCGTGAATGGTGACGCCAGCCAGTATGCCGGGGCGACCGGCCATGGCGGGTTGCTTGTGATCAAGGGCAATGCCAGTTCGCGCTGTGGCATCTCGATGAAAGGCATCGACATCGTCGTTCATGGCAATATAGGCCACATGTCCGCCTTCATGGCGCAAGCTGGAAATCTGGTGGTTTGCGGGGATGCAGGTGATGCGCTGGGGGACTCACTCTATGAAGCACGGCTGTTTGTGCGTGGGTCGGTCAAAAGCCTCGGCGCCGATTGCATCGAGAAGGAAATGCGCCCCGAGCATCTGGATATCCTAAGGGATTTGCTGAACCGCGCAGGCAGCGACGCCAAACCGGAAGAGTTCAAACGCTATGGTTCGGCCCGTCAGCTGTACAATTTCGACATCGACAATTCCGCCGCGTACTGAGGAAGAAGGGTATGAAAGATATGGACGATCAGATCCCCCGCACCCTGCCGATCCAGTCGGCGACATTCACCAATCCGATCAATGCAGAGATCCGGCGTGCCGCGGCCACCGGCATCTATGACATTCGAGGCGGTGGTGCGAAACGGAAAGTGCCGCATTTCGACGATTTGCTGTTTCTGGGCGCGTCGGTGTCACGCTATCCGTTGGAGGGCTATCGGGAACGGTGCGATACTTCGGTAACGCTGGGCACCCGCTTTGCCAAGAAACCTATCGAGCTGGATATCCCGATCACCATCGCCGGCATGAGCTTTGGCGCATTGTCTGGCCCGGCAAAAGAAGCTCTGGGCCGTGGTGCATCCGCAGCGGGCACGTCAACCACCACCGGAGATGGTGGCATGACGCCCGAAGAGCGTGGTCATTCCACCAAGCTGGTCTATCAGTACCTGCCGTCGCGCTACGGCATGAACCCCAATGACCTGCGCAAGGCGGACGCGATCGAGATCGTGGTCGGTCAGGGTGCCAAGCCTGGCGGCGGTGGCATGCTGCTGGGGCAGAAGATCAGTGATCGGGTGGCTGAGATGCGCACCCTGCCCAAGGGCATCGATCAGCGTTCCGCCTGTCGCCATCCGGACTGGACTGGCCCGGACGATCTTGAAATCAAGATCCTTGAACTTCGAGAAATCACAGATTGGCAGGTACCGATCTACGTGAAGGTTGGCGCAACACGCCCCTACTACGACACTGCTTTGGCGGTGAAGGCTGGCGCTGATGTTGTCGTGATGGACGGCATGCAGGGTGGCACCGCCGCGACGCAGGACGTGTTCATCGAACATGTCGGGCTACCGACGCTGTCCTGCATTCGCCCGGCCGTGCAGGCGCTGCAGGATCTGGGTGTGCATCGCGAGGTTCAACTGATCATCTCGGGTGGTATTCGAACCGGTGCCGACGTCGCCAAGGCAATGGCCTTGGGTGCAGATGCAGTCGCTATCGGAACCGCTGCCCTTGTCGCGCTTGGGGACAACGATCCGAAGTGGGAATCCGAGTACCAGAAGCTGGGCACAACCACGGGTGCCTACGACGACTGGCACGAAGGTCAGGACCCGGCGGGTATCACCACGCAGGATCCCGATCTGGCCAAGCGTCTGGACCCGGTCGATGCGGGCCGAAGATTGCGCAACTATCTGAAGGTGATGACGCTTGAGGCTCAAACCATCGCGCGCGCCTGTGGGCATAACCACCTGCACAATCTCGAGCCAGAGGACTTGTGCGCCCTGACAATGGAGGCAGCTGCCATGGCGCGGGTGCCGCTGGCGGGAACCAGTTGGTATCCGGGCAAGGAAGGGTTCTGAACCGATGCTGCGCGGCTCCCTGATGGGGGCCGCGTTTTTGCTTTGAAAAACCAAATTTCAACAGGGAAAGGAAAGCAATCGTGACAACAGATCTCGCAGCTTTCGCAAAAGAAAAAGGCGTCAAATACTTCATGATCTCGTTCACCGATCTGTTCGGCGGACAGCGGGCTAAACTGGTGCCCGCGCAGGCGATTGCCGACATGCAGGAAGATGGCGCAGGTTTTGCCGGATTCGCCACCTGGCTGGACATGACGCCAGCACATCCCGACATGCTGGCAGTGCCGGACCCGTCCTCGGTCATTCAACTGCCCTGGAAGCCCGAAGTTGCCTGGGTCGCTGGCAACTGCGTGATGGAAGGAAGCGACGTCGCGCAAGCCCCACGCAACGTTCTGCGCCGCCTGATCGATGAAGCCGCCGCCGAAGGTCTGCATGTCAAAACCGGTATCGAGGCCGAGTTCTTTCTGCTGACCCCGGATGGTGAACAAATCAGCGACCCGTTCGATACAGCCGAAAAGCCCTGCTACGATCAGCAGGCCGTAATGCGCCGCTATGATGTGGTCCGCGAGATCTGCGACTACATGCTGGAACTGGGCTGGGGCCCCTATCAGAACGACCACGAGGACGCCAACGGCCAGTTCGAGATGAACTGGGAGTTTGATGACGTCCTGCGCACGGCAGACAAGCACTCGTTCTTCAAGTTCATGACCAAGTCGGTTGCTGAAAAGCACGGTCTGCGCGCGACGTTCATGCCGAAACCGGTCGAAGGGCTGACGGGCAATGGCTGCCATGCCCATATCTCGGTCTGGGATGCGCCGGGTAAGGCGGCCAAGACCAACGTGTTTGCGGGTGAAGGAGATGGCCCCACCGGCGAGGTCGGATTGGGAGAGCGCGGCAAGCACTTCCTTGGCGGCATCATGAAGCACGCCTCGGCTCTGGCGGCGATCACCAACCCCACGGTGAACAGCTACAAGCGGATCAACGCCCCGAGAACGATGTCCGGGGCTACCTGGGCACCCAACACCGTAACTTGGACCGGCAACAACCGGACCCATATGGTCCGCGTCCCCGGCCCCGGACGGTTCGAACTGCGCCTGCCGGACGGGGCAACCAACCCATACCTGCTGCAAGCCGTCATAATCGCGGCTGGTCTGTCGGGTATCCGATCCAAAGCAGATCCCGGGAAGCGTTGGGACATCGATATGTATGCCGAAGGCCATAAGGTGCGCGGAGCACCGAAATTGCCTCTGAACATGCTTGATGCGCTGCGTGAATATGACAAGGACAAAGGCCTGAAGGCTATGATGGGGGCCGAGTTTTCGTCTGCCTTCCTGAAGATGAAGCATCAGGAGTGGAATTCCTTCGTGTCGCATTTTTCGCGGTGGGAAAAAGAAAACACCCTGGACATTTGATCCAGTGAAACCGGACGACATCAGGGTCGCGGTTTATACTGCGGCCTTGTTCACCAACCCGCCACGATCCCCCAATGAATGTACTTGTCTTTCAACACACGCCGCGTGAACCCCCGGGGCGTTTGACAAGGTCTTATTGGCGACACCGCGGAAAACGTGCGCCTTTTTGTGGGCCCAATCTCAGCTTTGGACGATCGTATATTCTGTTGGTTTTGGCGGTCCCATGGACATATCGTCAAGTGATCCAGCTAAGTCTCAATGAACTGTCGAATTGCTTGGGTCCGGAAATGCTGTGCAGGAGATGCCGTAGAAATGTGAGGATATCGTCAGCAAAGAACTCTGAATGACATCTGGCAATTCCGCTCGTCTTCGCCTGATAAGACGAGTCAGGCGTTTTTGACTGCTGACTTCAAAAACCTGCATTTTTTCTAGTCTGAAACTTCTCGTCCTTTTTCCCGATCAACCACGATGCGCCAGTCGGGAACGTCATTAATAAGCATCAGTGCCGCGCGTCTTAAAGTTCTTCGCATTTTGTCCACCACAGGGCCATGCATATCACACTCTTCCAAAGCGGCATCAAAGGTTTCCAGCCATAGCTCTGCATCCGCCTCGCGTATGGGTACATGGGCATGAATCTCCCGTAAGTCCATGTGGCCAAACCGTTCGCGGTAGTAGGCCCGCCCGCCCAAAAACCCGCTAAGAAATTCGAACTGCGCCTGTCTTGTATGGTTCAATCCGTGGCCACGAAAATGCAGGCGATGCAGGGAATGCACTTTCGGGTCAGTCTCCATTCGGTCGTAGAAATGTTCGACAAGCGCCCGCAGTTTCTCTTCGCCACCAAGTTGATTCAAAGCCGAGGACATAGGTGTTTTCTCCAAGTCTTCATCGCCTATGTATTGCATATCAGGAAAATTTGTTTATCACCAGTGACATCTTGGCGCTGTTGATTTCTGGAACAAAAACATGCCAACCACACCGAAACCACAACGAACTTCCCTCACATGAGTGCCCTTGCACTTGGACTGCTGGCCGCGTTGTGCTGGGGCATTCATGACCTTTCCGTCCGCTACATCAGCCAATCTGTCAGCGTGATCGCCTCGCTTATGACCGTGCTGCTCTTCGGAGCCATCCTGCAGACCGGGCTGGTGGTAGTTAGAGGAGACATCATTTCAATATCCGGCTACGCGATAACATATTCAATTGCAGCAGGTGGGTTTTATCTATTGGCTGGGCTCAGCATGTACGAGGCCTTTCATCGAGGACCCGTGCGATTGGTTGCGCCGCTTGTCGCCAGCTACCCGGTTCTGTCCATCACCGTTGCGATCTGGCAAGGTTCGACCGTCAGTGCATGGCACTGGCTTGCCGTAATCGCGATCGGTGTCGGGGTATCTATCGTCGCGTCCCGCTCGGACAGTACCGAGGCAACTTACCCTGCGCCTGGCCCGACCATTGCCTTGTCTCTGCTTGCCGCAACCGGGTTCGCAGCAGCATTTGCCTTGGGTCAATACGCAGCAGAGATCAGTGACGAATACACCGTGTCGCTACTTGGTCGGCTTACAGCAATCCTTATTCTGGCTGGGATAGCTTTCGCGTCTCGCAATTCGATCTGGCCCGGCGCACAAGCGCTGCCGTTGTTATGTTTGATGGGTCTTTTGGACGCCGTCGCAATCCTCAGTGTGGTTGCAGCTGGCGGGTTACCCGATGCCCAATATGCATCTGTCGCGGCCTCGGTGTTTGGGCTACTAACCATAGTGCTTGCCTGGGCTGTATTGAATGAAAGTATGGCGCCTAGCCAGTGGGTTGGTTGTGTCATCGCTTTTGTTGGAATCGGCTATCTCGCTCTCTGAGCACCACCCAATGCGTTGACCATCTTATAGGCCCGATGGGCCGCAATTGCGCTATTAATCAGGCACTCAATTTCGCCTGGACGCACCGGGCCGGGAACATGCCACGCTCCTGGTCGAAGGAGGTTTTTGTGCGATTGTAGTTGGCCCCGAAGTTTCAAGACATCTATGTGCCGCGGCGCATCCGGTAGTAACAGAACCGCAAAAACGTCCGCCGCCGAATCCAAATGGCGTATCTGGGCAGTACATTCTGCCATCGACATGCCCTGCCCCCAGAACTGCTGATCCACCGGCATTCCCGAGCATGTGGCGCGCATCAACAAAGCGCGGGATCGGATAGAATTGGAATGCGACACGCCGATAGACACGATTACCATGCGAGAGTTGCGACCTGCTAAATGCCAATAACTGCTGGCATCGGAACGGATGGAAGAGCCACCACCAGTTTGAACAGCGGCACCAACCCTCACACCGTCAGGCCTTCGGGTTCCGGGAGTTTGTTTGCGCGGCATGCGGCTGTGAGGGTATTTGCAAGCAGGCAGGCAATGGT